>JBKBPE010000013.1:0-17703 GCA_046293375.1 Aquificaceae bacterium
AGCAGTGCTTTTATGCTTTCCCTGTCCGGTGCTAAGGTGAAGCTAATAACAAGGAGTCAGGAGGAAGCCTCCTCCTGCGTAGCAGGTGGTAAGCTGGCTCCCTTTTCAGAAAGCTTGGAAGGTGAACTCTTTGAATTCTCTTACAGAAGTCTTAAAGCATATCCAGAGTTTGTAAAACTTGTAAAAGAGGTTTCCAATAAAAGGGTGGATCTTTGGGAAGGAGGTATATACCGATTGGTTTTAAAGGGTGAAGAGGAGCTATTAAAGAGGGTAGAGGATTACAAAAGCTTGGGTTATAAGCTGGAGATATTAGAAGGAGGATCTTGGCTTTCCAACAGAGTTTTGTGTTTGATCAACTACCTGGAAGAGGCTTGGGTAGATACAGAAATTCTTATGACTGCTCTCTTTTCTGCCATGGAGAGACTAAACGTGGAATTTGTGATTGATGAAATTGTTAGGGTGGAAAAGGATCAGGGTAACGTAAAGGTTTTAAAGGGTCTAAAAGGAAGTTATGCGTCAGACTTCTACCTTTTTGCCCTTGGGTCTTGGACTGCGGAGCTTTTTGATATACCTGTTTATCCTATAAAGGGCCAAGCTCTAAAGCTAAAAAATACAAGCCTTACAAGGACACACTATTCTTCTGTATCTTATCTTATACCAAGGGATGGCTATCTCTATGTGGGTGCTACATCGGAAGATGTGGGCTTTTTACCGGGGAACACCTTAGAAGGTATTAAAAATCTCTCTGAAAGTGCCATAAGCGTAGTACCATCTCTTTCCAAAGCTCAGGTTATATCTATGCTTTACGGCTACAGGCCAGCAACTCCTGATGAGATGCCCATCTTTGAGGTAGGTGAAAACTACATGGTAATCTCTGGACATTATAGAAACGGAATATTGCACGCACCTATAAGCTCTCAAATAGCCTTGAATTACCTAAAGGGTTCAAAATCTCCTTACATAGACATTTTTTCGTCTTGCCGGTTTTCCTAACACTTTCTTAATCAGACCTTCAAAGTTTTTTATTTTTTACTTAATACTTACCTCTTTGGTTTTATTTGGGAACCATTGTGATATGGCATCTTGTGATATCCACGGGATGATAGAACCTCTTATTCTACCATAGGTTATTCATACACCAAAGCCCCTTGTATGATAAAAACTATCACTTTTTGAAAACTTAGCTTATAATTAATAACCACCTTTTTAGGAGGAAAGTATGAAGGTTAAGGTAGTCCAAAAGGAAGACTTTCACTTTATAGGCACAGGCGAATCGGGTAGAGAAGTGCCAATAGACGCTGCAGGCTATGTGGGTGGGAAAGGTAGAGGCATAAGGCCACCAGAGCTACTTTTCCACTCCATAGCAGGGTGTGTAGGCATACATCTTTACGAAGCCCTTCACAAAGAGGGAAAGCATACGGAACACATACAGATAGAGACGGATGCAGAGAGAGTAACGGAAGACTATCCGAAGGTTTTTACCAAGATATACCTATTCGTGAAAGTAAAAGGCCATGTTTCCAAAGAAGATGTAGAAAAGGCTCTCGAAAAAACCATATACAATCCTGGAACATGTTCTATAGCCTACATGATAAACAAGATAGCACCCATTGAATACAAGATAGAACTCCTTTAGGAGGAAGGCATGTTCAAGAAGGTCTTGGTAGCCAACAGGGGTGAGATAGCTTGCAGAATAGTAAGGGCATGCAAAGAGCTTAACATCCAAACGATAGGTATATACTCTGATGTAGAACCGACTGCCAGACATGTTAAGATGGCAGATGAGGCTTACATGATAGGCGTTAACCCACTAGATACCTATCTAAACATGGAAAGGATCGTAGACTTGGCTCTTGAAGTGGGTGCGGATGCCATACATCCAGGCTATGGCTTCTTAGCAGAAAACGAACATTTTGCAAAGCTTTGCGAGGAGAAGGGCATAACCTTTATAGGTCCCCATTGGAAGGTTATAGAACTAATGGGAGATAAGGCAAGGTCAAAGGAAGTAATGAAAAGGGCTGGAGTGCCTACAGTACCAGGCAGCGATGGAGTTCTAAAGGACCTGCAAGAAGCAAAGCGTATTGCCAAGGATGTAGGGTATCCTGTACTTCTGAAGGCATCTGCCGGTGGTGGTGGTAGGGGTATAAGAATATGTAGAAAGGAGGAGGAACTCGTAAAAAACTATGAGAATGCTTACAATGAAGCTGCTAAGGCCTTTGGAAGGGGAGACCTCCTTTTAGAAAAGTACATAGAGAACCCAAAACATATAGAATTTCAAGTTCTAGGAGATACCTATGGAAACGTTATACACCTTGGTGAGAGGGACTGTTCCATTCAAAGGAGAAATCAAAAGCTTGTAGAAATAGCACCATCCTTGTTACTTACAGAGAGGCAAAGAGAATATTATGGAAATCTTGTAGTAAAAGCGGCAAAGGAGATAGGCTACTATAGTGCTGGAACAATGGAATTCATAGCTGATGAAAAGGGCAACCTTTACTTTATAGAGATGAACACAAGAATTCAGGTGGAACATCCTGTCACAGAAATGGTAACAGGCGTTGACATAGTAAAGTGGCAGATAAGGATAGCCGCAGGAGAAAGACTAAGATACAGGCAAGAGGACATAAAGTTTAACGGCTATTCCATAGAGTGTAGGATAAATGCGGAGGACCCAAAGAAGAACTTTGCACCAAGCATTGGAACAATAGAAAGATACTATGCACCTGGTGGCTTTGGTATAAGAGTGGAACATGCTGCATCAAGGGGTTACGAGATAACACCCTACTACGATTCTCTCATAGCAAAGTTGATAACATGGGCACCGCTTTGGGAAGTTTGTGTGGACAGGATGAAGGCTGCGCTTGAGACTTACGAAATAACTGGTATAAGAACTACAATTCCCCTACTGATAAACATAATGAAAGACCCAGATTTCAGAAGTGGGAAGTTCACCACCAAGTACCTTGAGGAACACCCAGAATTTCTGACCTATCCAGAGCACAGAGACAAAGAAGACTTTGTAGCTTTAGTATCTGCTGCCATAGCCAACTATCACGGATTTTGATAAAAACTTAGGAGGTAAGCATGCAAGTTGTTGAGGTTGTGGAAGAGATAAAAGAAAAGATGAAGGAGTTTGAAAAGGGGGGATTTAAGAAGAAAATACTCATAACAGACCTAACACCAAGGGATGGCCAGCAATGCAAGCTTGCTACGAGGGTCAGAACCGATGACCTTTTGCCTCTGTGTGAAGCTATGGACAAGGTTGGTTTCTACGCTGTAGAAGTTTGGGGAGGTGCCACATACGATGTGTGCCTTAGGTACCTTAAAGAGGACCCATGGGATAGGCTAAGGCGCATAAAGGAGGTCATGCCAAGAACTAAGCTCCAAATGCTCTTTAGAGGTCAGAACATAGTAGGGTACAGACCCAAATCAGACAAGCTGGTCTATAAGTTTGTAGAGAGAGCCATAAAAAATGGCATACAGGTTTTTAGGGTGTTTGATGCTTTGAACGACAATAGGAATATAGAGATTCCAGTTAGAGCCATAAAGGAGTTTGGTGGGGAAGTACATGCTGAGATAAGCTACACAAGAAGTCCCATACACACGTACCAAAAGTGGATAGAGTATGCATTAGAAATAGCCCAGATGGGGGCAGATTGGATATCCTTCAAAGATGCTACTGGCATCATTATGCCCTTTGAAACCTATACCATCATAAAAGGCATAAAAGAATCAACAGAAGGCAAGCTCCCCGTATTGCTTCACAACCACGATATGAGCGGTACAGCCATAGTGAACCATATGATGGCCGTTCTTGCTGGTGTGGATATGTTGGATACAGTCCTTTCTCCCCTTGCCTTTGGTTCTTCTCACCCGGCCACAGAGTCTGTAGTTGCTATGCTAGAAGGAACTCCCTTCGATACTGGTATAGACATGAAGAGGCTTGATGAGCTTGCTGAGATGGTAAAGAACATAAGGAAAAAGTACAAAAGGTACGAAACAGAGTATGCAGGCGTGAACGCAAAAGTGCTCATACACAAGATACCCGGCGGAATGATATCCAACATGGTGGCTCAGCTTATAGAGGCTAAGGCTCTGGATAAAATGGAGGAAGCTCTAGAAGAAGTTCCGCATGTAGAAAAGGACTTAGGGCATCCACCGCTTCTCACACCATCCTCTCAGATAGTAGGGGTTCAAGCTGTTCTAAATGTAATATCAGGGGAGAGGTACAAGATTATAACAAAAGAAGTGAGGGATTACGTGGAAGGCAAGTACGGAAGGCCACCAGGACCAATCTCGAAAGAATTGGCGGAGAAGATATTGGGTCCCGGTAAGGAACCAGACTTTTCCATAAGGGCTGCAGACCTCGCGGACCCAGAGGACTGGAACAAGGCATAC
The DNA here is from genome assembly GCA_046293375.1 of Aquificaceae bacterium. Taxonomy (GTDB): domain Bacteria; phylum Aquificota; class Aquificia; order Aquificales; family Aquificaceae; genus Hydrogenobacter. The sequence continues at coordinate 4,399 of JBKBPE010000013.1, forward strand.
CAAGAAACAAGCTCCATGCTTGGGCGAGAAGCCTCTGATGAGGAGACACTTCTCTATGCTCTGTTTCCTATGCAGGCGAAGGATTTCTTCACTGCCAGGGAGAAGGGAGAGCTTCATCCAGAACCAGTTGAAGAGCTTGAGCAAGCCGCAGAAGTAAAACCTGGAGTTGTTCCAGGTGCAGCACCCGTTGAGTTTGAAATAGTCTATCATGGCGAGAAGTTCAAAGTAAAAGTAGAAGGAGTCAGTGCATACCAGGAAGCAGGGAAACCAAGAAAGTATTACCTAAGAGTAGATGGAAGGCTGGAAGAAGTCCAACTTACACCCTTAGTAGAGGCTGTGCCAACTGGGGGAGCTTCAACGTCTGTTGTACAAACGGAAGAGAAGGGAATACCAAAGGCTACAGAACCTGGCGATGCAACTGCTCCAATGCCAGGGAGAGTTGTTAGGGTTTTGGTACGGGAAGGTGAAGCTGTTAAAGAGGGTCAGACTGTGGTTATAGTTGAAGCTATGAAAATGGAGAACGAGATACATGCACCCATAAGCGGAGTTGTCAAAAGGATATTTGTTAAACCAGGTGATAACGTAACACCAGAAGATGCCCTCATTAAGATAGAGCCAAAAGAGGAAGAGACAAGCTACGGCTAATATGAAGTCGGTAGCTTTGATAACAGATCTTTACGAACTTACCATGGTCCAGGCTTACCTTGATGCTCAAAAGTTGGGGAATGCGGTTTTTAGTCTTTTTGTGAGAGAGCTTCCGGAGAACAGAAATTTTTTAGTGTCCTGCGGTCTTGGAACACTTTTGGAGTATTTAGAAAGGTTCAAGTTTGGAGACGAAGAGCTAAAGTACCTAAAGAGTCTGGGGATTTTCAAGGAGAATGCTCTTGAATATCTCAGAGAGTATGAGTTTAGGGGAAGGGTCTATGCTGTACCAGAGGGAAGGATAGTATTTCAAAAGGAGCCATTAGTTCAGATAGAGGGCTCTTTACCAGAAGTTCAGCTTCTTGAGACACTTGTTATAAATGTCATACACTTTCAAACCATCTCTGCATCAAAAGCTGCAAGAAGCTTTCTTGTATCAAGGGGAAAATCCCTTATAGACTTTGGCCTAAGAAGGGCTCATATGCCAGAGGCTGGACTTTATGCAGCAAGGGCAAGCTACATAGCTGGCTTTGACGGTACATCCAACCTCCAAGCTGGTAAGGAGTTTGGAATAAAAGTATTTGGCACCATGGCCCACTCTTTTGTCATGGTGTTTGAAGAGGAAGAAGATGCATTCAGAGCCTTTGCCAGATCCTTTCCTGGCATGGCCGTACTTCTGATAGATACCTACGACACCTTGGAAGGTGCAAGAAAAGCAGCAAAACTTATGAAAGAGGGCGTTAAGGTTGTCGGGGTCAGACTTGACAGCGGGGATATAAAAAAGCTATCAATGGACGTTAGAGAGATATTTGACAAAGAAGGGCTGAGAGATGTAAAAATAATAGTGAGCGGTGGCGTAGATGAGTACAACATAGAAAATTGGCTGTCTTGCGGTTGTCCAATAGATGCCTTTGGTGTTGGTACTAAGTTTATAACCTCTTCCGACGCGCCATATCTTGACATAGCCTATAAGCTTGTTGAGTACGAAGGGGAGCCCAAGTTCAAGCTGAGCCCTGGGAAGGCTACCTTTCCTTATAAGAGGCAGGTGTTGAGATACTACAAGGATGGGAAAATGAAGCATGATAAGGTTGTCAAGTATGAAGAAGGTGGTCTTGTTGAGCTTATTTGTGAGGGGGGTAGTTTAAAGAAAGTTCTACCAAGTATAAAGGAGATAAGAGACGTGTTTCTGTCTGAGATAGAGACCCTTCCAGAAGACCTAAAGGGCTTGGAAAAAGTAGAGTACCGAGTTGATGTAACCTGAATTTAAAGGTTAATCCTTACACTCCACAGACTCTCTATCTATATACTCTTTCATCTTTCTTACAGCTTCCTCTCCAGTGAGAAGGTCCTTGATATCTCTCTCAAGGTTTGTTGGTCTCAGCCTTGCTATCCATCCTTCCCCGTATGGGTCTTCATTTATAAGCTCTGGAGTGTCAAAGAGGGCTTCGTTCCTCTCTATAACTTCACCTTCAATAACTGCTGGAACTGGACCAGTCCACTTGCCGCTTTCCAAGCTCGCTATGGGTTTGCCCTTTGGCACATGCTTACCAACTGCCTTTATCCTCACGTTTACCATTCTCCCGGCTCTTATCTGTCCAACATCTGTAGCTCCTATCCTAACACTGCCGTCCATTTCTATACGGTACCACACTTGGCTCTCTACATGGTAATAGAGCTCTGATGGTATCCTACAACCCCTGTAGACTTCACTCATTCCAAAAGTATTTTACAAGAATACTCAAGTACAGATATATGACTGTAAGCATAAAAAGGATCCTCGTCGGCAGAAAAGACACCATGACCTTTTACAATAACAAGCTTTTTGGTTTTTAAAACCTTAGAGACTTCTCTTGCAAGCTCAAAGCTTCCAGGCAGAAGGTCTGAAACTATATCTACCTCACCTAACAGATACTTACCTTCCGAATCCTTTGGAACTATTCTTTCTACCTTAAAAGATAGGGCAACAGCCTTTGGTGGATGAGCATGAACCACAGCTCTCTTTTGTGTATCTTTGTAGATGCTTCTATGAACGGCAACTTCCGATGATGCCCTTTCATCCAAAGTATCTTCTCTGTTTATGTCCAAAAGTATAAAACTTTGATCCTTTAAAAGGCCAAGGTGTGACCCCCTCCTTGTTATTATCATCCTCTGTTCCACTTTAACAGACAGATTACCGGCTCTAGCGTCTACAAGCTTTTCCTGAAAGAGCAAAGCACCAACCCTTTTTAACTTATCCGTCCAGTAGTTTATCATTGTAGCCTCTTTAAGTCTTTGTATGCGTTCCAAAAACCAGAGATTATACCCAGAAAGAAGAAGATGATGAGACCAACGGGGAAAGTTTTAGTCTTGAAAACCCCTTCCATAAACCACCTATCAAAGGCATAGCCTATCAAAAGCCCTGCCAAGACTCCTCCAACTAGGTTAAAGGCAACAGTCAGAGCTAAGAAGTCTTTACCCTTCATAAGGGTATTTTATACTTGTCCTGGGTTATCAAGTCCACACCCACCTCAAGGTTTTCAATCCAGTTCAAAAACCGCTCCACCATGTCCCTGCCCTTGAATATGGCTCCGTGTTGAGGTGCAATTGTCTCTATATCAAGCTGACGCACCATGTTTACCCAGAACCTGAGTATCTTGTTGCTTGCCATGTACCTCCTATGAAAGCCCTCCATGTACTTTACATGAGTATCAAAGTCCTCAACGAAATAGTAATCTTGACCTAAAGATGCTCCCAAATCTCCAGAGAAGAGTATCTTGGAGTATGGGTCGTAAACTTGGAAGTTCCCTGGAGAGTGAAGAAAATGAGCTGGAAGTATTAAAAGTTCGTAGTCGTTTGACTTTAGCTTTTTGCCGTTGTCATCTATAGGAATGACCCAATCCTCAAGTTGGGAGTCCAGCCCAAAGTGGGGCAAAAATCTCGTCCAGAGCTTAGATATGTAAGCAACAGCATTTGTTGTCATAAGCCATCCATTTATAGAGGCTACTATATCAGGGTCCTGATGTGATAGGAGTATGCACTTTATATTACTGGGTGGTATCAAAACTGACATGTCCGATAGAAGTTTGGGAAAAACTTTGTGCCCCCCTGGGTCCAGCATCACACCTTCACCTTTATGGATTATGATGTACTGGTTTGCCTGTACTGCACTTGCTGGAGTTAACTCTTCAAAAAAGGCTACCTTATGGTCTGCTGTGCTAAATATCAGCTTACCAGTCATTGCGCACCTCCTGTGGTCACAATTATCCGTTTTGGACTATTTTAATGCAAATTTCACACTCTGGAGAGAGTTTTATATGAATTATAATTATGTTGGTATGTTATCTACAAATGAGATAAGAGAACTCTTTTTGAGCTTTTTTGAAAAAAGGGGACATACAAGGGTTAGAAGCTCACCCTTGGTGTCGGAGTCTGACCCAACCCTTCTTTTTGTAAATGCCGGGATGGTACCCTTTAAGAACGTTTTCTTAGGTATAGAAGCAAAACCATACAAGAGAGCTGTCTCTTGTCAAAAATGTTTGAGAGTCTCTGGAAAGCATAATGACCTTGAGAGCGTAGGATACACATCAAGGCATCATACATTCTTTGAGATGCTCGGAAACTTCTCCTTTGGGGATTACTTCAAAAAAGAAGCCATAGAATACGCATGGGAGTTTGTTATAGACCATCTCAGGCTTCCTAAGGATAAACTTTACATAACTGTCTTTAGAGAGGATGAAGAATCGTACAGAATATGGAACGAGCATATAGGAGTAAACAGTGAACGCATATGGATGATGGGAGAAGAGGACAACTTTTGGCAGATGGGAGATACTGGTCCATGCGGACCATCTTCGGAGATACACTATGACAGAGGTGAGGCTTACGAAGGTGGAGAAAGGTACCTGGAGGTCTGGAACCTTGTTTTTATGCAATACACAAGAGACGAGAAGGGACATCTACACCCACTCCCCAACCCCAACATAGACACTGGTATGGGGCTGGAACGTATAGCAAGCGTTCTCCAAGGTACTAAGACCAATTATGAGATAGACATAATAAGGCCACTCATATCTTTTGGGGAAGAACTCTCAAAGAAAAAATATGGAGAGGACCCATGGGTTGACATAGCTCTCAGGATCTTTGCCGACCACGTAAGGGCATGCACCTTTGCCATATCTGACGGCGTGCTTCCCTCCAACGTAGGAAGGGGTTACGTGATAAGAAGGATATTCAGAAGAGCTTTAAGATACGCTTACAAATTGGATATAAGGAAACCCTCCCTTTACAGGGGTGTTGATGTTGTAGTAAGCATTATGAAGAGGGCGTATCCTGAGCTCGAGCAATTAGCATCCTTTGTAAAGGGTATTCTAAAGAGCGAGGAAGAGAGATTTATAAGTACGCTCGAGCGAACCATGCCCCTTTTAGAGGATCTCTTAGAAGAAGCTTCAAGAAGCGGTAAAAGAGTTCTGAACGGTAAGCAAATATTCGACCTTTATGACACATACGGCTTTCCTTTGGACATGCTTGAAGAGATAGCAAAGGAAAGAGGCTTATCTTTGGACATGGAAGGTTTCAAAAATCATATGGAGGAGCAGAGAGAAAAGGCAAGAAAACATTTCAAAGTGGTTTCCAAAGAGACAGAACCATACTATGAACATCTCAAAGATATAGGGAAAGTTTCTACCTTTGTAGGCTACGAGCAGGATGATGTCTGGACAGAGGTTATAGCCATACTCAGAGGTGGCAAGTTGGTCTCTGAACTAAGAGAAGGAGAATGGGGAGAGGTTTTCCTTAAGGAAACACCCTTTTACGCAGAAAGAGGTGGACAGGTTGGTGATAGGGGAATCATAAAAACTGATGAATCTCACTTTTTAGTAGAAGATACACAGTCTCCAGTTGATGGGGTTATAACCCACAGAGGAAAGCAGATAAGGGGGACATTAAAGCTCTTTGATAAAGTCTACGCAAAGATAGATACGGAAAGAAGAGGGGACATAAGAAGAAATCATACGTCAACGCACCTCCTTCATGCAGCATTAAGACAGGTGTTAGGAGAGCATGTGAGACAAGCTGGCTCTCTTGTATCTGATGAGTATCTACGCTTTGATTTTACGCATTTTGAAGCAGTCCCATGGGAAAAGTTAAAGAGGATAGAGGAACTTATAAACGACCATATAAGGAAAAACTACCCAGTAGTTGTAGAGGAAATGTACTATGAACAGGCCATAAAGGAAGGGGCTATTGCCATATTTGAGGAAAAATACAAGGACAGAGTTAGAGTTGTGACTGCTGGTGAAATATCAAAGGAGCTTTGCGGTGGAACACATGTCAAAAGAACAGGAGACATAGGGTACTTTAAGGTAATATCTGAATCTTCCGTGGGCTCAGGGATAAGAAGGGTTATAGCCAAGTCAGGAAGATGGGCTGTAGAACACTCAGCCTGGGAGCATAACCTTCTTCAAAACCTTGCTCAGCAACTGAGTGTTTCTCAAGATGGGCTTATTGAGGCTATAGACAGACTTCAAAACCAAGTTAAGGAGAAGGAGAAAGAAATACATAAGCTAAAGGAGATGTTATACAAAGAGAAGATGCAAAGGAATATAAAAGAGGAACAGATAAAAGGTGTGAAGCTTTATTGGGGCATGTTTGAGGATGTTGATACAGATAGCCTAAGGATTATGGCTGACAGTATAAGGAGTTCATGTAACAACTGTATCGTATTCTTTGCAAGTAAAAGGGATAGAAAGCTTTCCACTTTGCTGGCTGTGTCTAGTTCTCTCAAAGACAAGTTCCCCGCTAAAGGTATAATCAAAGAGCTTGGGGCGTTGCTTGGAGGAAGCGGTGGTGGAAGGGACGACCTGGCCCAAGGAGGGGGTACAAAGCCAGAGGCATTAAGGAATGCCGTTGAAAAACTAAGGGAGATAATTTATATTAATACTTTTACGGAGGTTTGAACATGAAGAAGGGTATTCATCCAGAGCTTAAGCCTACCACTTTTGTCTGCGGATGCGGAAACACTTTTACTCTGCTTTCCATTAAGGGTGGGACAGTTTACATAGAATCGTGTAATTTATGCCATCCTTTCTATTCTGGAAGGTTAAGGGTTAGACCCGCCTACCTTGAACTGACGGGTGTATCGCCAAAGGAATGACACTGTCTTGTGAACTTAAAAATAAGCTGGGTAGCTTAGAAAAGAGGTACGAGGAATTAGAAAGGGAGCTTATCTCTCCAGATATAATACAGGACAAGGTGAAGTTTGCTAAGCTAAGCAGGGAACTCAAAGAGATCTCAGAAATAGTTGAAACATACAGAGAGTATAATAAGCTAATTGGCGATATGGAGAGCGTTAAGGAGTTAATCAAGTCTAAGGAATTTGAGGAACTTGCCAAAGAAGAGATAAAGAGAATAGAAGAAGCTCTTGAAAGAGTTGAAAAAAAGCTCAGAATACTTATGCTACCAAAAGATGAAAGAGATTCCAAAAATGTGATCTTAGAAATAAGAGCTGGTGTGGGGGGAGAAGAAGCCTCCCTTTTTGTCGCTGACCTCCTAAACATGTATCAAAGATACGCAGAAGAGAAGGGTTGGAAGCTTAGCATACTGAGTGCCAACAAGACAGGCCTTGGAGGTTACAAAGAAGTTATAGCTCTAATAGAGGGTGAGAGGGTTTATTCAAAGATGAAGTACGAAAGAGGAGTGCACAGGGTGCAGAGAGTTCCAAAAACGGAAGCTGGCGGAAGGATACACACATCGACAGCAACAGTGGCAGTTCTTCCTGAAGTGGATGAGACTGAAATAGAGATAAACCCTCAGGATTTAAAGATAGAGACCTTTAGAGCGAGCGGAGCAGGTGGCCAGTATGTAAACACTACAGAAACGGCAGTAAGGATAACCCATATACCTACAGGTATAACTGTAGCTTGTCAAGATGAAAGGTCACAGTTTCAGAATAAACAGAAAGCGTTAAAGATCCTCTATGCCAGGCTTAAAGACTTCTATGAGAAGCAAAGGGAAGAAGAGTTGGCAAGGGAGAGAAAAGTGCAGGTTGGTACTGGAGAGAGGAGTGAGAAGATAAGAACGTACAATTTTTCACAGAACAGAGTAACAGACCACAGGATAGGTCTTACCCTTTATAAACTTCAAGATATACTTGAAGGAAAACTTGATGAACTAATAGAGGCTTTAAGTCAACACTACATAGAAGAAAAGCTCAAAACGCAGGTTTAAGGCCTTTAACTTTGGCGGAGCCGACGGGACTTGAACCCGCGACCTCCGGCTTGACAGGCCGGCGTTCTGACCGAGCTGAACTACGGCTCCTTTCCTTAATTATATCACTTCTTCTGTCTCATGAAAAGAGTCTTTTCTATATCCTTGGCAAGGTCAAAATCCCTCTCTGTTATACTGCCAAACTCATGAGTTATGAGCTTTACTTTCAGATTTTTGAAGGAAACTTCCATATTGGGATGGTGCCTATGAACCTCGGAAATATAAGCTATAGCTCCAAAGATAAGGACAGTTTCCTTCCAATCCCTGGTATAAATCTCTCTTGTTAAGTAGCCATCCTGATAAGACCACTCTGGAAGTTCTTTAGCCAATCGTTCCTGAGCCTCTTGCGATGTATAAACCTTTAGAGCTCCTTCTTCTGGCATTGAGGACAAAGCCCGTACATGTGAACCGTGTAAGCGTTTACGCTGTATCCTTCTAGCTCCATAGGTGGTTTCCAATCTATATGGATATGTACGTCCCTTATGGCACCACACTTTATGCATATGAGATGGTGATGCTCCTGCACGTTGGCATCGTATCTTACAGAACTACCCCAGTAAGCAACCCTCTTTACAAAACCCAGCTCTTCAAGAATCTCTACCGTCCTGTAAACTGTAGCTAAGGATACAAAAGGGTACATCCTTTTGACCTCATTGTAAACCTCTTCTACAGTGGGGTGGTCTTTTCTGCCTAAAAGCACTTCGTAAACACTTACCCTTTGCGGGGTTATCTTAAGTCCCATACTCTTGCACACATCTATAAAGCTTTCTACTCTTTCTTTGATCTCCTTCACCATAATGCATTATAATATAAAGCATTTAGGAATTATTTTCAAGAGTAAGAGCATGTTGAAAGTTATGATAGAAAGGTGTAAATTAAAACCATGAAATATGCAACCTACAGTGAAAGAATGGGAAAGTTAAACAGCATCCTTATAAGTTTTGTCAGCCTTTTCCTTGTGATATTTCTAACCTCTCTGAGGGTGGATAATATATTCTGGTACAAGTCAGCCATGCTGTCTTATGCCATATCCTCAATTCTTTATTTATCTTATCCTCTCCTGAAGAATGCCTTGCTCGGTAGGATTGCCACATGGTCGCTATTTTTCTCACTCCTGATAAATCTCACTGCCATGATAAGAAGGGGCATACAGAGCTATGAACTGGGCGTTTTTCATCCACCATGGAGTAACCTTTTTGAAGCCTTGACCTTCTGGAGTTTTATTGCGGGTTCTGTATACCTTCTAGTAGAGAGAAAGTACTCTTTTAGGATTTTGGGAGCTTTTTTGGTTCCATTGCTCTTCATCCTTTCAGCTTTTGCCATCTTTAGAGCTTCAAAGGACATAACACCCGCTCATGCCAGCTCTTAGGAGTTACTGGCTTTATCTCCACGTTGTCACAGCCTTTGTAGGTTATGCTGGCTTTACAGTATCCTTTGCTGGGTCTTTTCTCTACCTTATAAAAGGAAGGTATCCGGGCATAGGCATTCTGCCATCTTTGGATACGCTTGAAGAGATAACATACAAAGCTATAGTTCTAGTTTTTCCAGTATGGACAGCCTCAATAATACTTGGGTCTGCATGGGCCAATGAAGCATGGGGAGGCTATTGGAGCTGGGACCCAAAGGAAGTCTGGTCTTTAATAGTTTGGCTTTTCTTTGGCGCTTACCTTCATGCAAGGCAGATGTTAGGATGGAAGGGTAGAAAGACTGCCTGGATGGTGGTCTTTGGATTCATTACTGTGCTCATCTGCTTCTTTGCTATAAACCTTTACTTTCCAGGTCTTCACAGCTACGCTACAGATTAGTCTATGTTTACAAACAGCTGAGAAGCATCCCTTTCTGCTTCTCTTATAACTTTTTTGACGTCTTCTGGGCCTGTGCTTAGTATCCTTGAAACCTTATTTATTATCTTATCCTCTCTGTTATCCTCAACGAGTTCTACAAGAGAGAGTATGAATCCCAATTCGTTCAACCTCTTTTCAAAAGCCTCAATTATATCCCTATCTAACATGAGGTCCCTTGCCACACCTTCTGGCCTCTGTCCCAAAACTTCATCAGCCAAGGAAAGAAGCCCAACAAGGTAGGCCTTCTCTTTAAGACGTGGAGCATATATATTTGATAGCCTTTCGGCAAGGCTAGCTCTAAAGAGAGCCTTTTCCCATAACTTTGCTTCATAATCCTGTGCAAACATCTCGGAAAGTGCGAGTACAATGGTAAACTTGGCTACGTTATCAAGTCCAAAACGGGCTACTGCTTCATCTATGCTTTTTATATCTTTCATCTTTGGGAAATAAACAGAGTTTATGAGTTTTAAAAACTTATAGGTAGCTCCAATATCCTTTTCTAAAATGTCTACTACTCCCTTTGAATCTTTTTCTTTTATAGCCTTGTACAGTTTGAGGATGGTTTCTTTTAGATAAGATATGGTCCTTGTGTCTTTTACCTTCATGGGTTTTGATAGATAAATACCTTGATAATGAGTAAAGCCGAGCTTGTAAGCGGATTCATAGTCATCCTTCGTTTCTATGTTCTTAGCTATTATTTCCTTCCGCAAGCTTTTGAGGATACCCAGAACCTCTTTGAGTTCCTCTACATCGTATGGGTTGTTTTTAAAATTTATCTTCACATAATGACATTTTCCAAGCAGAGGAAGGTAGTCTATCTTCTCAAAACCAAAATCATCTATGGAAAACTTAAGACCCTTCTTCAGCAACGTTTTTATAGAGCCTAAAAGTTGATTGGTTAGCCTTTTATTTTCTACAAGCTCTACGCCTATGTACTCTGGGGATAGAAGGTCAAACATAGATGCTTCGAGAAATATGGCAGGTACATTTACAAAAAGGAGTTTCCCGTTTCCAACTCTTGCAGGATTTAGCTCCACAAGTATATCTATAGCCATTGTTGTAGCTTTGAGGGGGTCAAGCCCCTTAGGATATTTACCAGTTGATATATCTTGTATAAAGACTTCGTAAAAAGCTACCTTTCCAGCTCTGTCATATATAGCCTGCTTGTAAAGAGCATTCATAGGATAATTATATAAAAACGCCGGTAAGAAATTAAAACATCTGTTTAAGATTGTAGCATCTCTCTTATGCTTTTCATGTAACAAAGTTTTATACTTTCAGACCCTCCTTTTAGGTCCAGCACATTATGACTCTTACCGCCTGTGAGAAGTTCTAAAATGATTGCAAAAAGTTCCTCCTGTTCTTTTGCCATATAGCCTGCCTGATTTTTCAAAATGTAATCTGCCATATCTTTGACTTTTTTTACGTTCTTGCCGAACACCACAGGCTTGCCATGGTACACAGGCTCCAGAAGATTATGCCCACCTATGGGTACAAAGGTACCGCCAACGATGGCTACGTCAGCAAAGGAATAAATATCAAAGAGTTCACCAAGAGTGTCAACAACAAGAACATCCCAGTCAAAGGCCCGTGAACTTCTAAGACAAGCCTTAAAACCTTGTGCAAGGCTTATAATACGCTCAGCCCTACTAACGTGCCTAGGGGCAATTATGAGCTTTACCTCTGGAAAGGCTTTCTTTATCCTTCTAAAAACAGTTAGGATAAGCTCTTCCTCCCCTTCGTGAGTGCTCCCTGCAACTATAAGCTTGTAGCCCTTTGTATTCAGGTCCAACTTCTTTGACTCTCTTTCTTCAAAAACAAACTTTAAATTTCCACATACGCGGACATCTTTACATCCATACCTTTCAAACCTTTCTTTGTCTTCCTTTGTCCTTGTTAGGATAAGGTCAAGCCTTCTGGTTATAAACTTTTCATAGAGCCCCCCTTTTGCGTATGCATTTATTAAGATTTTCTTCCGCTTTGTAAAAAGAAGGAGTGAAGGCCAAAGCTCCCTTTCAACTATTAATATAACTTCTGGTTTTATCCTTTCCTCAAACCTTTTTACAGTAAAGGGGAGGTCCAAGGGAATTCTCCCAAGAGAATGGTAGTACTCACTGTTTTTTTGAAGGTATTCTTTTGCCCTCGGAGAGAAGTAAGTCAGCGTAATATAAAAATCCTTCTTTAACTCTTTGAGTATAGGCTTTGCCGTGTTGAACTCCCCAACGCTTGCAGTATGGAACCATACGTTCCTCATAACACCTCAGCCAAAGGTTCTTTTGCACAGTTCTACCCCCTCTATTAGTCTGAGTGCATCCAAGAGTTTTACAAGGGATTGATAGTTCTCCACTTCTACAAGAAACTCCATGAAAGCTTCTCCAGTAGCATTGCTTTTTGTTTTAGCTTCAAGTATGTTGGCACCCATTTTAGACATAGTTGACGTGACTTCTGCGAGAATACCTACTCTATCTTTTACCATCAGCCTGACTTTTACCGGGTACTTCCCTTCCCAGCTCTTCCAAACAACTGGGATCACTTTCTCTGGCAGGTTTCTTTGTAAGTACTGTAAGTTGGGACACTCGCTTGAATGTATGACCAGCCCCTTCCCTTTAGTTACGATACCGTAGACCTCCTCCCCAGGCAATGGGTTGCAGCACTCAGCAGTAAAGTGCAAAACTCCCCCAAGCCCATCTATGATAAGCAGGTCTTCTTTCTTTTCTTCTCTCTGGCTTTCCTTCACCCTTGGTTGAAACATGCTATAGACTTTTTCTTTGCTTACCCTACCACTACCTATAGCTATTAAAACCTGCTCTTCGTTCTTGAGGTTCAGCTCCCTTATTAGCTTTTCCAAAAGCTCTTCCCTTTGGATGCCAAACTTTAGGAGAAACCTCTCAAGCTTTAGCTTTCCCTCTTGTATGTACCTTTCCTTCTCTACATCCTTTAAGTAAGCCTTTATTCTGCTTCTTGCCTTTGATGTTACAACAAACTTCAGCCACTCTGAGTTTGGCTTTTTATTTGGGTTAGTTATTATCTCTACCATATCGCCATTCTGGAGTTTATAGTCCAAAGAAACTATCCTTCCATTTACCTTAGCACCGGTGCATTGGTTCCCTATGTCTGTGTGTATGTGGTAAGCAAAGTCTATAGGTGTAGCACCTTTTGGAAGTACTATTAGGTCTCCCTTTGGGGTGAACACAAAGACCTCTTCGGAGAAAAGCTCCAATCTCATATTTTCCATAAGCTCTTTTGGGTTTTTGCTTCCTTGAATACTCTCTACCATGCTCCTTAACCATGTATAAACGCTGTTTTCCTTTACACTTTTCCTCTCCTTATAAGCCCAATGTGCTGCAATACCCTTCTCTGCCCTCTCGTGCATCTCCCATGTTCTTATCTGTACCTCTACAAGCCTCCCCTTTGGACCTATAACGGTTGTATGAAGGGACTGATATAGGTTGGGTTTGGGAAGGGATATATAATCGTCAAACTTGCCAGGCACAGGTTTGAATGTACTGTGTACAATACCAAGAACTAGATAGCACTCCTGCACAGTGTTCACTATAACTCTGACACCCAGTATGTC
>JBKBPE010000014.1:0-17091 GCA_046293375.1 Aquificaceae bacterium
ATACCCAAAAAGGCAGCATCTCTTATGGCTTTTTTCCTGGCTCTTTCTTTGTCCATCCAACTTTCAAGTATCCTGTACTTTAGCATGTCCCTATTTTCTGCAGGTAGGTATCCTAAGTCTATCCAGCTGTCAAGGACAGTGTCCACATGTTCTTCACCAGCCTTTGTATTGGCAATGAAGACTATGTTTGCCGATGCATCCTCCACCTTCTGCTGGTTGTAGCATATCTCTTTTAGTTCGCTTTTCCTCTCTTTGCCTTTTACCACTATTACCTCCCAAGGCTGTAGGTTATAGGAGGAAGGTGCAGTTGCTGAGATTTCAAGAATCTCCTTTATAAGCTCATCGGAAATATCCCTCGTAGGGTCAAAGAAGGTTATGGCCCTCCTTTCTGTTATCAGTCTTAAACATTCCTTCATGGTAACCTCCTAAAACTTGGTTCCACCGCAGTAGCTTCAGTAAATTATAACCCTTGAACCCAAATGCACCATATAATGAAGGCATGCGATGGTTTTGCCCTTTCTGTTGGAAGGAGATTTCAGAAAAGGATAAGCTTTGTCCCCATTGTGGAAAAGACTTGGAGGCTTTTCATAGATTGAGTTTTGAAGACAAGCTTTTGCTCGGCCTTGATAATCCAATAACTCAAACCAGGATGCTCGTGATTGATCTGGTAGGGAAAAAGAAGGTAAACAAAGCAGCGGATAAGCTCTGTAGTATGCTCTTTGAAGAAAGGGACCTCTATGAACTTATGGCTGTAGTAAAAGCTCTCTATTCTATAGGCTCAAGGACTACCTTAGATTGCCTTAAGAGAAGAAGCTTTTCGGAGGATGTCCTTTCCGGTTTTATAAAGGAGCTCATAAAGGATTCTTTTTAAAGGCATACGCCGAGTGATGTGTTGAGGACGCTGACCTGTGTGCTTGATATCTAATTTTTCATCCAGTGTATGCTTTGTTATGTTTTGGAAGTACATAGGTTTAATGCTCTTCCTTCACCTTATAATAGAATATGAGTGTACCTATCATTACACCTATAGAAATACCAAAGAGGAGTGTATCCAACGGGTTTTTCCACTCCACCACCTTTTTTGTGAAGGTTATAGCGAGTATTAGTATAATAACACTAGCTAGCTTTGCCTTTAGTTGGTCTATGTCTTTTATCCTTAGCCAATCTGGTACGTTTAGCTTACCCACAAAAAGCTCATAAAGCCCCACGGAAAATATATAGAGCACTATTGAAAGAAGATGTATATCCATTACAGAGATAAACTTAGTCGAAAGGATTGTTGGGTCTATACCTTCTGGCTTTGTAAGGGCTACGTATATGGTATCTATAAGCACGTAAACACCGTAAATACCTAAAAAAGTTGCTCCCAAAAAGAGGCTAACAGAAGGAAGAAGAGCCACAGCTTGCCCAACCTCCAACATCCTTCTTATCATCTCACCTCCGCATTTATGATAACCTTATTCTCTTTTGTACCTACGCTTGTTTGCAAGCTTCCAATCAGGTCTCCTTTCTGGGTTTGTGCTATACCAGAAGTGCTTATTCTTGCAGTAAGAGTTACCCTTCCTTCCATAACCTTCTCATGACTTAGCTTATCTTTTCCTGTTATTTTAAATCTGTAGGGAAAATCTGGATTTTCCTTCCTCAGAACGGCAATGGGCATTGGATCCTCTGGACTTCTTACTGAAAGGATAAGAAACTTCTTATCCTTTGGCAGTTTATCCTTTAACCCTTTGTCTATGTCAACTACACCTTCAATAAACTGTCTTCTGTACTTCTCTATAGGTATGTCTTTAGGAACCTCCTGACAGGAGAATAGGAAGGATAGAATCAAAAACAAAAGCTGCATAGTAAAATTATAACATGTGAGAAAGGCTGGAATTTTGCTTCACATTACCTCTCTACCCTCTACCTGTGTAGGAGACCTTGGACCAGAAGCTTACAAGTTTGTAGACTTTATGGAAGCTTCTGGCCAGCAGATATGGCAAGTTTTGCCCCTAAATCCAACCTGCCCAGAGCATGGAAATTCACCTTACTACAGCACATCCCTCTTTGCTGGAAACCCTATTCTTATAAGTTTAGACCTTCTTTACCAAGATGGGCTTGTTCCCAAGAGGACCTTAGAAGTTAAAGAGACGTTTTCACGGGAACGTATAGACTATAAAAGAGCTTGGGATTTTAAAAAACATATGCTTGATATGGCCTTTGAAAACTTCAAAGAGGATGATGAGTACTACACTTTTATGAGAGATAATATTTACTGGCTTGAAAGCTATGCTAAATTTAAAGCTTTGAGAGATAGGTTCAAAAAACCATGGAATGAGTGGGAGGACGAGGGCACAAATGGATTGGAGAAAGAAATAAGAGAGGAGTATTTCCTTCAATTTATATTTTTTAAGCAATGGATGAAGTTAAAAGAGTATGCCAATAAAAAGGGTGTAAAGCTTATGGGAGACCTACCCATATATCCAGCCTATGACAGTGCTGATGTATGGGAAAACAGAAGGGTCTTCAAACTTGGAAAAAACAACATACCTTTTGTTGTAGCTGGTGTGCCTCCCGATTACTTTAGCAGAAGGGGCCAGCTATGGGGAAATCCTGTTTACGATTGGGAAAGACTAAAAGAGGAGGACTTTGACTGGTGGATAAAAAGAATAAAGCATAACCTTAAACTTTTTGATATGCTAAGGCTTGATCACTTTAGGGGATTTATAGCTTACTATGAGGTTCCAGCTTTTGAAAAGACTGCGGAAAGAGGAAGGTGGACACCAGCACCCGCAGAAGAGTTTTTTAAAAAGCTAAAAGAGGAATTCCCTCAATTTCCTTTTGTAGCTGAGGATCTGGGGCTTATAACCCCGGATGTGGAAAACATAAGGGATAAATTTGGCTTCCTTGGTATGAAGGTTTTAGTTTTCGCTTTTGATTCGGAGGACAATCCTTTTATGCCACACAATCATAGGGAGAACTTTGTCGTTTATACAACTACGCATGACAACATGCCAGTGAAGGATTGGTATAGAGATGAGCTGGATGATGTTTCAAAGGAAAGGTTCCACAGGTACGTAGGAAGAGATCTCAGAGAAGATGAGGTGAGCGACGTACTAATAAGGCTTGCATACATGTCTGTGGCCAAGTACTGCATAATACCCATGCAAGACCTCCTTAACTTGGGTAAAGAATCAAGGATGAACACACCTGGAAAAAAGTATGGGAACTGGGAATGGAAAATGAAGGATATACCAAGGAGTATGAGCTATAGGTTGAAAAAGCTCTGTATAACCTACGGAAGGTAGTTTGATCTTCTTATATGCAAATTAGCTTATATAAGTCGCTTTAATGAAAGTATAATAACAAATTAATTGTTTTCAAAACCATAGAATTTAAAATTTTATACTAGAATTCATTAAGGAGGTAAGGGCTATGAGTATAACAAGGCGTGACCTCTTTAAAGCAGCTGGAGTAGGGGCTTTGGCTTTTGGCATTCCTTCTGTGAGCCATGCTGCAGCAGAAAGGCCAGGTAAGATCTCGGCCATTATGCCACCACCTAAGGGGGATAGGGTAGTGATATGCGGCGGTGGGTGGGCAGGCCTTACCGTTGCCAAGTATCTTAAAAAGGAGAATCCAAACATAGACGTGGTTCTTATAGAAAAAAGGCCCAACTTCTTCTCCTGCCCTATATCTAACGAGTGGCTTGCCGGTCTTGTGGACTTAGACTTTCTGTCCCACGACTATAATCAACCAGCTGCTAAGTATGGCTACAGATTTATCAACGCAGTGGTAGTGGGTATAGAGAGGGATAAGAGGAGGGTTTACACAAACCATGGGTATATAGAGTACAACTATCTAGTGCTTGCTCCTGGTATAAAGTACAATTACAAGGCTTGGTTTGGCGACGATGAAAAAATGGCCTACTATACAAAGGTTCACTATCCAGCAGCCTTTATTCCAGGCTCTGAGCACCTGGCGCTGAAGAGGAAAGTATGGGAGTTTGAAGAAGGAGATTTTGTTCTGACAGTTCCACCAGGTGCCTATAGATGTCCACCAGCCCCATACGAGAGAGCAGCCATGGTAGCTTACGTTTTTAAAAAGAACAACGTGAAGGGAAGGGTCATCATACTTGACCCTAAGGAAGACATAGCTCCAAAGGGTCCAGGATTCAGAATGGCTTATGAGCAACTCTACCTTGACATAGTGGAGTACGTCCCCAAAGCCTCCATAAAGGCAGTGGACCCCATGAAAAAGGTTATAGAGACATCTGCTGGGAACTTTAAGTTCACAGATGCCAACCTTGTTCCACCCCACCAGGCCGGTGAGCTCGTGTGGATGGCAGACCTTATAGCCAAAGACAAAGAGGGCAAGCCTACAGGCTGGGCAGACCAAGACCATTTAACATTCCAGGCCAAAGGTGACCCCAACGTCTTTTTGGTGGGAGATGTAATAAGCGGAGTTCCATATCCAAAAAGTGGACACATGGGTAACTCACAGGGTAAGATAGTTGCAAGAGTCATAGCCTCACGGATTGCAGGAAAAGAGTTCAGGCTCCAACTTCCCGATAACACATGCTACTCTATGGTCAATGGGAACCCTCAAGAGGCTATTGTTATAAACGTAACTTACGATTTCAACGAAAAGGAGAAGAAGATAGTACCAAAGCCAAAGGTAATTAACGAAAGGTCCGATAGCTTGGCAAAAGCTACTTACGAATGGGCAAGAAGCATGTACAAAGATATGTTTACTTGAGGTATATGTTATGGATAGAAGGGATTTTATAAAGGTGTGTGGGGCTGTCGCTGCGGCAGTCCTTGCTGACTCTAAGCTTTTTTCTCAAGCCCTTGCCAATCAAGAAAGCTTTCTAAAGGAGTACAAAAAAGCTCTTCTCGTAAAGGAAAATGGACAGCCTGTCGCTTACGAAGATATCAAACCATACAAACAGTACTTATTTTTTTATCCTTTTACGTCTACACCGTGCTATTTGATAGACTTAAACGAGGAAGTTAAAGGCGTAGAGCTAAAGCTTAACGATGGGGGTACTTACTCTTGGAAGGGTGGAATAGGGAAAAAGAAAAGCATAGTAGCCTATTCGGCCATATGTCCACACCAATGGAGCTATCCAACAAAGGACTATTCTTTTATCAACTACTATCCACCAGACAGGATATCGGATACCACCAAGAGGGCTAACATAATACAGTGCTGTGCTCACCTTAGTCTCTTTGACCCAAAGGCTGGGGGTAAAGTGATAGAAGGTCCAGCAGAGGTCCCCCTGGCCTCCATAGTGCTCAAAGAAGAGGAAGGAAAGATATATTCTATAGGTGTGCTCGGTAAAGATCAGTTTGAACAGTTCTTTGAAAACTACAAAATAGACCTGAAAAAAGAGTATGGCTCTACTGCAAAGGCAAAAGAGCTTGTGGAGAAGTGTATCCTTATGGAGGTGGAAAAGTATGTCAGAGAAGCCATCAGGTGTTAGTAGGAGGGACATACTAAAAACTGCCGCTGGGCTTAGCCTGTTGCCAACCTTAGCTTTTCCCAGAAAGGGAAGAGTTCAAGGTCATGCCAGTGTCGTCATAGTTGGTGGGGGATATGGTGGGGTTACCGTAGCCAAATATCTAAAGAGGGAAAACCCAAACTTAAACGTGGTAATGGTTGAAGAAAGGCCCTTCTTTATGTCATGTCCTATGTCCAATCACTTTTTAGTTGGCTTGTTGGAGCTAACTCCTCTTTGTTTTTCTTACAACGTGCTTGAAGTAAAACATGGCGTAAAGGTTTTGAATGATAAAGTTATAGGAATAGAGCTTGATAGAAAGGTTATCAGAACCTCTCAGGGTTACATAGGCTATGACTTTCTTGTGCTGTCTCCTGGTATAGATTATGATATAGAGGATAAACCTTTCTACAAAGAGAGCCTTATTTACTTTCCTCCTGCTTTTAAGCCAGGTTCTGAACACATATATCTCAAGAAACTTATCAGTGAGTTTGAAAGTGGAGACATACTAATAACCGTCCCACCACCACCTTACAGATGTCCGCCGGCACCCTACGAAAGGGCAGCATTGGTAGCAAGTATGATAAAGAGGAACAATCTCAAAGCACACCTTTACTTTATAGATGCTAATGAAAGGCCCATATTAAACGCCGATGGTTTCCTTTCAGCTTATTACGAACTTTATAAGGATATGGCTACTTACATAACATCTGCACAGATAAAGGATATAAACGTTGAGAAAAAGCTTGTTAAAACATCGCACGGAGAATTTAGGTTTAACATAGCAAACATAATACCACCAATGAAAGCTCATCCCTTGCTGGAGTCTGCTGGACTTTTAAAAAAGGGTGAAAAATGGGTTAGCATAGACCCATTGACTTTTGAGACTAAAGTCGAGAATGTCTTTGTTATAGGCGATGCCGCCATGAGCTATCTGCCAAAGAGTGGTTATGCTGCACATTCGGAGGGAAAGGTCGTTGCTAAGATAATAAACACAAAGTTCAAGGGTAAAGAGATAAAAGAAGAACTCCTTCAGATGGTGTGCTACGCCATGGTAAGCGATAAGGAAGCCATAATGACAGAGACAAGCTTTAAATATGAAAGAGACAAAGAGAGATTTATTCCCATTCACAGGGAGGACAATGCAAGGAAGGAGTCTACGGCTAAGAGGTACATGGAGTGGGCTAAGGGTCTTTGGAGGGATATGTTTTCCTAAAGTGGTATAAAATCTTTTGAATGCTAAGCTTGAATATGCATGAAGTTGAGGCACTTTCAAAAGATTACAATGTAATACCTCTTTTTGCCGAAGTTCTTGCCGATACAGAAACACCCCTCTCCCTTTTTTTGAAACTCAAAAGTAAGGATGCTTTCAACATACTTTTAGAGAGTGCAGAGGGAGGCATAAAGTGGGGAAGATACTCCTTTGTAATATCAGCTTCATCCTTTGTCCTAAAATACAGAAAAGGCTATGGGGAGATAGTAAACAGGGGTAGAACCTCTTACTTTGAGAGCAAAGACCCCTTTTCAATCCTGAGGACAACAATGAGAAGCTTTAAAACATACGGAGACGATAGATTGCCCAGGTTTTGGGGCGGGTTGGTAGGTTATATTGGCTACGATGTCATAAAGTTCTACGAACCTATAGACGACAAAAACCCAGACCCTATGTCCACGTATGACGTTCTTATGACTCTTACAGACCTTGTGGTGGTGCATGACAACCTTACGGGAAAGGTAAAGCTTGTTTGTCCCATCCTTTCTGAGTTTGGACTGAGGGAAGAATACGAAAGAGCAAAGAGGAGAATAGAGGAGGCTGTAGAGAAGATATTCACAGAACCTGTTTTTCCAGTAAGCTACAAAGAGGCTGAACCAAACCTTCACCAGTGGAAGTCTAACATGGAAAGGGACGAGTTTATGAAGATGGTGGAAAAAGCAAAGGAGTATGTGTCCGCCGGTGATGTAATACAAGTTGTCCTATCCCAAAGGTTTAGAAAGGAGTTTGCAGGTAACCCAGAGGACGTTTATAGAGTTCTCAGGTTTTTAAACCCATCTCCTTACATGTACTATTTAGACCTGGGGCATATAAAAATTATCGGTTCTTCTCCTGAGGTTTTAGTAAGGTTAGAGGAGGGGAAGGTAGAAACAAGACCCATAGCTGGTACAAGGAAGAGAGGACAGACGCAGGAGAAGGATGAAAGGTTAGAAAAAGAGCTACTGAAAGATGAAAAAGAAAGGGCAGAACATCTTATGCTTGTAGATCTGGCAAGGAACGATATAGGAAAGGTATCAAAACCAGGTAGCGTCAGAGTGGAAGACTTTATGAGGATAGAACGGTACTCCCATGTGATGCATATGGTGAGTGACGTATCGGGAGACCTAAAGGATGGGCTGGATGCTCTGGATGTCCTAAGGGCCACCTTTCCAGCTGGAACTGTCTCTGGCGCACCAAAGGTAAGGGCTATGCAGATCATAGAGGAGTTGGAGCCAGAAAGAAGAGGGATATACGCAGGAAGCGTTGGTTATCTTTCCTTCCAAGGAAACATGGACATGGCTATAGCTATAAGAACGGCTGTGCTGAGAGGCAATGAAGTTTTTGTTCAGGCTGGTTGTGGAGTGGTAGCAGATTCAGACCCAAAGATGGAATGGTTAGAGAGTGTAAACAAGGCAAAAGCTCTGATAAAAGCTGTCCAAATGGCTGAAGATCCTTTTATGCAAGTCTACTTAAAGTGATAAGGGTAGATCCAGCTTAAAGGTTTGTTTTGGTATAATTAATTTAGAAATGAGGTCCTATACTGAGTATTTTGTGTTCAATACCAAAAACAGAAGGGAACTCATCAGGATAACGGATGAGGTCAAAAGAGTTGTTCAGACCTCTGGTATAAAGGAGGGTCTGTGTCTTGTGTCTTCTATGCACCTTACGGCTTCCGTTATAATCCAGGATGATGAGGAGGGTCTTCACAGAGACATATGGGAGTGGTTAGAAAAGTTGACACCCTTTAAAAGGGAATACGAGCATCATAAAACTGGAGAGGATAACGCGGATGCCCATCTAAAAAACCTTATAACTCATTTGCAGGTGATCCTACCCATAACGGATGGTAAGCTTGACTTGGGCCCATGGCAAGAGGTATTCTATGTAGAGTTCGATGGACAGAGAAAGAAGAGAGTGATTGTGAAGGCAATAGGTGTATGAAAGACAGTCTCCTTGAGCTTTACAGAAAAAGAGCGAGGCAGTTTTTTTACGCTTTTCTGTCCTTTTTGACTATTGTCTTTTTGGCCAGCATAGCAACCTATCCCTTCTTTAAGCTCTCCCTGACTAAGGAGTTCGTAGCCTATCTAAACCTTCTGGTTCTTTTACTTGGTACCTTTTTCTTGCCTTTGTCTTTGTTTCTAAGAAGGAGGTTCTTCCCAGTGCTTACAGAAAAGGATCCCTACTGGAGTTATACCGCCACAAGGGGTTACTTTTGGAGCTTTATAGTTTGTGGTGCACCTTTTCTCTTGGCCTTTCTCATGTATATAATATTTGCCGAAGTTTTCACTCTGGTGCTTGGTTATGCTTTAAGTTTGATGGGTTTAGTGTTGATAAAACCAAATAAGGAGGATATACTATGACAAGAGAGAACGCTATAATGGAGCTTTTAGAAAAGGATAAGGAGTTTAAACATTACTACGAAAAGCATGAGGAGCTGGATAAGCTTGTATCTAAGTTAGAGAAACATCATCCTATGACACATGAGCTTGAACTGGAAATAGAAAAGCTCAAGAAGGAAAAGCTATACTACAAGGATTTGATGGAAGAAAGGATACAAAGATACATGAAGAAAGGGTCATAAAAACTTACTGAAGGCCTCTTCTCTCTCCCTGCACTTTATGCAGGCACCGCAAGGTAAAACTTTTCTCCCCATCTTCTTTGGCATGGCGCACGAGAGGGTAAGACGATAGGGAACTTTATCGTAGAATCTCTTTATCACTTCTACCTTTTTCATTCCCATAAGGGGTATCTCTATGAAAAACTCCTCCCTTGAACCGCTGCTTATAAGCCTTTCCACATCTTTTATATAGCCTATACTGTTGTCCGGAAAAGGATAAATTCCAAGGCTTCCTATTGCAAGCCTTTTTATCTCCTTTTGCAAAGCATACATTGACGCAGCTGTTATGAGGGTTAAGTTTCTCAAAGGTATAAACAGCTCAGACTTTCTGTAAAAAGACCTATTAAAAGAGCTTTTCCCATTAATAGACACGACTCTCATGGGCTTTAAGTTTTTATAAACTTTCTTTGTGTAGTGCCAAAGGTATACAGCGTTCTGTAGTTCTAATCTCTCCCAGGATTCTCCAGCTCTTATGTATATGGGATAAACCAAAAACCCCCTCTGGAGGTACATGTAGAGTAAAGAGGTGCTTTCCACACCACCACTGAAAAGAACTGCTACCTTAGCTGTACTCACCAGATATATGTCTCCCACTGTCTAAGTTTATTATTTCCCCCGTCATACTCTTCACATGGAGTAGGAATTCGGTAAGTCCAAGGATGTCCCCTATGGATACTGTCCTCTTTAAGGGTGTTTTTTCTATGTACTCCTCCCATTTTTCCTGAGAGAACCCCTCTGGTTTGAGCACGGGCCCAAGAGCTATGGCATTAACAAGAACGTAAGGAGCAAGCTCTTTGGCAAGGACCTTGACCGTCGTATGAAGAGCTCCCTTAGAGATGAAGTAAGCCAAGTAGTGTCTGTAGGGTGATCTCTCAGCAGCCCAATCTCCAAAGGCAACAACCCTTCCCTTTATAGAACCTTCCTTTTTGAGCATGATAGGATAAAGGAGTTTACAGAGCATTAAAAGAGCCTCCACGTTGGGCAAAAAGTGCTCATATATGTCTTCTCTTTCCAATGTCTCCAAAGGTGTAGAAAAGTAAGGGCTTGCTGTATGGATAATAGAGTCTATACCTCCAAGCTTTTCAAGGGTAAACTGTGTTATCCTTCTGTAGCTTTCTGGGTCCTTAAGGTTTTCCTGAAGGCCAAACCCTCCTAATCTTTCAAGCTCTTTAGCTATATCCCAAGATGTACGATAAGTAAAGACCACTTCATAACCTTTACTTAATAGCTCTTTAGCTATATGAAAGCCTATCCTTCTAATGCCTGTTATTAGGATCTTTTGCATTTTTTTACGTTTCCAAAATTGCTCCCTTTGATGCTGAGGTTACAAGCTTAACATACCTTCTTAGCCATGGGCTCTTTATCTCCTTCTTCTTTGGAAAGAAGTTTCTCATCCTCTCCTCAAACTCCCCTTTACCTATCAAAAGCTCCAACCTTCTGTTTGGTATATCTATGAGAACTTCATCTCCATCCCTTACTATCCCTATGGAACCACCTGCTGCAGCTTCTGGTGCTACATGTCCAATGCATGCTCCCCTTGTACCGCCAGAAAACCTCCCATCCGTTATAAGGGCTACCTTATCTCCAAGACCCATCCCCATTATGGCTGACGTAGGCGAGAGCATCTCTCTCATACCAGGCCCCCCTTTTGGTCCCTCGTAACGTATCACCACTACGTACCCTGGCTTCACTTTACCGTTCATTATCCCTTCTATAGCTTCCTCTTCCGAATCGAAGCATATGGTTTTTCCTCTAAAGACAAGCATTCTTGGGTCTATGCCAGCTGTCTTTACAACGCACCCTTCTGGTGCCAGGTTGCCAAAGAGTATAGCCAGTCCACCCTCGTGAGAGTATGGGCTTTCTATCCTTCTTATTACCTCACCATCCGCTTCTTGACTTTCATTAGCTATGTCCTTTAAAGTTTTCAAATTTACGGTTTTGGCCTCTGGATTTGGAAGATAGCCCCCTCTTATGAGCTCCTTTATGATGGCCGAAACACCACCCACAGAGTCCAGGTCCTGTATATGATACTGAGAAGATGGGGATATCTTGCATATGTTTGGAACCCTTTTGGATATATCATTTATTCTGGAAAGGTCGTACTCAATTCCAGCCTCCCTTGCTATAGCAAGTAGATGCAGCACTGTGTTTGAAGAGCCACCCATAGCTATATCCACCGCAAAGGCATTATCAAAGGCTTCTTTTGTGAGTATATCCCTTGGCTTTATATCCCTCCTTAGAAGCTCCATAATTTGTCTTGCTGTTTGTCTTGCAAGAATCTCTCTCTTTGGGTCTACAGCTGGTACTGTCCCATTACCCGGAAGAGCCAAACCCAAAACCTCTGTCATACAGTTCATTGAATTGGCTGTAAAAAGTCCAGAACAGCTCCCGCATGTAGGACAGGCATGTTCTTCTATTAGCTTCAATCCCTTTTCATCTGCCTTACCAGCCTTTAGCTGTCCTATGCCTTCAAAAACTGAGATGAGGTCTACCCTTTTACCGTTTACCTCACCAGCAAGCATTGGACCCCCGCTTACAAATATGGTTGGTATGTTGAGCCTCGCAGAAGCCATAAGCATACCTGGGACTATCTTATCGCAGTTGGGAATGCAAACAAGAGCATCCAGCTGATGAGCTTCAACTACGGTTTCTATGCTATCCGCTATGAGCTCTCTGGAAGGGAGGGAGTAATGCATTCCATAATGCCCCATAGCTATTCCATCGTCCACACCTATTACGTTGAACTCTACAGGCACGCCGCCAGCTTTTCTTATCTCCTCCTTTATAGGTTTTACAAACTCCTGTAGATGAACATGTCCAGGTATTATGTCTATGTAAGAGTTGGCTATGCCTATGAGGGGTTTGTCAAAGTCTTCATCCCCAAGCCCACAGGCCCTAAGGAGTGCTCTGTGAGGGGACCTTTCTACACCTTTTTTAATATTATCACTTCTCCACATACTTTATATTATAGGCATTTTCAGAGAAGAAAGCAGACAAGGCTACCACAGATAGGAATAAGGAAGTTATCATCCAACTTCAGGGGCAAAAGCTCTGTAAGGGTTCCCACGGAAGAGATAATCAACGCTCTCTTTACATCCAGCAGGAGAAGAAGAGCAAAGAAGGAAGAAAAAAAGAAAGCCAAGGAACCCTCAAGGCTCTTTCTGAAAATTCTCCTCCTCCCCACGCTTATGCCTACAAGCCCTGCAAAAGCATCTCCCACAGCAAGAAGAACCACACCAGCAGAGGCGCATAAACTTCCAAAGAGGAGAAAGCTCAAAAATATTCCTATATTTGCCCAGAGAGCTTGGATACTTGGTCTCTTTATGTTCCTTTCTCTTTCTAAGTAAAACACAAGGTCGTACAGAGCTTTGAACCTACTGATTCCAACTTTAAAAACTATGAGCAGGTTCAAAGCTATGACTACAAAAAATAAAGCTATCGTAATTTTTCTTTGAAGAGTTAAAAGGGGGACAAGCCATAAAGATATTGCCAACAGATGAAAAGCCTTTCTTCTTATTTCAAGCATGCTAAAATATAGAATACATGAGACATATAATATCCACAAGGGATCTAACAAAGGGCGACATCGAAGAAATTTATGGCCTTTTCAAAGAGTTCAAAAAGGGTAAGAAAGAGAAAATAGAGGGTGATGCAGCATTGGTCTTCTTGGAAAGTTCCACAAGGACAAGGTTTTCCTTCGAAAGGGCATGCAGGCTGCTCGGGCTCAGGACTTACTTTGCTGGAAGGGGAGAAACCTCCATAGAAAAAGGGGAGACCTTCTATGAAACTGTTAGGACCCTATCAACCGTAGGATTTAGAGTCCTAATATTCAGGGTTCCCTTTGTCCTCTTTCCTTACGAGAAGTACTTGAGAGAGAAGATATGCTTGATAAACGCAGGGGATGGAACGCACCAGCATCCTACACAGGGGTTTATAGACCTCTTTACAGCTTTCGAGGTTTACGGGTCTGTAGAAGGCCTAAAAGTTCTTTACGTAGGAGATATATTTCATAGTAGGGTCTTCAGGTCTGGTTCTTATCTCTTTAAGATGTACGATGCCCATTTAGGCGTTTGCGCTCCAAGAACGCTTTTGCCGTCTGATCTTTCAGCCTTTGGAGTTGATAGGGTTTTTGACCATCTGGATGAAGCTATAGATTGGGCTAACCTTATTATTCAGCTCAGACTTCAAGAGGAGAGGTTCAGAGAGAATCATATAACATCAAAGGAGAGTTACTTTCTTCAGTTTGGCCTTACAAAAGAAAGACACGAAAAGCTAATAGGATACTTTATGCATCCTGGTCCTGTAAATCTCTATGTGGATGTAGACGGAGATATCCTTTATTCCCCAAAGTCTTTAGTTACAAGGCAGGTGGAAAATGGCCTTTACGTGAGGATGGCCGTTGTTTACAGGATACTTAAAGATGATTAGAATTGTGTTATTCAGCCTTTTATTTTTAGTGCTTTCTGCAGTTGTTAACTCCTACGTGAAGAAAACCTATGCAAGCATTTCAAAGGTGAAAGGCTCAGCAGAAAGCAGTGCTGAAGGGATAAGCATAAAGGCCTATAGCAGGTCTGGGATTGAGTGGACCATAACTGGTAAGTACCTTTACAGCAAAGGGAGTCATTTAGAACTCAAGGACGCCGTGTTCAAAACAGATAAGGAAGAAATAAGGGCCAGGAGGTCTACAATAGACAGGGATACGCTAAGGGGTCTTGTGGAAGGTGGGATGGAGCTTACGGGCGAGGGGATACATGCAGAAACTCAAAGGGCAAACCTTGACCTTAAGGAAGGAAAGGTATACGGCAGTGGTGAGATTCATTTGAAGGAATGGAAAAAAGAGACTTGGGGGAAAGGTTTTACTGTATATATAAGACCCATGAAGGTTATAATTGAAAATGCTAAGGTAAGGTTAGAATGAAACGCGTAGTGCTTTTTTTCCTTGCTTTTGGACTTTGTTTTTCTCAACCTATACTGGGGGAAGCGGATAAGCTAACTTACGAAAAGGATAAAATAGTTTATACAGGAAACGTTAAACTGACAAAGGGCAATGCTGTACTCACAGCGGACAAAGTAGTCTTATACTTAGATGATAAGGGAAAACCCAAAAAGGCACAAGCGGAAGGAAACGTCAAATACATAGAAGGGGATAGAAGGGCATATGCTACAAGCGCTGAATATGATTTTCAGGATGATGTGATAAAGCTTTTTGGAAATGCTAAGGTAGAAGACAAAAAAAACTTTGTGGAGGCTGATGAGATAATATACTACAGAAAGGAAAACAGAGCCATAGCTGTAAGCAAGGGTAGTAGAGTAAGGACTTTTTACGTGGAGGAGAAAGATGAAAAAGTCAGAGATAATAAATAGAATATCGAAGGAGCATATGGTCTCCAAAAAAGTCGCCAGTGATATCTTTGAAGATATTCTCTCATCGATAGCAGATATGGTTTTACAGAAGGGCAGACTCGAAGTAAGAGGCTTTGGTGTGTTTAAACTGAGAAGAAGAAATGGGCGTTTTACTAGAAATCCTAAGACAGGAATGGAAATATACGTGGATGAGAAGTACCTGTTATCCTTCAAGCCATCTAAGAAGCTGCTGAAGAAACTAAATGAAAAAGTTTGATGTTGTTATAATAGGTGGGGGTCCTGGTGGCTCTTCCTGTGCTTATAAATTATCATCCTGCGGAGCCCATGTTCTTGTTGTTGATTTTAAAAGAAGTATAGGCACGCCTGTTCAGTGTGCAGAGTACGTCCCAGTACAGCTTTACAACCAGTTTGGAGAGTTCTTTCTAAAAGAGGCTATAGCTCAGAAGGTTTTTAACATGGTCAATTTTACACCTTGGGAGCAGACTGTAAGTATGCCCTCCGAAGGCTTTGTTCTGAATAGGAATATCTTTGACCATCATATTGCCAGGCTTGCTGATAAGAAAGGGACTATTTACGCGATGAGAACCCGTTTCCTGGGCTTGGAAGATGGTAAAGTATGGTTGGAGAACATAGAAAACAGAGAAAGGTTCTATGTAAGGTCTGACTTTTTAGTGGGTGCGGATGGCCCACACTCTAAGGTTGCAAAGCTTACTGGAGAACATACAAAAAGCTTTCTAAAGACAGCTCAGGTTACACTACCCCTCAGAAAGCCCTTACATGACCTTTTAATATACTTCAAAGAGTACATACCTGGAGGGTACGGTTGGATATTTCCAAAGGGGTATGTTGCTAACGTAGGAGTTGGCATAGACGCTGATTACCCCGTTAACATTATGGGAAGCCTAAGTAAGTTTTTGGAAGAGGTTACGAAAGAAGGTATTGTGGAGAATAAAGTTGTCAGTAAGACAGGGGGATGGATCCCCGCTGATGGGCTTTTAAAACCAGTAAGAGACAACGTGCTCCTTGTTGGTGATGCGGGGGGGTTTTGCCATCCTATAACTGGCGGTGGTATAGCCAATGCCGTACTTTCTGGCTCCATGGCAGGGGTGGCTATCCTATCAGGTAGAGTGAAAGACTACGAAGAGGAAGCTCAGGATGTTTTTGGAAATGTGCTTTTGAGAGCATCTATGAAGAGGAAAAGATACATGAAAAGATGGGACCACCTTGAGCGTACAATACCTATAACTTGGATAGCCTTTGAAGAGTATTGGAGGTGAAGATATGAAAGGCATGTTAATGTTGGTGCTCCTATATAGCTTAGCCCTTGCCGTTACAAAAGAAGATGTGGATAAGGTAGTAAGTGATGCTGCAGCAATTGTAAGGGAACTAAAGGCTGAAGAGCTCTTAAAAGAGGCCAAAGGTGTAATTGTTTGTCCTGGAGTTATCAAAAGTGCTTTAGTTGTGGGAGTATCGGCTGGTAAGTGTGTTGCAAGCATAAAGGACCCAAAGGTGGGGGGTTGGAGTGCTCCAGCTTTCTACAAATTGGCTCAAGCCTCCTTGGGGTTCCAGTTGGGTGTCGAATCTATAGACCTTGTTCTTGTTGTCAAAACCGAAAGGGGTGTGAGGAGCCTTCTGAAAACTAGGGTCAAATTGGGTGGTGACGTATCCTTGGCAGCCGGTCCCGTGGGAAGGTCTGCCTCCGCAAGTACAGATATAGCCCTAAAGGCTGATATTTACTCATACTCAAAAGCTAAGGGAGTGTTTGCTGGAGTTTCACTCCAAGGTGGTGCCCTCATTCCAGATGAGGATAGCATAAGGGCTTACTATGGCAGAACGCTTACAGCCAAGCAGGTTCTATACGAGAAGGTGAAAGCATCGAGTTCAGCTTCAGTGTTCAAGGTTCTCGCGGCTGGGCCAGCTTTCTTCTTGAGCCAGTTGACAATATCCGCTTCAGTCCGTCCACCGCTGTAATCAGAGGCGACGCCGTTTCTGAAAAGCTTGATGGTTGGGAAACCTTTGACCTCATACTTCTCAGCGACAACTTTTTGCTCAGTTGCATCAACCTAAGAGAGGTATTACTACATATCAGATCACTCTTTCATTAGTTTACCTTGGCAAGGGGGAGAGGAGGGTCGTTCTTCTTCAGAGTCTGTGCAGCCTTGGCCCATTCAGGAGCCAAGCTCTTGCAGTGTCCGCACCAAGGAGCATAGAACTCTACCAAGACCAGTTCGTTTTGCTGTTTCGCACAGTATAAGAAGGAATAGAAAGGAGATATATTGTCAGTCAAAGTATTATATAGCATACAGTAAAGACAAACTTACCGAGATAACATCATCAAAGTTCTGGTCTGTGAGAACAAGAACGTTATCTTCCTCTTGG
>JBKBPE010000015.1:0-17057 GCA_046293375.1 Aquificaceae bacterium
GTAAGGGGGATAACGGTTTAGAGGTTTATGTAATGGCAGAACTACCAAGCAACATGATACTTGCAGATAGATTTGCCGAGATCTTTGATGGCTTCTCCATAGGGTCCAATGACCTTACACAGCTTACACTTGGTCTCGATAGGGATTCTGCACTTGTAGCCCACCTTTACGATGAGAGAAACGAAGCCATAAAGAGACTCATCTCTCAACTCATAAGGGTTGCTAAAGAGAAGGGGAAAAAGGTTGGCATATGTGGACAGGGACCCTCCGATTTTCCAGATTTTGCTTCTTTCCTTGTCGAAGAGGGTATAGATAGCATGTCCCTTAATCCAGACTCTATTCTTAAGACTATGCTGGTCGTTGCAGAGTCAGAAAGTAAGCTGAAAGGGGTTACAAAATGAGGCTTACTTTACCAAAAATAAGCCTGCCATCCTTTAAAAAGACCAAGGCCTCCTTGGCTGTTCAGATAAATGATGAAGTGCTTAGGAT
The DNA here is from genome assembly GCA_046293375.1 of Aquificaceae bacterium. Taxonomy (GTDB): domain Bacteria; phylum Aquificota; class Aquificia; order Aquificales; family Aquificaceae; genus Hydrogenobacter. The sequence goes on from JBKBPE010000015.1 coordinate 490, forward strand.
TCTAGAGCTGAGTGATGAGAAAAAACCTGTTTTTGAACCAGTTGAAGTGCTCTGGGGAGAGATGGATGAAAAACAGAAAGTTGACATTCTAAAAAGCTATGTAGGTAAGTATAACTTGAGGGATAAAGAGGTAATTTCCTGCATACCAGCTAACGATGGACTTTTAAAGCTGTACAAATATCCAGCTACTATGAGTAGTAAGGACTTGCAGCATGCCATAGATTGGGCTATAAAGAGGGAGCTTTCGATGTTTAAAGAAGCAACTGTTTATGACTACTTTATACTTGAAAGGTCCAAAGAGGATAAGAATGTAGTTGTGCTTCTTACGCTCGCAAAAGAAGACTCTATAAATAAGGTTAGAAGGTTTTTAGAGCCTGCTGGTATTAGGCTTAGCATCCTTGATTATGAAGTAACCAGCATCATAAATTATGGGCTTTACAGCAAGCTTTCAGTTCCTTTTGTCATACTTTACATTGATTATTATTACTCTGTGCTTGTCAGCTACTCGCATACTAATGTAGTTTATTTTACAGTACCCTGGAGTTACAGAGAATCGACGGATGAAGGTTCTTTGGAAGAGTTCCTTGCTGAGGTAAGAAACATAGTAGTTATAAACGACTTGTCTAGTTTGTGTCTTGCAGGACCTATCTTAGCGGAAGAGAAGTTGCTTACACGTATACTTGAAACCCTTCCCATACTAACCCTTTTAGATTTGGGGGCCGTTAAAGCAAACTTTTTTATTCCTTATATATTAAGTATAAGGGGTATGCAGGGATGATAAAGATAAATTTAGTAAAGAAGAGGGAGAAGGTAGAAGTTGGAAAGGCAAGACTGGAAAAGGAGAAGATCGTTAAGGCAATACCAAAAGTACCAAAGGTTGAGTATGTGTTGGCACTTTTTGCCTGGTTTGCTATTGTTCTGATGCTCGTTTACTACTTTAGGCTCTCATCTGAGAGGAGTAAGCTCAGAGCTGAGGTAGATTCTCTAAACGCACAGAAGGTACAGCTCCAATCCAAAGCAAAGAAGTTTCTTGAGGAGAAAAAGGTTATTGAGGAACGGATAGCCTCCCTCGAAGGAAGGCTTAGGAATATAGAGAGGAGTAAAGATATACTGGTGGGGCTAAAGTCTTACTATCAGCCCTTTAACCAGTCCCTTTTCTCTTACACCAGGTCTGTACCTTCAATATCCTGGATCTCTTCTTACAACCAAAGCCTTGATATTAACAGTGGCAGTATAAAAACGGATATAGAACTTCAATCTCTTGATTACAAAGGTATAAGCTTGTACAGTGAAGAACTTAGCAGCACGTCAAGGTCTGTGAGTTTAACCAGTTTGGAAAGAAAAGTTAATCAACACGGTTTTGAATATTACACGGTTAGGTTTTCTGCGGAAAGAAAACTCTCTGAGTGGAGGTGAAGGATGGAAGTCCTTTATAGGCTACCATACTGGCAGAGGATAGTCATACTCTTAGTATTTCCCCTTGCCATTATGGGGTACATATGGTTTCTTTTTTTAAGTCCAACTATGGAGGAAGTAAAGAAGCTGACAGATGAAAAAAGCAGAGTTCAGGCTGATGTCCAAAGTATCCAAAGATCTATGAATCCCAGGATAATTGAAGGTTTGAAAAGTAAGGAGGAAGAAACAAAAAAACTCTTAGAAGAGAAGGAAAGGGAGCTCACAGCTATTGTGGGTAATATACCAAGGGAGAAAGACATAGGGGTTGTGTTAAAGCAAGTAGGAGTATTAGTAAGAAAAAGCGGACTGGTGATAATAAACTTACGCATGGAACCACAGCAAGAGATGATGTACACTTTGGAAACCTCTGGAAGTGAGAGGTTCGTTAAAGAGGTTCAAAAACAGCAACAGCAGCCTAATAAAGGGCCACAGGTAGAGGGTATTGAGTATCTAAGGTCTGAGCTTAGGATATCACTTCTTGGAAGGTATGAGAACTTTAAGAAGTTCATAGAACACATGGCTGAAGGAGGGTTTGTATCCTACCCGTCGAGCATTAGTTTTACCCAAGCGGAAGGCGGAAAGCTAAAGGGAGATATGAGTCTTTACTTACTTCTCAGTAAGGAGGAGGGTAAATGAAGGCAAAGTTCTTTTCTCTTCTGTTGGTTTTTTTAGCGGGCATGTCTTTCTCGCAGACATCCTTTGAGAGCATGGAGGGGGCTGTTGGTTATATAGTCATTGAGAAGTCTGGTAAAACAGAAAACTACGTTGTGGTGGAGGAGAAAGACGGAAGCGTTAAAGCCTTAAAGGTGGAGCAGAATCCAGCCAACTTTATGAAAAAGGAAGAAGGGGGGAAGAGATGAGGAACGTTCTCTTGATACTGTGTACCCTTCTTGGTTTGTCCTATGCTCAGGTGATCAAGGAGATGAAGTTTGAAAACGTAAAGCTTGAAGTAGTTCTGAAAGCTCTCTCTCAGGCATCGGGGATGAACGTGATCTTTGACCCAGAGATAGCACAAGATTTAACTAAATCAGTAAGCGTGGCTATTTACAAGCCTGTCCAAGTAGGGGAAGCCTTTAACATAATACTCAAAGAGTATAGCCTTATAGCTGTCCCCGTTGATAAGAGGGTTTACAGGATAACGAAGGCTGGTGAGATAAACTTAAACGTTGCCGGTTTGGATGAAACACAGGTAGACAAGTTTGTTAACTTTTTAAAGCCACGTGTTAGCCCTTCTGCAGAGATAGTCATAGATAGAACCCTTCAAACCATATACATAAGAGATGAGGAGAAAAATATAAAAAAGCTTGAGCCCCTGCTGAAGGATTTTGCCAAAGTGATAGAGAAGATAGCACCAGCTGAAGAAAGGATTACAAGGGTTTTTTATCTAAAGAACATATCCCTCGAGGAGGCTGAGAGGCTAATAAGCCCATACAAAAAGCCAGATACAGTCATTACAAAAGTTTTTAGCTTTTCGGCCCTTGTGATAACTGACAGTCCAAAACGGATGGACAAATATCAAGAAGTACTCAAAAACTTCCTCACTGCCGTTCCATCAGAAAGGAGACCCGTGACTAAGATCTTTTACCTTAAATATGTTAGTCCTGATGAATTCATCAAGATGATAGAACCCCTCAGGTCGGAGGCTGGTTTAATCCTAAGCGGAGGGGTGGAAAAAGTACAGCAGCAAGCACAACAGCCAACCCAGCAACAAGGAGTGCAAGCAACTCAACAACAAACCGCTGCAACACCTACGCCCATACTTAAAGATTTCAACGCGGTTATGCTAACCGACTATCCAGAAGTTATAGACAAAATAAGGGATAGGTTCAAGGATTACATAAGCGATACTCCAGTTCAAGTAAAAATAGAAGCAAGGATAATTGAGGCAAGAGAAGAAGCCATGAGGGAGCTTGGTATAAACTGGAATGTTCTTCTGTCTCAGGCTGGAGTACCTCAGTTCTGGAGTGGTGGAGCGGGTCAAAGTATGGGGGTCAATTCTCCACCAAACCCTGTGCCAGGGCTTAGTCCCACGCCTGGTGGTATATTTACCTTTACTTTCCAAAAAGGCATGTTAAACGCACTTAACTTTAGACTTTCTGCTCTTGAACGCGTGGCTATGATAAGAAACATAGCAAAGCCTACAGTGGTGACCATAAACGCTCAAAAGGCAACCATAAAGCAAGGGGTAGAAATACCCTATCAAACAACATTTGTTGCCGGGGGCACTCAGGCTGTTAATATACAGTTCAAAGAGGCTGTGCTCCAGCTTGATGTTACACCTGTTGTTTCACCAGACGGTAGGATACTGCTTGACATAGACCTAAAGAGGGATACACCCGGGGTGCAAACACCACAAGGCCCTGCCATAAACAGAAAAGAGGCTTCTACAAAGGTGGTTGTTAACGATGGGGATGTTTTGGTAATTGGAGGGATAATAGACAGTCAGGAGACAAGGACAACGGAGGGACTTCCTGGTGCTGTAAGGGTTCCAGTTCTCAAGTGGCTCTTTGGACAAGAAAGGCTTCAAAAACAGGACTCTGAACTTCTTATATTTCTGATACCCCTTCTTGTAAGAGAATGAACAGAATAAAGGTTTCCATATATGGTCTTAAGGATGAGGACAATTTAGAGAAGTTGGTGGAGATCCTTGAGACCCTTGGTGTTAACGTATCTGATTTCTTTAGGTCCATGAACAGAGGCAGCACATTTTCTTTTTACACTGAGCCTTCCAATTACGAATCTGTAAAGGAAAGGTTGGATGAGCTATGCTTTCATAGTATGGAAGCTTACTCAAAAGATATTGTCTCGTCATCTGGATTTACTTCCTTAGCTCTATTGGACACCCTTTTGGTTTTTTTTGTATCCAGCTGGTTTGTAAACAACCTAAAGGTTCAAGAGCTTGTTTCTAACCTCTTTTTAAACCCAACCTTAGCCTGGTCTTTAACAGAGCTCGTAAGGATACTTTTGGCCTTCCTCATCTACTTAGGCTTTTTAGAGAATTTAGAAACTACACCCATAGGCCATCTTTTTAAGCTTCAACTGAAGTCGAGCGGAAAGGTAAGGGTCTTTACAGCTTTTATGTTGCTTCCAGTACTTGGTCTTGTGCTCATAAACTCACCCTTTGGACATCTTGCAAAGCTTTTTGGCCTCTTTCTCTTTGTTTTCTTTGTTGTTGCTTCTATGTCTGATGTCCTGACGAGTACTTACGGAGTAAGATTTGAAAAAAGTAGATAATAGTAAAAACAAAGTTTATGGAGAAGATATAGAGCATATAGGTGTGGATGCTTTCAAAGGTAAGGACAGAAAAACCAAGGTAGTAAATCGCAAGGTGTATGTAAAGAACTGTTAGCATTTGGCCAAGAGCTGTAAAAACTCCTATGGCAACCATTACAAAGGAGAGGGGGAGGATGGACAGAAGGTAAAGGGGAAGAAAAGAATAGGCTTCAAGGAACTTTTCGGAGAAGAGCAGTAAAAAAAGTGGCTTGCCAACAAGGATAAACCCAGCTTGGGCAAGCAAGAAGAGAGACAGAATTACTAATATCATTTTTATGACAAGAGGTTTTAGACCTTTCCCTTCGTTCTTAAAATGCACCATTCTTGGGAACAACGTACCCATAAGCGTCAGAACAAGCCACAGAAAGACCTTCCCCAGCAAAGAAACAGAAGCATAAAGACCTGCAGTGTGTGGGTCAAAAGTTCTTCTTATAAAAAGGTCATCGGCATACATAAGGGGTGTCGAGGGAGAGTAGTAGAGCGCTGTTCTTAAAAGACCCCTTAATGGGATTTTTTTAAACTCCCCTTTTATGTTTCCGTTCATCCAAAGCACAAAGGCAGAGGCAGTAAACATAGCCATCAGAGAGGACAGTAAAGCTCCAGTCACGTATAAACCGCTCTGTAAGAAGATAAAGACCGCGATCAGTCTGGTGGTCTGTTCAAGAACAACAGAAAGGGAAAGCACAGAAAACCTCTCAAAAGACTGAAGGTAAGCCCTTTCTACAATAAGAAGGGGCTGAAATATCCAAACACAGGCAATAACCCAAAAGTAAAACACATAGGAAACTTTCAGAAAAGAGGTCAGAAAGGGGGAGAGAAAAACGCACACAGCAAAAGTCAATAAACCTATGAGCAAAGAAAGCACCCTCATGTATCTCAGAACCTCATAAGACAGTTTGCTGTCCACAAAAAGCTTGACAGCGGGAACTCCCAAGAACCCAACTGCGTTACCCATGCTTATCATAAGAGAGTATAGAACCATGAACTCTCCATAACCTTGAGGTCCAAGCTTCCTGCTCACTAAAAAATGAAAGATGTATCCAACAAGGTTGGCATACAAATAAGCAAGGCTCATAAGGGAGAAGTTTTTTAGCATTCTGCTATGCTTTCAAGATAGCCCTCATACTCTCTGGCTATATTGTCCCAGCTGAATTTCTTGGCATAATCTACTCCCTTTTTGCCCAAGTCTTTTATAAGTTGGGGGTCCCTTAAAAGTTTTAGTATCTTATCCCTTAGGTCATTGTGATCTTCCTTTCTAAAGCTAAGTCCAAAGCAAGCATCCACCACATACCTAAGCTCTGGTATGTCAGATACTATAAGTGGCCTCCCGTAAGAGGCTACCTCAAGGGCTACTATGCCCTGACCTTCGAACCTTGAAGGCATGATAAAAAATAAAGCTCCTTTTATAAAATCCTCTTTTCTCTCTACAAAGCCTATGTACTCCACATTTTTAAAACTTTTTATCATTTCTTTTAACTTCTTTTCATCCTTTCCCTTGCCAGCTATTAATAGCTTAATATCCAAGTCTTTCACAGCATGCAAAAGTAGGTCAAGCCCCTTGTTGTATATGTCTATCCTTCCCAAAAAACCCACATACTCACCCGGCCCCTGGGGTATGTCTGCCGGCATATTTATACCATTTGGTATAACCACTGCATTTACCCGGAACTTTTCCTTGCTTATACCCGATACTGTTAGCACATTTTTGAAAAGCTTAGGATAAAAGGTTTCTACCAGAAGAAAGGGAAGACCCAGTAAACTGTACCTTTTTAGTATGTTTATGCCTTCCCTGTGATGGACCTGTAGTATGGCCTTTTTGCATACCAAGAAGGAAAATATAGGATTCCAAGGAGCAAAGTCTTCTACCACCAGGTCATAGTCCTTTGGCATTGACCTGAGAGCCTTGTTGGCATAAAAAGCATAAGAAAGGGTACTAAGTATGTATCCCTTCGGAATGCCTACAAACTTATATTCAAGGTTTTGGTTTACATTGTAATCCTCTGCCCCGGGATACTTTCCGCTGATTACCTTTATGCTATGACCCTTTTGGGAGAGCCTTTTGTATATCTCATAAACCCTCACGGCTCCTCCACCGCCAACCCATGGGTTATTTATGTGGTCGTATATAAAGTGGACGACCTTCATGGCTTCTTAGCTATGATATAAACAGTCCTTCTAACTACTTTGGGGTTTAAAAAAGCTTTCGCATACTCAAGAGTTTCCCCAGCTCCACAGTCCAGATCGAGTACCTTATGTGCTTCTTTTATGTTTTGATACCCTTTATGCTTTTGCATGATTAAGCTCCTTATATGGGTTTCCTTGCTATTATGTATATAGGCCCGCAAAGGGTATGAAAGAGAATGGGCCAAAGATTTTTCCTTGTTATTATACTAGCTATGGGGATCAAAGGTATTGTGGGTAAAAACTCCCAGTATCTAATCATACCTACTTTCTGAACCTCAAAGCCGGACATAATGGCAAGGGTTTTTAAACTCCTCTTTGTCCACGGCCTTACATGCGTTGGGTCGGTGTAAAAGTTGCAGCATTCTGGAAGGAATATGCTGGTATAATGCTCTGTTACACAGTAAAAATACATTCCTCCTTTAAGGACCCTATAACTTTCTAAAAAGAGCCGTTGTGGTTCCTTTAGATGTTCAAGAACAAAAGTTGAGATGACTAAATCAAAGGACTGGTCCTTAAAAGGAAGAGTATCCTTATCCACATCACACTGATAAAAGGCTATTGATTCTGGTATTGCTGAATTTTTTTCCAGGTCCACTCCGTAGAGTTCAGCACCTGGACTTAAGAATTTGCCTACATAATCAAGATTTCTACCAGTGCTACATCCAATATCAAGCACACTCTTTGCAAACCTTACATTTGGTACATTTTTTAAGGGTCTTGTGGAAACAACTATATGTTCCATGTAGAATTTCCTTATACGGGGGTTTTTCTCCACTAAACTCTTTAAAATTCCTGAGCCAAGGTACTCACCACTCCTTAAATGTTCCTGATACTCTTTATGCTTTTGCAAACCTCAACCTCCAGACCATTATAGCTGCTTCAAGGGCTATCCTTTTGTTCATCTTGGAAGAGCCGCTGTTTCTCTCATAGAATATTATAGGTATTTCTCCTATCCTAAAGCCAAGTTTTTTGGCTTTGTAAGCCATCTCTATCTGAAAGGCATATCCGTTGGATTTTATACTGTTTAGGTTTATGGCTTCCAATACTTCTCTTTTGTAGCATCTGTAACCGCTGGTTACGTCGGTTAGTCCTTTTAGGTTAAGGATTGTGGTGGCGTACCAATTACCGAACTTGGAAAGAAGAAGCCTTTTAAAATCCCATCCCACCACGCTTATTGTTCCTCTCATATACCTTGAGCCTATGACTACATGATAACCTTCTTTGACCTTTTCTAAAAACCTTGGTATGTCCCCTGGGTCATGAGAAAGGTCTGCGTCCATCTCAAAGAAAAGCTCATAGTCCCTCTCTAAGCCATGCTTAAGGCCCATTACATAAGCTGTGCCTAAGCCAAGCTTTTTAGGTCTTTGTAAAAGGCCTACTCTACTGTCTTTTTTTATCCAGTCCTTGACCCTCTCTACCGTACCATCCTGGGAGTTATCATCCACCACGAAAACATCCAAAAACTCATAAGATAGAACCTTCTCCAAAAGCCTATCTATGTTTTGGACCTCGTTGTAAGTTGGTACAACTACAAGGCCTTTCATCTTATCCCCTTTAGGTACTTCAAAAACTCCTTTTTTGTTTCCTCCCAGCTGAAGTTTTTAGAAAACTCAAAGGCGTTCCTTGAAAGCCTTTTATAAAGCTCCTTATCCTGCCAAATATCTATTACCTTTTGAGCCATCTCCTTGTGATCTTTTACCAAAAAGCCAGTTATTCCCTCCCTTATACTATCTTTTAGGCCTTTTACCCTGTATCCTATGGCAACTGTTCCAAAGGCGTTTGCTTGAAGCACTACCTGTCCCCAGCCTTCCCTTACGCTGGGAACCAAAAGAAAGTGAGATATTCTTAGTATAGAGTCTCTCTGACTGTCCTCCAAGTATCCAGTAAACTCCAATCCTTCTAACTTTGAGTATTTTTCTGTAAGGTACCTTTCTAAGGGACCACCTCCTACTACGTAGAGCTTGGCCTCTTTTATGTGCCTTTTTATCTCCAAAAAAGCCTTTATGGCATCCTCTGGGTTTTTGGTGCTTTTTAGCCTTCCTAAGTATAAAAGCGTTAAGCTCTTCTCCTTTTCTGGTGGCTCTTCCAAGGGTTTTGTATCTAAACCGTTGTAGATGATGGTTATGTTTTTAAAGCCAAGTTCCCGCAGGTCTTCTTGGGTTGATGGTGATACGGTTATGGTAGGTCTTTCTTTATACAGCCAGAGAAGTATCTCCTCAAGGGGTAAGAATATATAGCCCAAAGGGCCCAACTCCCTTACCCAGTACTCTCTGTATAGTTGATGCACAAGAAGGAGAGAGTTTTTAAAAGCAAAAGTAAAAAAACCAAGGCCGTTGAAGACATCCAATATAATCCAATCCTTAGGCTTCCTAAGGGCATACCAAAAGCCATAGAGATGAGTAGTTAGCTGGTTCCCTCTTCTTATGAACCTAATGCCTTCTATCAGCTCCTCTCCCTTTAAGCCTTTTGGCTTAGAAGAGAACCACTCTACCGAACCACCAGACTCAACAACAGCCCTTGCAAGCTCCATTGCATAAACCTCAGCTCCTCCTCTCTCTGGGTGCCTTATGCACCTCCTGTTTAATATCAAAAGCCTCATGCCATATAAAGCCCCAGGATCCAAAGGCCAAAGAAGGTCAGATAAGAAAGACTACCGAGCATTAAGGCACTTCTGTTAATGGGCATGGTAAGGCCTTTCCATATGATCCAAACCAAGGAGAATACCCAACCGAGTAGAGAAAAAACCACCACTAAGCTCCAAGTCACAGATGGGTAAGGACTATAGTCCATAAATCTCCTCAGTTCTTCGTATATGGTCTGGTACTTGTTCTTTGGTGGCAAGTTTCTTTCTATGTACAGCTCAAGCTTGGTCAAAAGTATAGGGTTCTTTAGATCCTTTAACCTTTCTCCGTAGGGTACATAAAGACCTTTGGTCTGATAAAGGGCAGACCTTAAGGTTTCGTAACAAAAGAGCCTATGTTCCTTTTCCTTTAGCTTAGGACAGAGTTTTTCCATCTTCTCCAATGCATCTTTGTTGTAAGGGCTAAAAGGTACATAGTTGAGAAGGGCTCTTTCGTACATGGATATAGCCATCAGGGGTTCACCCGACACCAAGAGTACATCCCCTTCCCTTATAAACCTTTTTTGGTTTTCCAAAAGCACGTAAACAGAACTTACCAGAAGAACCAAAACAAGCAAAAACCACCTCATTTTTTCTTTCCCCTATAATTGCTGGTATACTTGTAATATTTGAACCTTTCTAAGGAGTTGTTTTTTGTAACAGCGCCGTATAAGTCTAACAGATGTTGGGTCTCTGCACCTACCTTTACGGTGAAAGACTCATCCGGAAGGTCTAACCCTTTTGACGGGTTTGTTCCCACAGAGATCACGTATGTGTTATCTTTTCTGTATCTTATGTCGTAGGTTAGTGTACTGTTTGGACTTTTCACATCAATGCTTCCTATCAAATAGGCAAAGAAGGGCAAAGAGTAATTACAAAGTAATGCAGAAAATCTGTCATCGGTAATATAGTTAGAACAATCAAGCATTGTAAGTTTTTCAAGCTCCTGCCATTTTGTTAGTATCTTAGACCATTTCTCCTTTGCTATATCCGCATTGTAGGGTAGTAGAGCAAAGGAAAAAACCCAAAAATGATTTTTAAGAGCTTTGGATAAAGGGTTTGGGTCCTTCAAATATATGACGCTGTATTGCCTGCCCGATGATGCAAAGGCAGAAGGGTCCCCCTTGAAGAAAGGGGAAAATATATAGCTTTTTTTGTACATATCGGTTGGATAGCACCCCCTTGGGGCGAAAACAGAGCTACTTGGAGAGAGGTAATCGCTTGAGCAGATGTCCTGCCTGTACAGAGCTACATACTTAAAGTACCAAGAGCCAAAAACATAGTTGTCTCCGTAGGTATTGTAAACACTTCCCACAGGAAGAGAAGAGAGTATGGTCTTGGGTACAGAATAGGCTATGTAGTTATCGTTGAAGTTTTGGTCTATTAACCTATCAAAGAAGTTGAGAAAAACTGCAAAGGAGGCAGACAGAGGAACAGCCACTCTAAGAAGCTCTGTTCTTTGTAAATATTTAGCCAAACTATAAAAGCCAAGTCCACAAAACAAAGAAAAGCCAAAAAGGGCAGGCAGAAAGTACTGATGGGCTCCTATGTACCAACCCTCTGCATTTATGGAGGGGAGAGAAAAGGTAAGCTTTGCCAAAATAAGGGAGTAAGTCAGAAAAAAGACACTTATGGAAAGACCAACCCTTTTGGAAAGCTTAAAGGCCTGCCAGAGGCCAAGCAGGAATAAGGGAAACACATAGGGTGGAAAGTTATTCCATAGGATTATGCTCATATTCTTCAGGGCGTAATAGAAGCCAGGTGGCTCCAAAAATGCACCCCTTGCCACGTTTAGGGATGCCCCTTCGCCATACGCCTTCCTCAAAAAGACACTTAAAAAGGTATCCCAATCGTAAACTGCAAGCATGGCGAATACTCTATTACCCCTAAGCCACAAGTGAAGGTTTAAAAGCCCACCAAGCAGAAAGAAAAGGAAGCTTAATGGAGTGTTCCTTAAAACCTGTCTGGTATAAAATACAGATAGTACAAAAAGAGGAACCACCATCATAAAACCCATGTGATGATTAGAAAGGGTAAGACCAAGTAGGAAACTAATCATAAACTGGTATCTCTTATCGTATCCCTCAATTACCACTTTTAACGCAAACAAAAGCATCAAAGCCACTATAAAGAGATTTATAGTATAGAACTTAACTACCACACTCTGTCCCCAAAAGGAGTAAGCAACACCAAGAAGAGCTACTGGGAAAAGGGATATATATCTGTCTTTTGTAAGCTCAAAGACTATTCTGTAAAGTACATACAGGGAAAGCAGGGAAAAGACTACAGAGACTAAGACCATCCTGAAGGCTACATTTCCAAGGGGTAGAAAGCTAAAGAGCTTAAGGACCTCTATGTACAAAGGATAGCCAGAGGGGTGTGCAAGCCCCAAGGTTATTCCGGAGGTTATAAGTTCACCAGCATCCCCAGAGTTAAAAGCCTTTGTCGATGAGAATACATAAAGAAAGGCAAAGACAGAAAGAAGAAGGATTATCATTCAATATAGCACCTAAAGCTTTTTTCCGAAAATTCACACACCGCCGTATAGTTGTGGATGGTATCAAGCTTTGCCCTTACACTCCCGTTTGCTATACCACCGGGTGTGCACGTATAGCTACCATCTAAGAGCACTTGAACATTTCCCATGATAGTACTTACATTAGAACAGTTAGGGAGAGAGCTTATACTGAAGAGGGTTGGAGAATTAACAAACCGATGGACACAGTCTGCCATGGCATCCTTTGCACACGCAGAGGCAATGCTGAGGGCAAAACTACTCACCTTAGACTTTTCACTGTACTTAAGGTAGGTGGGAACAGCCATAGAAGCCAAAAGGGCTATTATAACGACAACAAACAATAGCTCCACCAAGGTAAAAGCCCTTTTCATAACAAAGGCCCCCGTGAGGGGGGACAGGTCATATCAACCTTGTATTGTACACCTGACGCTTTGGTTTGTGTAGTTACAAACGGCAGTGTATTCAGCAATACTGCCAATATATGCGGCTGCAGATGCACCGGTAGGCGGCAGGCCATCACTTTGGCAGGTTCCTCCTGCTGCTGTCAGAGTTACAACTCCGCCTGCGGTTGCTATGTTTGTAACTCTGCAGTTAGCTAAACTTGCAACAGTTACCGCTACATTTGGGTTTTCTACACAGAACGCCGCTATGTCCATCATACAGCCCCTTGCTATGGGCTCTGCGTAGGAGCTTATCTTGGCTTTCTTTTGATACTTTATGTACTGCGGAATGGCCAAGGATGCCAAGATGGCTATGATGGCTATGACTACAAGGAGCTCAATTAGGGTGAAACCCTTTGAGCTGTTGAGCCCTACGGCCTTGCTTGTTGCTCTGTAGAACTTTCTCATGACTAAACCCTCCTTTAAAGTATTTCCTCCCTTTGGAGAGGATAATTATATACTATTCCAATATTCTTTTATGTCAAGTATCTTCACGAAAACTTCACGAATCTCAATGATACATATCACCTTGCCAAAGGGCTATACTCTGCTTATTTTAAAAGCAACAAATTCTAAAAGGAGGTAGTGCAATGCAAAATGTAGCTATGAACTTCTTCGTCACGGAGAAGGCATCCCAAGAAGTCCTAAGGATAGCCCAGGAGAACAGCATTACAGAACCCATGCTAAGGATAAGGGTTGTGCCCGGTGGTTGCTCTGGCTTTCAGTACGCCATGGGTTTTGACGATACGATAGAAGAAGGGGACCATATTTTTGAATATGGCGGTATCAAGGTAGTCATAGACCAGTTTTCTATGCCATACGTCAACAACGCAGAGCTTGACTATGTTATGGATTTTATGGGTGGTGGCTTTACTATAAAGAACCCAAACGTATCTGGCTCTTGTGGGTGTGGAAACTCTTTCTCCTGCGGGTAAGTCCTACTGCCCTTGGGGCAGTTTTTTCCTTATATAAACCTTTACCGATTGAGGCTCAACCTCAACAGGATATACTAAGAACTTAAAAGGTGTTCCTACGTTTACCTTAAGGACATAGTCCCCTTCACCAAGGCCTCTCACGTCAACAGTGGCCTGCACATCCTCCAGAAATTCGTCTATACTGAGCCTTTCAATGACCAATAGCTTTATCCTTGCCCTCTTTCTGTCTAACCTGTAAATGTAATTGGAGTTATCGTTTATTATCTTGATGTTTCTCTCGACTATAAGGGGGGCTCTTACGCCTATGTTGACTATAAACCATAGGGAAAACCCTATGAGAAGGGCTACGATTTTGTACTGCCAATCGTGAAGGAAGATCTTTCTAAAGGTTTCCAATTCCAAACTCCTTAAGCAGATTACCCTTTAACATCTCTTGGTCTAAGTTTCTGTGTAGTTTGCCATCTACGGCCAAAGATATCTCGCCTGTTTCTTCAGAAACAACTATCGCTACAGCATCGCTCTCTTCTGCTATTCCAAGAGCAGCCCTGTGTCTTGTGCCGTACTTTTTGGGAAGCTCAGATTTGGAAAGGGGAAGTATGCAGGAGGCAAAAGCTATTTTATCGTTTCTTATTATAAGAGCTCCATCGTGCAGAGGGGTAAGTGGGTCAAAGATAGTTATTATAAGCTCAACGGATACAAGGCTGTCTATGGCCACGCATCCTTCCATAAGACCTTCTATGTTCTGCCCCCTCTCCATGACTATGAGAGCACCTATCTGTCTCTCCGACAGGAAACCGCACGCTCTTACTATTCTTTCTATAACCCTTTCCTCAACTAACCTCACACCTGTCACATGTGTTTTTTGTCCTATCCGTGAGAGAGCTTTCCTTATCTCTGGCTGAAATATAACCACAAGGGAGAAAAGGCTCACAGCCCAGAGCTTGTCAAAGACCCAAGAGAGAGTTTTCAGGCCAAAGACCTCCGCAACTATCCAGAAAGAACTCAGTATAAGTATTCCTTTTAATATCTGAAATCCTCTTGTTATCTTAAGAAAGTAAAGGACAAGATAAACAAATACAGAAACGGTTATTACATCAACAACATCCTTAAGGGTGAATATCCTAAAAATGTCAAAATTCGTCATAGGTCCTTACCGTATCCAGAAGAGCAAGAAACTCTTTGGTTTCTTTAACATCATGTACCCTTACTATGTTAGCACCCTCTATAATGGGATAGGCAAGGGCACCCAAGCTGCCGTAAAGTCTTTCCATTGGTTCAAGCTCCTTCCCTAACAGTCCTTTTATTACAAGCCCCACAAAGGACTTTCTTGAAACTCCAACCATCAAAGGAAGTCCAAGTATTTTAAACTCCCTGAACCTTTTTAGTATTTCTACGTTATGCTCTGGGAGCTTTCCGAATCCAATGCAAGGGTCTAATATTATATCACCTTTGAAGCCTTCCTGGCTTAGCTTTCCTCTTCTTTCCCAGAACCAAAGGATAACTTCCCTAACTACATCCTCATAAACAATGGGTATACGTTTCCATGTTTCTGGCTTTCCCTTTGTGTGTCCCAAAACATAGGGGCAGTTATACTTAGAAACTGTGCTAAACATACTCTCATCAAAACTACCACCGCTTATGTCGTTTATCATATCAGCACCTTCTTCCAAACATACTTTTGCCGTATTCGCTTTGTACGTATCTATGGATATCCAAGTTTTAGGAAGCTCCTTCCTGAGCTCTCTGAGAACCGGAAGGACCCTTCTCAATTCCTCCTCATAGCTTATTCTTTCTGAGCCTGGCCTTGTGGATTCTCCTCCCACATCTATGATTTCTGCACCCTCTTCTGCCATTTTTATACCTCTCTCCACAGCCCTTGAGACTTCAAAGTACCTTCCGCCATCTGAAAAGGAATCTGGTGTTACGTTAAGCACACCCATAATCGCCGTCTTTATTCCCAAAGGAAGTATCTTGTAGTTGTACTGAAGCCTAAAAGATTTTTTTCTATAGTTCATAAGTGTTTTTATCATCTCCATGGCTAAGTCTTTGTGTTCTTTTACAATACAAGAGCAGAAGCCTCTGATGTTTGCCTCGCTTCCGCACAGGACATACTTACCGTTACTGGAAAAGAAAGACAGACACGAAGCTTTTGCACATCTTCTGATAGATTCCTCTGTTAAATTTGGACTCTCAAAGTATATGGCATGACTTATTCCCTCAAGTGAAAGTTTTTCTGCATCTTTGAAGAAAACACCCATTCTATCTTTTAAAAACCTATAAAAGGAATCCTTATCCTTAAAACTCTTTATAAGCATGATAAAAGTTTAAAGCATCCTTAAAAACTTGACAATAGTAGACTAAAGTTTAAATATAAATATATGTAAAGGAGGATAAGATGGCACAGTCTGCAAAGAGGGACTACTATGAAGTTTTGGGCGTTCCAAAGAACGCCACCCAAGAAGAGATAAAGAAGGCATACAGAAAGCTTGCCAGAAAGTACCATCCAGACTTTAACAAGGACCCATCGGCGCAGGAGAAGTTTAAAGATATAAATGAAGCCTATCAGGTCCTTTCGGACACAGAAAAAAGGAAGCTCTATGACCAGTATGGACATAGGGCCTTTACAGCTCAGGCTGGAGAGGGATTTACTCAAGACGTCTTTACTACAAACATAGGGGATATATTTGAGGAAGTGTTTAAGGGATTTGGCTTTGAAGATATATTCCAGAGAGCAACAAGAGAGAAGAGAAAGGCTTACAAAAGGCCAACAAAGGGCGAGGACGTGTATTACACAGTTGACATAAGCCTTGAGGAAGCGTACAGGGGCACAACTACAAAGGTCTCTTACAATAGGGAAGTTCTCTGTGACCTTTGCCACGGTAGCGGCTCTGATGAGTCTAAGGGGGAAAGGGTGTGTCCCACATGCGGTGGAAGGGGCGAGGTCTATCAGAGGCAGTTTTTTATAACCATATCTCAGACGTGTCCCACATGCGGTGGGGAGGGTGTTGTCAGAGAACCTTGTCCTAAGTGTCATGGAAGGGGTAGCATACTGGCCAAGGAAGAGCTTACCATACGCATTCCTCCTGGTGTAGACAACGGTTCTAAGATACTTTTTGAAGGCAAAGGGCATGCTGGTAGAAACG
>JBKBPE010000016.1:0-16639 GCA_046293375.1 Aquificaceae bacterium
AATATAGGTAGTGTAGTTGTGTTAGATGACCAAAGCAGACCGGTTGGAATAATAACAGACAGAGATGTAACCCTGAGGGTAGTTTATAAGGGGCTTGACCCAAAAACAACACCGCTTGAACAAGTCATGACAAAAGACCTGTTTGTTCTTGATGAAAACATGGGGCTTTTTGAGGCTCTTATGTTTATGAAGGACAAAGGCGTGAGGAGATATCCTGTAGTAAACTCAGAAGGAAAGCTAACAGGCTTTTTCTCTCTTGACGATGTCCTGTTCCTATTGGGTAAAGAGTTTTCCGCGGTAGCGGATATCATACAGAAAAGCAGCCCAAGCCCGTGAATTTTTCTGTATGTAAATGATAACTATCATAACGCAAAAATAAAGTTATTCGTACATTAAAAACTATGCAAGAGAAGATACTTGATAGGTTAAGGTCAGTGATAGATCCCCATACTGGCATGGACATAGTTTCAATGGGTCTTGTTAAGAGCGTAAAGATGGAGGATGGCTATGTTAAAGTTGTAATAAGACCTACTAGCCCTTTTTGTCCAGTAGGAGGCTACCTCTTGCAGGCTGTGGAAGATGTTCTTGAGTCTATGGGGTATAAACCTACAGTGGAGCTTGAAGGCTATCTCTTTGGAGGCAGGGAAAATGAGAATTGATGTAAGAGACTTAGAACCACCTCAGCCCATGGTAAGAATTGTGCAAGCTCTTGAGAAGTTGCAAAAGGGGGAGGTTCTGGAGGTTTTAGGTTCCAGACCTTTCACCCATCTCCTTCCAAGACTTGAAGAGATGGGATATAAATATGACCTCAAAGAAACAGAAGAAGGCTACATTTTAAGGATCTGGCATGAGGGAGAGGCAGTATTCCTCCAAAAAGAACAAGCTCAGTGTTCAAAGGAGCTAGATTTTGAGATAAAAGAAGATACTAATGTAGGAAAACTCTTAGAAAAAGTACCAGGATCCCTTGATGTCCTTATAAAGTACGGGTTTACACCACTCAAAAACCCACTTCTAAGAAAGGTACTCCCTTACACTATCACTCTCAAGCAGGCAAAGAAGATAAGAATGATGTCCGATGAAAAATTTCAAAGGATGATAGACGAACTTAGGAATCTACTGAGAGGATGACAAGACCCCCATCTTTCCTTAAAGAAACTTCTCTGTACGTACTCATAGCTTTCTTACTTATCATAGTATCTTTGCTACAGAAGATGCTGGGAGAAGGTAGTTATGTAGACACGCTGATATTCTTGGCTTTCCCTGGGCTCATATCTGGCATCCTGTTCCAGATGTATTCAACTCTCCAGGGCTATCCTTTTAGGGGTCAACTGCTTGTGTATATGAACTTAATACTTTGGATGCTAAACATAGCGTACTTCTTTTCTTATGGAAAGCTTGAGCCCAACATTAATCTCTTCTTTTGTCTCTCATTCCTTTTTATACTTTTTTTAAACACCAGGAAGGTTAAGGATCCTTCCATCCTTTTCTTTCTTATGGGTGGTGTCTTCTATGCATTGGCAGCCATTCTGAACCTGAAAGCATCCAACCCTCTTTTTGTAAAGCACCTTATGACCGTTGGGTTTTTTATGTCAGTTGTGTTTGGCTCCTACTATGTATTTGTACCCATGCTGCAGATAGAAAGCTTAAGATGGAAAAATTTTCCTTGGATAAACCTTATAGTTCAATTCCTGAGTTCTCTTCTACTTTCCTTATCTTGGTACCTTTCCCATTATAAGTTCATTTCATACTCTGGCTTACTTTTGCTCTTATCCTTTGGTATGCTCTCTTACGGAGTTTATGATATGTTAAGTCAGAGGAAAAGTCCCATCAAGGGTCTTGATATATCTGTTCAGTTTCTCATACTTGGGCTTTTTTTGTGTTGGTTCTCCTTGTTCATAGGTATACTTACAGCAGCGAGTGGAAACTACGGTTTTTTGAAATTGCACATAGATGGTATGCTCTACGGCTTTTTGACCATCATAAAAGTAGGAGCATCTTATCACATAGTTCCTTTTCTACTCTGGTGGAAGGTTTACGCCCCAAGGATGGGAAAGGAAAAGATCCCTACCCTTAAAGAAGTCCTCGACATAAAAGTGGCAAAGTTGCTCCTTCTGGCATTTCCTCCCCTCTTGACTGGACTTTTGTTGGGAGACGTGGCAAACCCTCTCCTGGAGAGATCCTTTTCCTTCTTATTGGCTTTGGTTACAGGATATTATACAGCAAAGCTTGTACCATTAACGTTAAAAACGCTAAAAGCTTAGATTCTTAGCAGACTACTTCGAAGTTCAAAATCCTCAGACTTTCCTATCAGACCCCTTTCAAACACCTGCTTGTCCACTCTTGTAGGCTCAAGCGTTGAAATTATGTAATCCATAGCCTTGTAGGCTTTTGATGGATCCCCACACGTGTAAGTGTCTACTGCAGCAAGACCGTGCTCTGGCCATGTATGAATGGATATATGGCTTTCCGCAAGGAGCACAACACCAGTAGCACCATGGGGATTAAATTGGTAGTAATGGGATGAGATCTTGGTAAGGCTTGCAATTTTTACGGCACTTTCGAGTAGGTGCCTTATGTCCTCGACCCTGTCAATAAGGTCGGGGTTTACACCGTAAAGGTCTGCTAGGATATGCAGTCCGAGGGTCTTTGCCATTTCCTATCCTCCTTATCGAAGTTTTTTTGCAGGGCAAAAAGCCTCATAACACAACACCTCCTTTAAAACAGAATATTAAATTATAATACTTTTTATGGAAAAAGCAAGAAGAAAACAGGGAATAAGACCAACTTCTTCTCTTGTAAAGCAGGCAATTTTTAACATCCTAAAAGATATAAATGGATTAGCGTTTTTAGACCTTTTTGCTGGTACTGGGCAAATTGGACTTATGGCTGAAGAGAGGGGAGCTAACGTAATTTTTGTGGAGAAGAATCCTAAATTTGCCAGAGAAATAACCAAAAAGACAAAAGGTAAAGTGGTAATATCCGATGCAATAAAGTTCTTAACTGATACAGAAGTTAAATTAGACATAATATTTGCCGATCCGCCATATAATTATAAAGATTACAATAAACTCATTGAATTATCCATGAAGATCCTTAATGAAGGGGGTATTCTTTTGATAGAACACAGCAAAAAATCACATCTTAATGCACAGGATGAGAGAATTTACGGCGATACAGCCCTGTCCATATGGAGGAAGTAGCATGGTCAAGGTCGTTTATCCTGGAACCTTTGACCCACCACATCTTGGACATCTTGATATAGTCAAGAGAAGCTGTGAAGTCTTTGATCGCGTAGTTGTGGCAGTGGCAAAGAACCCAAGAAAAAACCTTTTCTTCAGCGTAGAGGATAGGGTGGATATGTTCAAAAAGATGGTGGAGCATCTTGGAGAAAGGGTCGAGGTAAAAGGCTTTGATTCCCTTCTTGTGGACTTTATGGCCAGAGAGGATATAAGGCTAATAGTCAGAGGGGTAAGACTGTTTACAGATTTTGAGTACGAACTTCAGATAGCCATGAATAACTACAAGCTTGCAAAGGTTGAAACTGTTTTTATGATGCCATCTCAGGATTACATACATATAAGCTCAACCATAGTTAGAGACATAGCATTCTACTGTGGTAACCTAAAAGGGCTTGTCCATCCTTGCGTGGAGAGAAAGCTGAGAGAAAGGTTTCAGTGTCCAGAATCATCTACCTTTTAAAGAAAGAAAGGCTGTATAGTACTTTTTTATTCTTACGCTAAGCTTTCCACCCTGCCTCTCTACAACCTTGCTAAGCAGTACATTCCCAACACCCATTCCCCCACCGCTCGCAGAGCTCATATCGTTCCTGAATACAAAAAGGGCTTCTTCATTGGTTTTACACATTCTTATTTGCACAAAGCTCTTCGAGTGTTTTATCGAGTTGCTTATAAGGTTGAAAAATATATCCATCAAATCTACGCTATCTGCGTAAACGTACACCTCTGATAGCTTTGCTATAAGCCTTTTATCCATCATATCCTCCTCAAAATCCTTGAGTAAATCGATAAGTATCCTGTCGGCCCTTATCCATTCTTTCTTCATATGTTTTTCTTCCTTGAGTATGTTCAAGAAAAGGTTCATGTCTTTTTCTACCCTTGAGAGGCTTCTTTCTATTCTTCTTATTGTGCTTCCATCCGTTTTCCCACTTTTGAGCAGAGATAGGTTAACCTTCTGCACAGATAGAAAATTGCCAAACTTGTGAGCAATAGATACGATAAGACTTTTTGTCCATTCTTCCTGCTCATGAATCTTTCTTAGAAAATTGTCTATGACAAGCTGATAAACAAGGATCACAGAGAAGATGGTTAAAAACTCGGCGAAGAATATCCTCTTTATAGGGTCGTTTATAAGCTTTTCGACGTAAGGCTTGCTAACACTTACGTTAATATCTTTCAAGGGTTCAGAAGGGTCTTTAAAAACAAAAATCCTGTAAGCATTTCCCTTATCATCCTGTATATAGAAATGCTCATCACCTTTGTAGTTCCTGTTAGATGTATAGATAAGGTAATGAGCGTAGGCTTCTCTGTAAAGGGACTCATCCACTAAGCTTCTTATTTCGTAAAAAAGTAAAAAGTTCATGATTCCAAAGGTGAGTAGAAGAGTTATGAAAAGGTATGCCAAAAGTTTTAACTTTTTAATCCTCAATCTTGTATCCTCTCCCTTTTCTGGAGACTATAAATCCATCTGGAAGGTTCTTTCTTAAGTTTCTTATATGAGTTCTGACAACATCATCACCTACTGGTTCATCTCCCCATACGTAGTTGAGTAGCTCCTCAGAGGAAACAAACCTACCTTTGTTCTCCACTAAGTATTTAAAGAGAAGCCACTCCTTTCTGGATAGGTTTACAGGTTTTTCAGACACAGTCAGTTCCTCTTTTTCAAGGTCTACCTTTACATTGCCTATAATCACAAGGGGTGTTCCTACTTTTCTCCTATAGAGGCTTTTTATCCTTAGAATGAGCTCTTTTGGCTCAAAGGGTTTTGTAAGATAGTCATCCGCGCCAGAGGTAAAACATCTCTCTTTATCTTCTATGCTCTTTTTTGCCGTAAGTATGAGTACTGGGGTCTTCTTATCCACTTTTCTGATCTCTCCAAGCAGCATCTCACCAGATATATGCGGCATCATAAGGTCAAGGATTATAACATCGTAAAGGGATATATCCAAAAAGTCCAAAACCTCCCTCGGGTCATACACCCAATCCACATGCATGCCCTCCCCTCTTAAAAGCTCTCTGATTGACTCTCCCAAAAGCTTATCGTCTTCTATGATCAGGACCTTCACATAGATCATTATAGCTTTTTCTGTTAGCTTATAATCTTTTTATGCTTGAAAAGAGACCAATATTTGAGCTTTTATCAACCGTCGTGGAGATAATAACGGAAACGCCGACTACAAAAACGCTCCTCTTTGAAAATGGAGGTCTGGATTTTTATCCAGGGCAGTATGTTATGTTAGAAGTTCCTTACCCACAAACTGGCGAGGTTTTGAAACGGGCTTACTCTATAGCAAATCCACCAACCCAAAAGGATCACCTAAGTATAACAGTAAAAAGAACACCAAATGGAAAAGCTTCCTATATACTAACAGAACATACAAAGGTTGGAGACAAGTTTAAAATCAAAGGCCCTTACGGTAAGTTTGTATGGCTTCCAGAGATATCTACAAGTATAGTTTTGATCGCTGCGGGCAGTGGTATAGTTCCCCTCATGTGTATGCTCAGGTATATTTTGGATGCAAATCTTCACAATGTAAAAGCAACGCTCCTATATTCAAACATATCCTACGAGGAGATCATATATAGGGAGGAACTAAAAAATATGGAGAAACACTCAAATATAAAAATAGTCCACACTCTTACACGCTCTGTACCAGAAGGATGGGAAGGCTACATTGGAAGGATAAACCCAGACATGATCCTAAAAGAAATTGATGATATACCAGCTAATCTTTACTACGTATGCGGACCTCCTAAGTTTGTTGATGATATATCAGTAATGCTAACAGAGCTTGGAGCTGACAGAGAACAAATAAAAAAGGAAAAGTACGATTGATTTATAGGATGAGCATTCCATCCCCATAACTGTAAAATCTGTATCCTTGCTGTATGGCTTGATTATAAGCTTCAAGGATGAACTTTCTTCCAGCAAAAGCGCAAACCAAAATAAGGAGGGAAGATCTAGGAAGGTGAAAGTTTGTTACAAGGGCATCCACCACTTTAAACTCATACCCTGGATGTATGTATATATCAGTAAAGCCTTCAAAGGGTTCAAAAGGTTTTGTTTCTAAGGCTCTTACCACTGTTGTGCCTACTGCAACTACCCTTTTACCCTTGCTTTTGGTCTCTTTTATGAGCTTTACTGTTTCCTCTGGAACATAAAGGTACTCCCTGTCAACTTTATGTTTTTCTAAGCTCTCTACTTCTACTGGTTTGAAAGTACCGTAGGATATATGCAATGTCACAAAGGCCGTTTTAACTCCAGTTTTCTCTAACATCTTTAACAGTTCTTGGGAAAAATGAAGGGAGGCTGTAGGTGCTGCAACAGAACCGTCAACTGTGGCAAAAATTGTCTGGTAATAAGTCCTATCTATTTCTTCTTCCCTCCTTTTTATATAGGGTGGTATGGGTATGCGACCATACCTCTGTATAGCGTTCATCGGATCCTGAGAGAGGATTCTCACCAAAAACATCCCTCTGTGGACATGTTTAACAATCTCAACCCTGAGGTCATCAGATACTTCTAATAGTATACCTTCCTTTATATTTTTGCCACCCAAAAGAGCCTTCCACTCTTTTGGTGTTATAAAATCTGTTAGAAGTATTTCCACAAGACCTCCTGTGGGTTTTTTCCCATAAAGCCTTGCTGGTATGACCTTTGTGTTGTTAAAAACGAGAAGGTCATCTTTCTCCAGATGCAAGGGTAGGCTCCAAAAGGTATCATGCTTTATGCTTTTTTCTTTTCTGTTTAGAACCATCAGCCTTGCACTGTGTCTTGGAATGGCCGGATACTTGGCTATTGACTCTTCAGGAAGATAAAAGTCAAAGTCTTTTAAGCCCATGCTGCTTTTAATACTTTCCCGTTATGTAATCTGCCACGGTAGTGGCCGCTATGGACCTTGGCTTGACAACTGGTTTTAGTCCCTGGGCAAGCACGTATCCTATAGCTTCTTTGAGTATTATGCTTGAATTATACTCGGAGTTTGGGTTTATATCCAGGTGTACCTCAAAGGGCCTTTCCCCTATAACTTCGGATATCTCAAGAGCCATAAAAACAGCCCTGCTCACTTCCTCCATAAGCCTCTGGCGTAGAGACTTTATCCTGTCTGTCTTTTCTACATGCCAGAAGATCTTGGCTCCCCTACAAGAATCTATGTGAACAACTACTACAGTGACAAAGACCGTATGAGTCTTCGTTTGTCTTGAATCACAACCAACGTACACGGCAGTGTTATTGGAAGTGCTTGTTATGAAATCCTTAACTTCCTCTATGCTTTTTAAAAGAGGCATCTTCTGTTCCCAGCTTGAAATCCACGTCCTTTATCCATGTCTAAGAAAATTATAGAGACTTTCAGCCAAAATACAACAGGCTTACTTTTTATTCTTTACTGGGGGACATAATGAACCACAACGTTTTTCCCTGCTTGCTCTTTCATTATATTACAAGCAACCTGAACGCCGGAGCCAGCAGCACACGCATACATACTACTAACACCTGCAAGAAGCCCGGCTACATAAAGCCCATCTCTCACCTTGGAGTCTTCATCCACCCTTATGGCCACTTTCCCCGGCCTTGGGGACCTGGGATTTTCTATAAGCTCTATACCTTCACACTCTATACTCAGTTCATGAAAGCCTGTAGCCAAAACCACGTAATAGCTACTGAACTCCTTCCTGCTCTCTGTGAGGACTGTAAAGTTTCCCTTGTGTCCAGAAACCTTCACAGCTCTATCAAAAACTATCTCTACGTTTCCGTATGATTTGGCCTGTTCCCTTAGCTTTTCCAAGAGCTCCTTACCTAGCGTACCCTGTGGAATGCCAGGAACGTTGTTGAGCAAAGCTTTAAGTAAGTCAGAGGATTGATTGTCTATAACCAGATGCCTTTTATCCCTTGCCCAATCAAACTGTTCCTTTGCAGATGCCAATGTCAAAGCACAAGAAAGCCCAGAAACGCCACCACCAATTATGATAACATCGTACTTTACCATTTTGCTATATATTATACTCCATGGCGAAGATGGATCTTAGTATATATCTAATTACAGATGACAGGTATTTTCAGGGTAGAGATCTGATAGACACTATAGAAAAGGCCATACAGGGTGGTGTGACTGCTGTTCAGTACAGGTTTAAACAAAAGACATCAAAGCAGATGTACGAGGAACTTTTAGTGCTCAGGGAGCTCACAAGAAGGTATAGAGTTGACCTTGTAGTAAACGACAGAGTTGATATAGCTCTGGCTGTAGATGCTGACGGTGTTCATGTGGGACAAAAAGACCTCCCACCAGATGTTGTAAGAAGGATAGTGGGGGACAGAATGTACATAGGTTATTCCGTTAATGATGTGGAAAGCTTAAAGGATGTTGAACACCTGCCTATAGATTACATGGGCTTTGGGTCTATCTATGAAACTACAACAAAAAAGGACTACAGGTTGGTTGGTTTAGAGGGGCTTTATCAAGCTGCCAGGATAACCTCAAAGTACATAGTAGCCATAGGTGGAATAACCCCTTACAGAATGCGTGAAGTGCTAAGGGCAGGAGCCAAAGGAATAGCTGTTGTGTCTGCTGTGCTTGGATTTGAGGATGTAAAGAAGGCAGCGGAAAGTCTAGTGCAGGCTTACAAGAAGGCCATGATGGAAAGATTTCTTATACTATGAAAGTCCTATACATCTTGGATGGTTCTGCCTTTCTCTACAGAAGTTTTTTTGCTCTTCCACCTTTATCAACCAGCAAGGGCTTCCCTACTGGTGCTATATACGGTTTCATGAGGGCTGTGTTTTCTATTCTTAAAACAGAAAGTCCCAAGTATTTTGTAGTGGTTTTTGATCATCCATCCCCTACTACAAGGGAGAAAATTTACAAAGAGTACAAAAGCAAAAGACCTACCATGCCAGACTCCCTCAAGGTGCAGATACCCGTGATAAAAAACCTGCTGAGACTTATGGGCATATCCGTCATTGAGCTTGAGGGATACGAGGCAGATGACCTCATAGGTTACATAACAGAAAGAGCTTTGGAGCTTGGTTTTCATGTGAGAGTATACTCTCCAGACAAAGACGTGCTTCAACTTGTATCTGAAAGAGTAATTGTTATAAACCCAATAAGTAAGGATGTTTTTGATCACAAGGCTGTTTTGGAAAAGTTTGGTGTTGTACCTGGTCTGATACCAGATTATTTAGCTCTTGTTGGTGATAAAGTTGATAACGTTGAGGGTGTAAAGGGTATAGGGAAGAAGACAGCTCTAAGAGTCCTTAAAGAGTATGGCAACGTCGAAAACATATTGAGAAACTGGGAGGACTTTAGTTTGCATTTCCCACATGCTGACAAGGAAAAGCTCAAACTTGCTTACTCTCTGGTCAAGCTTCATCCTGTATATGGGCTCAAAATTGAACTGGAGAACCTTACAATGAAAAGGCCAGATAAGGATACTCTTACAAACATCTTCCTAGAGCTTGAGGTCAAAAGCCTAATCAAAGACCTGGAGGCTATATCAAGAAGTACCTCGCAAAAAGAGTTATTTTAAAATTCTAAACAAAATACTGAGAAGATAGCCAACTATTAGGCCGGAGAAGAAAAAAGAGAGAACTAAAAGCCCCAAGGGCACATTCTCTACCGCATACGCATAACCATTGGATGGAGGTGTTAGGATCAGTCTGGCTGGCTGCTGGTTTAAAAAAACCATGTAGGCAGACGCACCAAGTACAAACAGCAAGATGATAAAGTAGAAAACCATCCTCATCCTATACAAACCTGCTCGTACTCTATAAGTTCCTTTATCTTTGCTTTTTCACCGCACAAGGGACAGTTAGGGTCTTTGCGTAGCTTTACTTTCCTAAAGTCCATGGAAAGGGCATCCATTATTAAAAGCTTGCCAACTAGAGGTTCTCCAATTGATAAAAGCAGCTTTATTGCCTCTGTAGCCTGTATACATCCCATTATCCCACCTATGGAGCCAAGTATTCCAGCCTCTTGACAGCTCGGAACTAGCCCAGGAGGTGGTGGTTCCGGGAAGAGACATCTGTAGCATGGTGAGCTTTCTTTGTTCCTGTAGTCAAAGACAGATATTTGCCCTTCAAACCTGAGCATGGCAGCAGACACAAGAGGCTTGTTCATAAAATAGCAAGCATCGTTTATGAGGAAACGTGTGGGGAAGTTATCTGTCCCGTCCAGTACAACATCGTAGTTTTTTATTATCTCCAGTATGTTGCTCTTGTTAAGAAGTGTATTGTAAGTCTCAACTTTAATGTCTGGGTTTAATCTTTCTACTGCCATACGTGCAGACTCTACCTTTGGCATCCCTACTCTTTCGGTGGTATGCAGTATCTGTCTCTGAAGATTAGAAAAGTCTACCACATCAAAATCAACAACACCTATTCTTCCAACGCCAGCGGCAGCAAGGTAAAATATGGCTGGAGAACCAAGCCCACCAGCACCTATAACCAACACGCTCGAACTTAAAAGCTTTTCCTGCCCCTTTCCACCTACCTCTGGCAGTATTATGTGCCTTGCATACCTTTTTATTTGCTCTTCAGAAAACTTAAACATACTTTAATATTATACGCCGGATGAGAAATTAGGCATCATCAAACTAAATCCAATAGCATAAGCATATTGGATGTCTGTCAGTATAGGCTTTCTACCTGCTTATAGCCCTACCACTTTTTTATTGATAGGCTTGTGTTTGGGCTTTTTTGAATTTTTCACCCGGCGTGTGTTACTAACCTTATAATAGTATGAATGAAGGCCCTAATAATGGCAGGTGGAAGCGGCACACGGCTCTGGCCTCTATCAAGAGAAAAGTATCCCAAGCAGTTTCTTAAGGTCTTTGGTCAAAAGTCCCTCCTTAGGTTAACCTTTGAAAGGTTGCTAAACCTCTTAGAGCCAAAGGATATCATTATAGCTACATCTGAAGAGTACGAGTATCATGTCAGGAACGACCTTTATCCTTACGATGGCTACTCTGTGATCCTTGAACCAGAGAGAAAAAATACAGGTCCCACTGTAGCTCTGGGTATGCTTTTTGCTCTTGAGAGGCTTTCCTCAAAGGAGGATGAAGTATTTTTTGTTATCCCGTCAGACCATTATATAGAGCCTGTTGAGAAGTATGTAAACTATCTACGGTTTGGTGAAGCCATATCAAAGGAGGGGTACGTGGTTGCCTTTGGCATAAAACCGTGGGAACCTAATACCAACTTTGGCTATATAAAGGTTGGGGAAAATTTAACAGAAAAAGGCGGCTTCCGTGCGTACCGTATGGCCGAGTTTGTTGAAAAACCAGACATTAGCCTAGCAGAGTTTTTTTTTAAAGATGAAAGATACTTCTGGAATTCGGGCAATTTCGTGTTTACTATAGGGACTGGGTTAAAAGAGCTTGTTGAACATTCTTCAGAGATAGGAAGCTGTGTACAAAAGGGCTTTAACTATATATTAAAGAACTACAGAGAACTTCCAGGGATAGCCTTTGACTATGTTGAAATGGAGAGAACAAAGAAAGGTGTGGTTATACCCATGGATATACTTTGGAGTGATGTTGGATCCTTTGACGGTTTATACAGGATACTGCCAAATAAGGATGATAAAAGCGGTAACGCGCACATAGGAGATGTTATATGCATGGATGTAGAGAATACGCTGGCTTACAGTACAGGAAGGTTAATAGGCCTCATAGGTGTAAAAGATATAGCTGTTGTTGAAGAAAGGGATGCCATACTGGTTATTAAAAAAGACATGTCTGCAAAGGTAAGAGACATGGTCAGTATGCTCAAGGGTATGGGTAGAGAGGAGGCAAAGCATCATATAGAGATTCACGAAAGATGGGGAAAAAGGCTCCTGCTTGATAAGGGTCCATCTTACAAGATATACAGGATAACCATATACCCCAACAAAGATGTAGGTCCGCAGATGCATATGCACAGTACTAGAACATGGATGGTGTTAGGCGGTACGCTTTTCCTTAAGTCTAATGGAAAAGAGGGTTTTATAAGCTTGGGAGACAGCGGTTACGTGCACAAGGCCACTCCATATTACATTCAAAACAGAGGATTTATTCCGGCGGAAGTCATAGAAGTAAGGGTTGGGGAATACTTGGAGGATGATGACTTGATCCCTCTATAAGACTCAGGAGAAAATCTCAAAAGCTTTGTAAGAACTCCTCACATTTGGCCCGCTTACTATATATCTAAAACCCATGGAGGATGCTATATTCTTCAGCTTCTCAAACTCTTCTGATGTATAAAACTTCTCCACCCTATGATGCCTTGTTGAAGGTTGATAGTATTGACCAATCGTTAGAATATCGCAGCCAACAGAAAGCAAGTCTGCAAGCACTTCCTCTACCTCTTCCCATCTTTCTCCAAATCCGAGTATCAACGCTGACTTGGTAAGTATATGGGGGGACATCTCTTTGCTCCTCTTCAGAATCTCTAAACTCCTTCCGTAGTTGGCCCCCTTTCTTACCTTTGGATATAGCCTGGGTACAGTTTCCACATTGTGGTTCAAGACATCCGGACTGGCATCCACTATGGTCTTTAGGGCTTTAAAAGAGCCTTTGAAATCTGGAATAAGGACCTCAACCCTTATGTGTTTATCGCTGTTCTTGATGAGCTCTATGCATTGGGCTATGTGTGATGCTCCACCATCCGGCAGGTCATCCCTGGTCACAGATGTTATAACTACATACCTAAGCTTCATCCTTTTTATCGCATCAAGAAGTCTGTATGGTTCTGCTTTATCTGGTTGCCTTGTCCTTCCTCTCTTTACGTTGCAAAAGGCGCATCCTCTGGTACATACATTCCCAAGAACCATAAAGGTTGCAGTTCCACAGGAAAAACACTCAGATATATTAGGACATCTAGATTCTTCACACACGGTGTTCAACTCCAAACCCCTCAGAAGCTTCTTAATCCTATGCGTTTCTGAGAGTTTGACTACCGGTTTCATGGTATATTTAAATATAATACAGTTTGAGGCTGCTATTTTATTAGAATATACTTATATTTTATTTAAGGAGGTGATGTTATGCTTATCAATTTTGATGTAAGGTCACAGTTAAAGGATATCTTTGATAAGGAGCTAAAAGGAAAGGTAAAGCTAAAACTTTTTTCCCAAGCCATAGGATGCGATACATGCTTGACTGCAGAGGAGCTTTTAAAGGAAGTCTCTCATATTGAGCCCCATAAGGTGGAACTCAGCATACATTCTCCCGTGTTAGAGAGGGAGTTAGCTAAGACATATGGAATTGAAAGGGT
Source organism: Aquificaceae bacterium (assembly GCA_046293375.1). Lineage (GTDB taxonomy): Bacteria > Aquificota > Aquificia > Aquificales > Aquificaceae > Hydrogenobacter. The sequence goes on from JBKBPE010000016.1 coordinate 13,486, forward strand.
TCCAACAATAGTGATAGAAGGGGAGAAAGATTACGGCATTAGATACATTGGTCTCCCGGCAGGGCTTGAGTTCACCACATTAGTGCAGGCTATGTTGCATGTCTCCAAAGGACAGGCAAAGCTCACAGAGAGCACGCTAAAGATGTTGGAGTCTGTTGACATACCTATGGAGATTATGGTTTTTGTAACTACATCCTGTGGATACTGTCCATCGGCAGCAATCATGGCAATAAACTTTGCTATAGCCAACGACAACATAAAAGCTACAATAATAGACGCAAGCGAGAACGCAGACCTTGCGGAAAAGTTCCAGGTGGTTGGTGTTCCAAAGATAGTCATAAACAATGGTTTGGTTGAATTTGTAGGAGCACAGCCGGAGAATGCCTTTCTTGGATACCTTATTTCCGCTTACCAAAAGATGAAGAAGGAAGCATTAGATGGATAAGCTAAGCTACTTTCTTGACCTGTTTGAAAAATCTCCAAGCAATCCCATGGTTCACTACTCGCTTGGTTTGGAGTATTACAAGAGGGGAGAGTATAAAAGAGCTGTACATCATATGGAGAACTACATAAAACTTAAGGAAGATGAAGGGGCTGGCTATAGAATCCTTGCTAAATGCTACGAGGAGCTTGGAGATTATAAAAAGGCAATTGAAGTGTTGCAGGAAGGTATAGAAAGGGCTACAAAGTATAACCATCCGTCTATGGTTGAGGAGTTTGAGCTTTGGATAAAGGAGCTCAAAGGATCATCATCTTTATAATGTTCTTCCCCTTACTTTCTTGGGCGAAGGAACTTACAGCATGCTACAGAGCTTACTTTATTTTTATACCGGTAGCTGAGACATGTATAGCCTACGAAGATAAAGGGGATCTCTTGCACGTTTCAAGCTTTGTAAGAACGATAAACGTGGGCAAGCTTGTAAAGAGAGTCTACAACAAGGGTGAAGCCCTTATTGGAAGGGAGCAGCTCAATCCTGTAAGCTTTAGATACTATCAGGAGGAGGGAGAGTTTAAAAGGTATCAAGAGTATAGGTTTAACAACGGAAAGATACATGTAAAAGAAATAAAGTACAAGAAGCTAAGCGACCAAATAGAAAAAAGCGAAGACAAAACCTACCATAATTCCAACTTTGTGGACCCTTACACAGCAAGCCTTATACTTTATAGAGATACTGCTGTCAAAAGAAACGGGGACGTCCTTATGTTTTATGATGACAGGATGTATGTACTTCCGTACTCTGTCCTTGAAGAAGACAAGGTGTTCACAGATGCTGGAGAATTTGAGACAAGGATGGTTGAGGTTTATCCAAACATAGATACAAAAGGGCTTTTAAAGCCAAAAGGTAAGTGGTTCCTTTGGATAGATAAAAAAACCTATCTCCCTGTCAAGATGAAGCTTGGCTTTGTCATTGGAAGCATAGAAGCTTACCTCTTTAAAGTTGATGGTGATAGAAGTACTCTTAGGAACATCTTGGAATACAATTAATATTATGATAAGGATAATCGAGCCGAGATTTTCGGAAGAAGAAAAGCTTGCAATAATTGAGGCTTTAGAAAATCATCATATAACAAGAGGTGAGTGGACGCATCGTTTTGAGAGAGAGTTTGCCAAATACTTGGGTGTTAATCATCTCTTTACCTTATGTTCTGGAACTATGGCTCTCTTTATAGCTCTAAAGGCTATAGGTGTTGAGGGGGAGAGGGTTATAGTGCCTGCTATGAGCTTTATGGCCACCATAGATGCTGCACTTTTGGCTGATGCTATTCCTGTGGTTGTTGATGTTGATGATTTTTACACTATGGATGTTTCGCAGCTGGAGGATGCGGTAAAGAAATTCAATCCAAAAGTTGTTATTCCTGTACATCTCTATGGTCAGACTGCAGACATGGAAAATATAATGTACCTTGCCGATAAATATGGCTTTTATGTTCTTGAGGATGCTGCACAGGCTCATGGGGCTGAGTTCAAGGGGAAAAAGGCTGGAGTGTTGGGAAATATATCAGCTTTTAGCTTTTACGCCTCCAAAAACGTTCCCATGGGAGAGGGTGGAGCCATTGCTACTGATGATGAAAAGCTGGCAAAAGAGGTCAAGAGGTGGATAGACTTTGGGGACCATCCTGCATTTAATGTAAGGATAACAGAGTTTCAAGCTGCTGTAGGTTGCATACAACTAAAATACCTGGACCTTAGGAATAAAAGGAGAAGAGACATAGCTAGAAGGTACTCTGAAAGCTTTAACTCTTGCCTTATCCCCCCTGCCGAAAGAGATGGTGCCTATCATGTTTATCATCTCTACACTATGAGACATAAAGAAAGGGATAGAATAGTGGAACATCTTAAAAAGAGCGGGATAGATGCCAGGGTGTATTACACTTACCTTTTGAGCGAAATAAGAGATGTTCAGCATTTACCATTGCATAGAGCTCAATCCTTTAAAGAGGAGGTTTTCTCTATACCTGTACATCCTCATCTTACAGATGAAGAGGTAAGTTACGTGATGGATGGTGTGCTTTCAGCCGTGTACGCGGAGAAGCTTTGATCAGATTTCCGCCCCTTCTAAAGCGTTGACACAGTTACACTCTCTTGTACCTGGCAGTCTTTCTATAAATTGCATAAGTATATCTCTTATCTCTTTCTCTTTTTTCTTCATAAGGCTTATGACCTCCTCACTGGTAAGTCTATGTCCAACATCAGCCGCTGGGTTTGTAACTACACACAAAGATGCATAGCACATGGTGAGCTCTTTTGCAAGAACTACCTCAGGATAACCTGTCATGCCAACAATATCACCGCCAAGCTTTTCGATGGCTTTTATCTCCGCTGGAGTTTCAAATCTAGGTCCTTCTGTGCATGCGTATGTGCCAGCAGAGTGGTACGGTAGTCTTCTCTCTTCTAAAACATCCGCGAGCACCCTCCTCATGTGTGAGCAGTAAGGCTCTGACATATCCACATGTACTACCTTACCTTCCCTGAGGAGTCTGGCCACTTTATCATCTCCCTTTGCTTTTTGGGACCTTATACCCTCGTAGTAAGTACACTCTCTCCTTTTTGTAAGGTCAAGAAAATCATCAACTATAACGTAATCTCCAGGGGAAAATCGAGGGTTTATGCTTCCAACTGCAGATATGGCAAGTATCCTTCTGACTCCAACCT
>JBKBPE010000017.1:0-16129 GCA_046293375.1 Aquificaceae bacterium
CTCTCATCCAAAAAACGCCACGATAGGGGGGATATAAACATAAAGAGGAAAAGGAAGACGAGCATAAAGCTCACTCTTGAAGAGAAGTTCGGCTTTACCAATCTAAGAAAGGTGTAAGAATGCATGAAGAGGTATAGGAAAAAGAATACGAGCACAAACCATTTCATAGTTCTATTTTGTAGCCAAAACCTCTAACTGTTTTTACGGCGTTCCCCTCTTTCCCAAGCTTCTCTCTTATGTTCTTTATATGCACATCTATAGTTCTATCGTATATATCCTTCTGAAGTATTCTTTCTATGAGATAGCCTCTACTTACAGGTCTTCCGTAATTCTCCAAAAGAGTTTCGAATATTCTAAATTCTGTAGGTGTTAGTTCTATTTTCTCTTTACCCCTCCTTACTTCATACTTATACGTATCTATCTCAAGCTCGCCAAGCTTGAAGATTCCTCCCTTCTCCAGCTTTCCGACTCTTTTAAGAATGGCTTTAACTCTTGCCAGGAGTTCTTTTATGGAGAAAGGCTTTGTTATGTAATCGTCTGCACCCAGGGAAAAACCTTTCAGTTTATCCTCCTCTAAGTCCTTGGCTGTTATGAATATTATGGGAATGTTTTTTATATCAGCTTTTGATTTCAGAATATTTGCTATCCTAAAACCATCATAATCTGGAAGCATAATATCAAGCATTATAAGGTCCGGCATCTCTTCCTCCATCCTCCTGAAAAGGTCCTTTCCCCTCTGAAAAGTAAGCACTCTGTAACCTTCCTTCTTTAGATTGTACTCAAGTACCTGGGCAAGGTCTACATCATCCTCAACTATAAATATCTTTACATCGTTCATATCTCTGGTTTTATTCTCATAATAACTTCATCGGGGTTTATAACTTCGCCTAAGGAAACGAGAATATCCTCTACTGTACCATTAACAGGACTGTGGACTTCATTTTCCATCTTCATGGCCTCAACAACGAAAAGTACATCCCCTTCTCTTACCCTCTGACCTATGTTCACCTTTATGTTGACTATCTTCCCAGAGATGGGAGATGTTATGTCTCCTACACCGAAAGGCTTTGGCCTTTTTGGCCTTACTTCCCCTCCTGCTGGTAACTCACCATAAGATACTCCTACGCTTTCTATCTCTCTTACTGGCTTTAAGATCACCTCTTCAAGCTGTCCATCTAACCTTATAAAAAAGGTTCTACCTTCGGGTGTTGGTTCTCCTCTTCCAGCCACTTGAACATGGTATTGCTCGCCATGCACAGTTATGATAAACTCAACGGGAATTCTCTCTTTCTTCTCTTGCTCTTTTATGCTCTCCTCAAACTCTGGAAGGAGAGCTCTTCCCTCTTCATAGCTATCCCTCCATTCAAAGAATTCCTTGGCTACAAGGGGAAAGAGAGCATAGGAAAGCATATCAGTATCATTCCTTGCACCATGTTTTATGGCCTCTTCTCTTACCTTTTCCATTTCTGGCTTTAATAGGTCAGCAGGTCTTATATGATAAAGAGTTTCCTCTCCACCAAGGATCTTGTCTATGACCTCCTGACTTATGGGTGCTGGGGGTCTTCCATAAAGCCCTTTAACGTAATCCCTTGTTTCCTTAGTGACCACCTTATACCTTTCTCCATGAAGCACGTTAAGGAATGCTTGGGAACCAACTATCTGACTTGAAGGTGTTACAAGCGGTGGATAACCTAAATCCTCTCTAACCCTTGCAACCTCCTCAAGAACCTCCTCAAGGCGGTCCTCCATGCTCTGTTCTTTTAGTTGGCTTATAAAGTTAGTTATCATGCCACCAGGAACTTGATGTATGAGCACATCTACATCTGGGTATGGTGGTAGTACATCATACTTTTCGTACTTCTTTCTAACCTCCCTGAATATATCTCCAGCCTTCTTGTAAAGCTCTTCATCCACGCTGATATAGTATCCAAACTCTTTAAGGGTGTATACCATAGTCTCACCAGGTGGATGGGATGTTTGGCAGGATAAACTGTAAAAGGCTGTGTCTATCATATCGGCACCAGCCTCTATACCTTTGAGCTGTGCCATCTGGGCAAGATCAGCCGTTGTTTGTGTGTGCATATGTACAGGATACTTTGGAAACTCTGACTTAAGAGCCTTTACAAGGTCATAAGCTATCTTGGGCGACAAGAGCCCAGCTTGGTCTTTTATGGATATTATGTCTGACCCTAAATCTACGAGTTCCTTTGCTACTTTTACATAGTACTCTACAGTATGTACTGGGCTTATGGTGTAAGATATTGCTCCTTTAACCGTTGCACCGAGCTTCTTTGAAACCTCTATGGACTTTTTCATATTTCTGACATCGTTGAGGGCATCAAAAACTCTAAAAACCTCTATCCCATAATCGTATGCTTTCTTTACAAAAGCTTCCACCACATCATCGGGATAATGCTTGTAGCCAACTATGTTCTGTCCTCTTAGGAGCATCTCAAGCTTGGTGTTTTTTGTATGCTGCTTGAACTTCTCTAACCTTTTCCACGGATCTTCTCTTAGGTATCTCAAACACACATCAAAGGTAGCTCCCCCCCACACCTCAATAGACCAAAATCCACATTTATCAAGAACCTCTATAATGGGTATCATATCTTCTGTTCTCACGCGTGTGGCAAGAATACACTGAATGCCATCTCTCAAAGAAAGATCTGTTATAAAGATTTCGCGCATAGGATAATTATAATTTATGTGAGCGGGACAAGGTCATAGTGTCTGTATACATGCTCCCAAAAATAGGAGATTCTTAAAAGAAGTGCTTCATCAAAAGGCTTTCCTATAATCTGCCCACCGACTGGAAGGTTATTCACCATACCGATGGGTATGGATACAGCTGGCAGATGTGCAAGGTTCACAGATACTGTAAATATGTCTGAAAGATACATCTGTATTGGGTCCTTCAGCTTTTCACCAAGCCTGAAAGCCACAGTTGGGGCTGTCAAAGAAGCTAAAACATCAACCTTTTTAAGGGCTTCCTCGAAATCTCTTTTTATGAGAGTTCTCACCTTTGCAGCCTTGAGATAGTACGCATCGTAGTAACCCGTAGATAGAGCAAAGGTACCCAGCATTATCCTTCTTTTGACCTCCTGTCCAAAACCTTCATTCCTTGTCTTTGCGTACATCTCATACAGGTCCAAATGTTGCTTTGCCCTGTATCCGTATCTAACACCATCGTACCTTGCAAGGTTAGATGAGGCCTCAGAAGGAGCTATTATGTAGTAAGTGGGTATTGCGTACTTAATATGGGGTAAAGATACATCCTCCACATAACACCCATAGGATTGGAGCTTTTTAAGAAAATCATTGAATATTTCCTTTAGCTCCTTCTGAACTTCAAACTCGAAAAACTCCTTTGGTACTCCTATCCTTAGACCTTTTATGTCCTTTTTTATCTCCTCGGTAAACTTTGGGACTGACATGTCAGAAGATGTAGAGTCCTTCTTATCCATTCCAGATATAACTTCCATAAGCAAGGCAACGTCCTCAGTCCTTCTTCCAAAGGGTCCTATCTGGTCAAGGGAGGATGCAAAAGCTACTAAGCCATAACGAGAAACCCTTCCATAAGTAGGTTTTAGGCCTATAACACCGCAAAAACTGGCAGGCTGGCGTATGGATCCACCAGTATCTGAGCCTAAGGCAACTGGAACAGAAGCAACAGCTACAGCTACCGCAGAGCCACCAGAGGAACCACCAGGTACACGTTCCAAGTCCCAAGGATTTTTAGTTGAGAAAAAGGCCGAGTATTCAGTGGAAGAACCCATAGCAAACTCATCCATGTTTGTTTTCCCTACAAACAATGCTCCAGCCTCTCTTAACCTTTGAATTACCGTAGCGTCATAGGGAGAGAAAAAGTTTTCAAGCATCTTTGAACCGCATGTGGTCCTCACATCCTTTATGTTTATGTTGTCTTTTACCGCAACTGGTATTCCAAAAAGGGGCTTGTCTTCTAAGCTTTCGTCCATACTTTTTGCCTTTTGTAGTGCTTCTTCGTACATTTCAGTTATGTAAGCTTTCACAAGAGGTTCTGTGTGACTCGTTCTCTCTAAGAAGTTCCCGATGACTTCAGAAACTTTAACTTCTCTTTTTTGTATAAGGTCTCTTAGCTCTACAGCTGACTTTCTCCACAGCATAGAATGCATTATAATACATAATTATGAAGGAACTGAAACATCCGCATAAGGATGATGCTTTTTACATTTTGAAAGAAGCAGAGACTGTTGCCGTTGTTGGTATATCCCCAGACCCGAAGAGACCTTCTTATTATGTGAGCGAAAGGCTCATAAGTAGGGGGCTTCACAAGGTTTACTTTGTAAACCCTAAGTATGCGGGCCAAGAGATAATGGGTATAAAAGTCTTACCTTCTCTATATTATATAAAAGAACCAATAGACATAGTGAACGTTTTTAGAAATCCAGTTCATGTAGAACCCATATTTGAGGAGGCCGTTAAACTGGGAGCTAAGTGCGTATGGCTTCAACCCGGGTCTGAGAACATGGAAGTTATAGAAAAGTACAGGGATAAGATAAAGATAGTATGGAATGCATGCATAGGCGTTGAGGCTGGATATCTCTAAAAGAGTACTAAATTGTCTCTGTGCACGGCTTCTTCTTTTGTTGTCTTTAGTATGCTTTTGACCTCTTTTCCCCTCTTTCTTATCACACGGGATAGCTCCTCGGAGGAGAAGTTAACTTTTCCTTTACCCACAAGAAATCCATCCTCCGTGTATATACTTACTACATCATACCTACCAAACATCCCTTCCACTTTTACAATACCAGCGGGTAGAAGACTTTTCCCATCCTTCAGAGCTTTGAAGGCACCAGTGTCTACGTATATAATACCCTTAGGCTCTTCCATCATGGCTATAAACTTCTTTTTGGGTTTTAAGGGCTTACCTGATGACTTAAATAGAGTTCCTTTCGTTTTAAAATTCCTTACATCAAGAAGACTATCATCCTTCCCAGTTATGACAACATGAATACCAAGGCTGAGGGCAACCCTTGTAGCAAACAGCTTGCTGTACATACCACCACTGCCAAACTCTGACCTTATACCCTTCACAAAAAGAAAAGCTTTTTCAATATCTTCTACATAAGGGATTATTTCCCAAACCTCATCCCTTAGACCACCTGCGCTCGATAAGATCACGAGAAGCTCAACGTCCATCATAAAGGCTGTATGAACAGCAAGAAGGTCGTTGTCTCCAAAAACAAGCTCCGATATGGCAACTGTATCGTTTTCGTTTATTATGGGTACTACTCCAAGCTCCAACGCCTTTTCTATGGCGTTCTTGCTGTTGTAGAACTTTACCTTTTCTCTGAAAACATCCGAGGTGAGAAGGACCTGTGATGGTACAAGTCCATAGTTGGAGAAGGTAACATCGTATATGTGCATCAGGTATGCTTGACCTATACCAGCCAAGGCCTGCTTTAGGGATAGCTCTTTAGGCCTTTCCTTCATGCCAAGCTTTTTAACCCCGCACAGAACTGCACCCGATGATACTATCAGAACATCATCACCTTTGGATTTGAGTTCTTTAATATCCTTGGCCAGCTTTGCTATAAAGCCCAGGTCTATATCTCCATCATCTGTCTGTATGAGATTCGAACCTATCTTTATCAGTATCCTCATGTGAGTATTATTTTAAAAAGTTTCTGAGCTGCAACGTGCGAAGAATTATATACTATTTGTATGAACTACATCTACAGATTATTCCTAAGGCTCTTTTCAGAACACATAGTTAGTGAATTTTACAGAGGTATACTTGGAAGAGAGCCAGATACAAGCGGTATAGATGGGTACAAAAAGAAACTAAGGTATCAGGATATATCTGAAGCATTAAGGGAGATCATAAACTCAGAGGAGTTCAGAAAAAGATACTCGGAAATTTATCAGCAAAAACTTATAGAGGACACGCTTGAAATGCTTTATCTTCAAAAACCAAACGAAAAGGAGATAAATGAGTATAAACGCACACTACTGGATAAGGGTTTCAGACAGGTACTGGAAAACATAGTAGAATCCAGTAGGTTTTTCCTTATTTTTCTGGAGAGAAAAAAGTATCAAGACCCCGCCCTCTTTTACGAAAAACCCATTGATGTCTTTATGCACATTCAAAAATGTGCCGGCACATCCCTTGTTACCATGCTTAGGGAGGCATACGGAGAAGAGTCAGTCTATCATGGTAGTGGACATTTTATGCTGCATCCTGGTGAACTAACCAAGTACTCTCTGGTTGCAGGACATTTTAACTATGACCATATAAAGCTCTTAATTCCGAGAAAGAACATGCGTATTTTTACTTTCCTTAGAAACCCCAAAGATAGATTCCTATCCTTTTACTACTACGTAAGGGCTCATGATCCAGGCGTATGCCTTTGGTTAAAGCTCCATGATGAGCATGGTCTCTTACATAGATTAAGCCTTTTGGACCTGCTGAAGCATCCTTATACTCTTGAAGAATGGCGGTTTAACATGAATATGACCTATATGGTTATGGGGACAAGGGTTTGGAAAGAGTGGAGGGAGAGGCTAAGCAGTATAACCACTGAGGAGGAAAAGAAGGAATTTATAGACAAAGTAGCTCGTCCTGCCATAGCATCTCGGTTGAACGAGTTTTTCTTTGTAGGCATACAGGAAGACTTTGAAAACTCAGTAAAGATGCTTTTTAAGAAACTAGGTAAATCCTGCCCTCCTATAAAGAGAGAAAACATACTCTCTGAAATTGTAGAAAAGAACTATGGAATGTTGCCAGTAAAGAAGGAAACTTTAACACCCCAGATAGAAGCACAGATAGATAAGCTTATAGAGCTTGATAAAATAATATACCAAGAAGGTATTAAGGTTTATGAAAGGTCTAAAGAGGAGCTACTTTGAAAAGACTGTCCTTATACATGGATGGGGTTTCTCCTCAAAAGTTTTCAAACTTTTTTACGGTATAAAGATAGACCTTCCTGCTCATGGAACCTCAACCTTGGTATACAGGAGCTTTGAGAAACTGGCTCAGGATGTAGCCATTAGAATACCAAAAGGTTCAGACCTTATAGGTTGGTCTATGGGAGCAAACTTGGCTCTTTTGATAGCTTTAAACTTTCCAAAAAGAGTAAACAGGTTAGTGCTAATAGGAGCAACACCTAATTTTGGAGCCTCTTGGCCCCAAAGTAACGTAAAGGCTTTCCTTTTAAGGTTGAGAAAAGAAAAGGAGAGTTTCTTAAATGACTTTAGACGTAAGGCTTACGGCGAGCCCTTTGAGGATTCTTTGAACTTAGACTTGGCTACGAAGATGCTCGAAGATTATATAAAGCTTGACCTGAGCTCAAAGATACCGTTTATAAAACATAACACTGTACTCCTTCATGGCATTCATGACCCTATAGTTCCCCTCTCATCTGGCATAAGACTTTACAATCTTTTAAAAAGATCTAAATTTATTCCATTCAAAGGAGGACACTTCCCAAGGTATTATGAACATCTTATCTTTGAGATTCTCAAAAGCTTTTAAAACTTATGAAGAGTGGGCTATTCCACAAAGGAGAAGTGCACAGATGCTGTATACCCTCATAAGGGTCAAAGGGAAAACCCTTGATGTGGGTTGTGGGACTGGTTTTGCAAGCTTAGGAGTAGGACATGCTGTTGGGCTTGATATATCAAAGAAAATGGCAAGGGTATACAAAGACAAATTTGGAAAAGTTGTGGTTGGGGATGCAGAAAGCATACCCTTTAAGGACAGGAGCTTTGAGCTTGTCGTGAGTAATTTCTCGCTTCACTGGACCGATATAAGAAGAAGTATTCCAGAAGCCTTAAGAGTTTGCAGTAATCAGTTTGTCCTTGCGCTTCCAGTGGAAGGAAGCCTTCCCCATTTTGGCTTTCCCTTTCCAAAGGAGAGGGATATAATTTGTCTTGTAGAAAAAGCAGATGCAATGCTTAAAGCTTGTTTTATCCAAAGTTTGGAAATCCCATTCAAAGGTTGGGAGCTTGTTAAGTTCTTCCACTACACAGGGTCCTCTTACAACCCAGCACATAAAGGCAGTATAATACTAAGGAGGACGATTGAAAATATGATCTCTAAGGTTGAGACATCGTTCTTTGATGTGTTATTTTTATCTTGTGAGGTAAAAAAATGAGGAGGATCAAGATGCTCTTTTTTGTATCCATAATAACGGCTTCTTTCTTCTTCTTCACAGGCTGTAAAGCTCAAAAGGTTGCACTTGAATCGGACAGACAGGAGAAAGCCTCTCTTGTAAAAAGCGATGTGCTCTCTCAATTTCAGGATGAGCTAACCAGGATAGTGGATGCAGTATCACCCTCTGTAGTTACCATATTTGCAACTCAGGAAGTCCAAAGCCCCTTTGGGGAACAGTTTCCATTCCCATTCCCCTTCCAAATGCCACCACAGGAGAGAAGGTCCCTCGGCTCTGGTGTCATCATAAGCTATAAGAATGATAGTTTTTACATACTTACCAACAGCCATGTGGTACGCGATGCTAAATCCATAAAGGTAAGGTTGGATGAACACACTGAAAGGAAGGGAAGAATAATAGGCACAGACCCAAAGACAGATGTAGCGGTTGTTGAGGTGAATGCAAAGGGTATAGAAAATCCCCAATCAAGGGTTGCGAGTCTTGGAAATTCTGACAAGCTGAGGGTTGGACAGTTGGTTATAGCTATAGGGAATCCGTACGGCCTTGAGAGAACGGTTACCATGGGTGTAATATCGGCTCTCAGAAGGTCCATAGGCATAACACAGTACGAAAGCTTTATACAGACAGATGCTCCTATAAACCCAGGCAATTCAGGGGGTCCCTTGGTGAACATACACGGGGAAGTTGTAGGTATAAATACTGCTATAGTTGCTGAGGGTCAAGGCATTGGTTTTGCCATACCGGTTAATTTAGCCAAGTGGGTAGCAGACCAGCTCATAGCCAAGGGTAAAGTGGTCAGGGGATGGCTTGGTGTGGTCATACAAGAGGTAACACCAGATATAGGAGAGACCATAGGTGTCAAAGAGGGAGTTCTGATAGCCCAAGTGATGCCACAAAGCCCAGCAGACAGAGCAGGTATAAAGGTGGGGGATGTGATAATGGCAGTAAACGGAGAAAAGGTGAGTAGCGTGAGAGACCTTCAGATAAAAGTCATGAAAACACCGCCAGGAGAGGAACTTACTCTTACAGTGCTAAGAAAAGGGAAACAAGAAAACATAAAGGTAAAAGTTGAAGAGATGCCGGAAGAGTCCAAGATTTCGCAGGCACAGCCCGACGTACAGGACTTAGGGCTCGTTCTCAGGGACCTGATGCCCGACGAGGAGAAGACCGTAGGAATCAAAGGGGTTCTTGTGGTTGGAATTGTACCAGGGAGCTTGGCTTTTCAAAGCGGTATAAGGCCTGGAGACATCATAATGAGCGTTAACAATACACCTGTAAGCTCTAAAACTGAGTTGACCAGAACTTTAGAAAGCGTAAAGAAGGCTGGAAAGGATAAGGTTCTTCTACTGATAAGGAGAGGCAATACAAACCTTTATGTGGTTCTGGACTTGAGGTAAAGTTATGATACCAGATACAGAGCAGGAGCTTATAAACCAGTATCTTAAGAAGGTTTCCAAGATCCCATTGCTCACCCCTGAAGAAGAAAAAGAATTGGCTAGACTGGCAAAGGAAGGGGACCAGGTAGCCTTTAGAAAGCTTGTAGAATCCAATCTTAGGTTTGTTATTAACGTAGCTAAACAGTACATAGGTTATGGATTACCACTCTCTGAGCTCATAGCTGCCGGCAATCATGGACTCATAGAAGCTGCTAAAAGGTTTGACCCAGAGAGAGGAGTAAAGTTTATCTCCTATGCAGTTTGGTGGATAAGACAGGCTATCATGCAAGCCCTCTCACAGCAGACTGGAGCAGTCAGAATACCGTTGAAACAAGCCCATGTGATAAATAGGATAGGGAGCATATACAGTAAGCTCTACAGGGAACTAGAAAGAGAACCTACACCAGAGGAGATCGCTCAAGAGTATACAAGGGAGGTTTTAACAAGGGAGTTGGAAAGGGAGTTGGGGAGAAGTCCAACGAGGGAAGAAGTGGAGAAGAGATTAAAGAGGGAAGGCTACAAAATAACCCCTCAAGAAGTGGAAAGGTGTTTGCAAGTATGTAAAGTACCCCTATCCTTAGATGCTCCAGTGGGGGAGAACGAGGATACTTTTTTTGTGGATTTTCTGAGCCAGCATGGAACCGCTGACGTAGAAGAGAGCATCATAACAGAAGTTCTCGAAAAAGAAATGAGCAATATGCTTGACCGTCTTCCTGAGAAGGAAAGGAGGGTCATAGAACTAAGGTTTGGGCTACGGGGGGAGGAACCAAGAACCCTCAGGGAGATAGGTGACATACTCAACATATCGAGGGAAAGGGTTAGACAGCTGGAAACAAGAGCTCTCAGAAAGCTTAGAAATATGGCTATGAAGAAACATCTCAAAGACTTCCTCAGCTGATGTTTGCTATCCTTTTGGACAAACCAAGGAATATAACATCAACCCATGCAATCGAAAGTATAAGAAAAAGGTTCAAAGTTAAAGCTGGACATACTGGTACTCTTGACCCATTGGCTACAGGATTACTCATAGTCCTTGTAAACGAAGCCACAAGGTTCTCCGACTTCTTTTTAAAACTTTCCAAATCTTACTTGACACTTGCCAAACTTGGGGAGATAAAGGATACTTATGATGACGAGGGGAGCACTGTTGAGGTTTGTAAGGTAGAAGTAAGCTGTGAAGATGTAAATAAAATTCTATCCAAGTTTTTAGGAAAAATAGAACAAAGGCCCCCTGCCTTCTGTGCAAAAAAGATAAAGGGCAAAAGGGCTTATAGGCTTGCAAGGAAAGGTATAGCCTTGGAGCTAAAACCAGTGGAAGTGGAGGTATTTGATGCTGAGCTAAAAGAGTGTGCCTTGCCTTACATAAAGCTTTACTTTAGGGTATCCTCTGGAACGTACATAAGGAGCTTGGTTCACGACATTGGTCTTGCTCTTAGATGCGGTGCCTACCTAAAGGAGCTAAGAAGGATAAGCATAGGTAACTTTAGCGTAGACATGGCTACAAAGTACGAAGATGTTATGAGGTTGGAAAGCTTGCAAGACATAGCTCTACCGATAGATAAAGCTCTCAGCTTTTTGCATCCTGTGAGGTTAACAAAAGGGGAGGGGAAGAGGATAAGACATGGAATGGCAATAGATATACCCCTTCCTTACAGCAATGTGTATGTAAGAGTTTACGAAGAAGATAGATTCCTAGGAGTTGGATGCGTGGAGGATAACATGCTAAGGCCTTACAGACTGCTGCCAGAATTATAATATCTCCATGGCAGTAAAAGACCTAAGATGGTTTATAAAAGAGCTTGAAAAACATAGAGAACTCCTGAGGGTAAAAGAAACCATAAGCCCAATCTTGGAGATAACAGAGATGACTGACAGGATGAGCAAGCAACCAGATGGGGGAAAGGCCTTACTCTTTGAAAGAGTAGAAGGCTACTCTGACCCAGTACTAACCAACATGCTTGGGTCCAAAAGGAGGATAAAGCTTGCCTTAGGATACGAAAACCCAGAGGAGATAGGCTGGAAGCTATACAAGCTACTAAGACCTGAGATACCGAACACATTCCTTGAAAAGCTTAAAAAACTGCCGGAGCTAAAAAAACTTAACGATTCACTACCTAAACTGGTAAAAGATGGACCCATAAGGGAGAACATAGAAAGAGAAAGAATAAACATCCTTGATTTCCCAGTCCTTAAGTGCTGGCCCAAAGATGGTGGAAGGTACATAACCTTTGGGCAGGTCATCACCAAAGACCCAGAGTCCGGTATAAGGAACGTAGGCTTGTACAGAGTTCAGGTGCTTTCTCCCACAGAGCTGGCACTCCACTGGCAAATACACAAAGACGGTAACCATCACTACTGGAAGGCTAAAAGGCATGGTAAAAAGCTCGATGTAGCCATAGCCATAGGGGGAGATCCAATCCTCTCCTACGTAGCATCCGCACCTCTACCACCAGAAGTAGACGAGTACCTTTTTGCAGGCATTATAAGAGAAGAAAGTGTACAGCTCATAGAAGGTATTACAGTAGACCTTGAATACCCAGCTCACGCTGAGATAGTCGTAGAGGGATACGTGGACCCTCAAGAGTCCTTAGTAGACGAAGGCCCCTTTGGAGACCACACGGGCTTTTACACACATGTGGACAAGTACCCCAAGATGCACATAACGGCAATCCTATACAGGAAAAACCCCATATACTTAGCCACAATTGTGGGGCTTCCACCTCAAGAGGACAAGTACTTAGGCTGGGCAACAGAAAGGATATTCCTGCCGCTCATAAAGTTCAGTTTGCCAGAGGTGGTAGACTATCACCTACCGGCCGAGGGATGCTTTCATAACTTCTGCTTTGTCTCTATAAAGAAGAGGTACCCTGGACACGCCTTTAAAGTAGGTTACGCTCTTCTGGGACTTGGCCTTATATCCCTTACCAAGCACGTGGTAATCTTTGACGATTGGATAAAGGTGGATGACCTTGGAGAGGTCCTATGGGCATGGGGCAACAACGTAGACCCATCAAGGGATGTACTTATTCTAAAGGGTCCCATAGACGTTTTGGACCACAGCACCAACGAAGTGGGGTTTGGTGGCAAGATGATAATAGACGCTACCACTAAATGGAAACAGGAAGGCTACAAAAGAGAGTGGCCAGATGTCATAAGGATGTCACAGGAAGTAAAGGAGAAGATAGATGTTCTGTGGAAAAAGCTTAATCTTCCGTAGAGCATATAATGAAAATTTTCCAAAAAACGCTGGACTTCCAGACATATGACTTATGTTCCTGAAAATCAAGCACTTTATGGTTTGACTGCTTAAAGCCTTTGATCTAGCATTAAGGAATGAAAGATTTTGTGCACCTCCACCTTCATACCCAATACTCTTTGCTTGATGGAGCTATTAAAATAAAAGACCTTGTCAATAGGGCAAAGGAGTTTGGCTACAAGGCAGTTGCCATAACAGACCACGGAAACCTCTTTGGCATATTGGACTTTTACACCTCTATGAAGGAAGCTGGAATAAAACCCCTTATAGGCATGGAGGCTTACTTTACCACTGGCTCACGCTATGAGAGGAAAGGCTCTGGGAGCGATGACAACATAACAGATAGACTCAACCACCACCTTATCCTTATAGCAAAGAATGACACAGGGCTTAAAAATCTTATGAAGCTATCCAGTGCGTCTTACAAAGAAGGTTTTTATTACAAACCAAGGATAGATTACGAGATACTAAGTGAGCATTGTCAAGGGCTTATTGTTATAACTGCTTGTCTTAAGGGTGTGCCCACTTACTATGCTAGCATAGGTGATGAGAAAAAGGCAGAGGAATGGATAAAAAAGTTTAAGGATATTCTTGGTGAAGACCTCTATTTGGAGCTTCAGTCTAACAACATACCCGAGCAAGAAAGAGCCAACAGAGTCCTTATAAAACTTGGCAAAAGGCTTGATGTAAAACTTGTGGCTACCAACGACTCCCATTATTTGGAACCAAGTGATAGAGTAGCTCACCAAGTGCTGATGGCCATACAGATGAAAAAGACCCTTATGGAAATTCAGCAAGGAAATGGGATAAAATGCAATAACGAGGGACTGCACTTTGCAAGCCCTCAGGAGATATGGGAGAAGTTCAGAGGGAAGTTTGAAGGATGGGAAGAAGCCTTAAGGAATACTGTAGAGATAGCAGAAGCTACGTACAGCTCTTTCGAATTCTTAGATAATAAAGACTATCTATTTCCAGTATACGATGCACACAAAAACGCGAGTCAAGTTTTGAGAGAGCTTGCAACAAAAGGGCTAAAGCAGAGAATAAGGCAAGGACTCGTAAAGGATTCAAAAGAGTACTGGGATAGGCTTGAGTACGAGCTTAATGTAGTCTCCAGAATGGGGTTTGAAGGTTACTTTTTGATAGTCCAAGAGTTTACAAATTGGGCTAAGTCTAACAGCATACCGGTAGGGCCAGGAAGAGGCTCTGCCGCAGGTTCATTGCTTGCCTTTGCTATAGGTATAACGGATGTGGACCCAGTAAGGCATAATCTCCTCTTTGAAAGATTTTTAAATCCTGAAAGAATATCCATGCCAGATATAGACGTAGATTTTTGTATGGAAGAAAGGGACAGAGTTATAGAGTATGTGAAAGGCAGGTACGGGGAAGAGAACGTAGCTCAGATAATCACATTGAGCGTAATGAAAGCAAAGCAAACACTAAGGGATGTAGCAAGAGCCCTTGGTATACCATACAGCACTGCAGATATGATAGCCAAGCTGATACCACAAGGAGATGTACAAGGTACTTGGCTCTCTTTAGAGGAGATGTATTCGGTTCCCGTGGAGGAACTCTTAGAGAAGTATGGCCACCACAGGTCCGATATAGAGGATAATGTGAGGAAGTTTAGGAGGTTATGTGAAGAAAACCAAGAGATAAAGACCCTTGTAGATATATCTTTAAAGCTGGAAGGCCTCACAAGGCATACATCCTTGCACGCAGCGGGTGTAGTCATTTCACCAAAACCGCTCAATGAGACCATACCCCTTTATTGGGACAAAGAGAGGGGGCTTGCGACCCAGTTTGATATGGTTAACCTAGAGAAATTAGGACTTATAAAAATGGACTTTCTTGGTCTGAAAACCTTGACAGAACTCAAAAGGATGAGAGAGCTTGTAAGAGAAAGGCATATGGTTGATATAGATTATCTTAAGCTTTCCTTTGATGACCCAAAGGTTTACAAGCTTCTAAAGGATGGAAGCACCACGGGTGTGTTTCAGCTTGAAAGCTCTGGTATGAAAAACCTCCTCAAAAGACTTGAGCCTGATAAGTTTGATGACATAGTTGCTGCTTTAGCTCTTTACAGGCCTGGGCCACTAAAGAGTGGTCTTGTGGACAGTTACATAAATAGAAAGAGCGAGAGAGAGCCTGTAGATTATCTCTTTCCAGAGCTCGAACCAGTGCTGAAGGAAACCTACGGCATAATAGTTTACCAAGAGCAGGTTATGAAAATATCTCAGGTTCTCTGCGGCTTCACACCAGGAGAAGCAGACACTCTCAGAAAAGCCATAGGGAAGAAAAAAAAAGATGTCATGCAAGAGATGCGAGAGAAGTTTATAAAGAGGGGCAAAGATAGGGGTTACCAAGAAAAAAAGATTGTAAAGCTTTGGTCTGACATAGAAGAGTTTGCAAGCTACTCCTTTAACAAATCTCACTCTGTAGCTTACGGTTATATATCTTACTGGACTGCTTACATGAAGGCACACTACCCTGAAGAGTTCTTCTCTGTAAAGCTCTCTATAGAAAAGAGTGACAAAAAATTTATAAATCTCATCAAGGATGCAAAGAAGGAAGGCTTTGAACTACTGCCACCCGATATAAACAAAAGCCGTGTGGACTTTGCAATAGAGGGGGAAAAGACCATAAGGTTTAGCCTTGCAAGGATAAAGGGCGTGGGAGAAGAAACCGCCAAGGTTATAGTGGAAAGCAGAAAAAGGCCATGGACTTCCTTAGGGGATTTTATAAGAAGCGTGGATAACAGAAAGGTTAATAAAAAGACCCTTGAAGCCCTTATAAAGGCTGGAGCCTTTGATTTTAGCAAAGAAAAACGTGGTGTTTTACTTCAAAGGCTTGAAAAGGGTTCTTCCCTACTTACCAAGGGTCTCTTTGGAGAAAAGATGGAGATCAAAGAAGAGGATTACTCCAAATACGAAAATGAAGTTTTGGGCTTTTATATATCCTCTCACCCTCTTGACCCTTATGAAAAACTCCTAAAGGGTAAAGTATCTTACCTTGAAATCCTTGAAGAGGCAACGGAAGGCACCTACACCTTTGCAGGCGTTATAACAGACCTAAAACTCAAAAAGACCCAAAAGGGCAACCATATGGCGGTCTTTAATCTGGTGGATAAAACGGGCATAGGAGAGGTAATGGTTTTTCAGGAGGTCCTAAGTGAGAAGAAAGAAAAGATAAAAGAAGGCCACGTTATAGTGGGTAGGTTTGAAGTAGATAGGGATGAAGAAACGGAAGAGGTAAGCCTTTTACTCAAAGAAGTCTATACG
>JBKBPE010000018.1:0-15194 GCA_046293375.1 Aquificaceae bacterium
TCTTGAGAACATGAACAAGGAGGAGTATTTTTTGGTAATAAATCGCATAAAGTGGGATGCGGTTAAAAAGGGAGAGATGCTCTCCGTTAAAGACATAGTTGATATTCTCAGAGCTCCCCTCATGGGCGTTATACCAGAGGAGGAAAAACTTATAGATTTTACCAACAGAGGAGAGCCAATAGTGTTTGATGAAAGCTACAATGCATCGAAGGCCATAATGGACATAGCAAGAAGGATAGTTGGAGAAGATGTTCCTGTAGTATACTATGGCGAGAAGAAGGGATTTTTGGAAAAACTTTTAGGGAGGTAAGGGTTTGTTTGATTTTTTGCTTGCAAAAAATAAGAGCAAAAACGACGCCAAGAGAAGGTTAACGCTTGTCTTAGCATACGAGAGGAGGGGACTACCTCCCAACTTTGTAGATAGATTGAGGGACGACTTGGTAAGTGTCTTTTCCAAATACCCTCAGTTTGAGGTCAGCAGCATAGAGGTTGATATAAAGAAAGAGAGGGGAGAGTTTGAAGAACTTTGGATAAGTGTACCTTTCAAGGTATGATAAGGCTCCTTTTGGATATGGACGGTGTTCTTGTAAAGGACAAGGCTCTGAACCCCTTCCCAGAAACTGCTGACCTTCTGACCTTTTTGAGAAAAAACAATGTACCTTTTAGAGTGGTTTCCAACAACTCTACAAAACCCACGGATAGCATAGTGGGAAGGTTAAAGGAGAAGGGTATAAACATCTCAGAGGAAGAGTTTATCTCTCCCGTTGGTATACTAAAAGATTATCTGATAAGAAGAAAATTGACAAATGTATTTTTTATAGGTACGCAAGATGTGGAAGATTATCTAAGGCATTCTGGGATTGAGGTAAGAAGGGACTATAGAGTTCAGGCGGTGGTGATAGGCCAGGACAGAAATATAAACTTTGAGAAGATAAAGATAGCGACCTCTGCAATTTTTCTGAGCAGTGCCAAGATAATTCCAATAAACTTAAGCAGGATAGTGAAGGATGATGATGGTCTTTACTTTCCAGGAGCAGGCTCCCTTGCTTACATGCTGGCTCACGCTTGTAATTACAATGAAGAAATACCAAACCTTGGTAAGCCATCAAAGGATTTCATAGAGTTTGCTCTTCTTGGGCTCAAGGGTGATGAAACCTATCTGGTGAGTGATGACCTATACACAGACCTAATAGGAGCAAAAGACCTATGTATAAAAACAGTGTTTATGACAACTGGTAAATACGATAGACGGGAGCTGGAAAGGGCTAACTTCCATCCAGACATTGTTTTTGATAATCTAAAACAGCTTATGAGCTTTTTAGAAACCTCAATAGAATAGCGAAGAAGGACCATACATCCTTTGGAACAGAAACCCTTGGCAAGAGGTAAGGATCATCCCTTAGACTTACTCCCCTCTTCTCAGTGGTAAAAGCAGAGTTGAACCTTTTAGATACCTCATCCTTTAGGACCTGGTCGTAATCTCCAAAGGGATAAGCGGCGTGGTAGATACTCTTTTGTGCTATCTCTTTTAGCTCTCTTGCGGATTCTTCTATTTCTTGCCTTATCCTCTCAGTCCTGCTCCTTAGGTCTTCAAAATCCAAAAGCTGGCTAAAGTTTTTGGAGAGTTCCTCTTTTAGAACCCTCTTCCAATCTTTCCTTTCAAAAAAGCTGACTTCTTTACTTCTCACAAACTCTATTATCTCTTTCCTTAGCTTTCCAGCTTTTACAGACAGAGAGCCACGCATGGGGAATAAAGGAAGGCCTATACTTGGCTCCTCTCCGTAGGCATGGACCAAGGACCAGTGTCCGTTGGCACCATCGTAGAAGTCCAAGACCTTCTCTCTACAAAAATCCTTTGTGTGCCATTTGGAGTGCCAACCTATATCAAAAACATCAAGCATACTCCTTATTTCTTCTTCCGTTAGAAAGTCTTCACTGTACCCGTTGTTTAAGAATTCTAAGTTTGCCTGATGCATACTTAAAGGTGTGTAAAGCTCCTTTAAAGAAGCTTTTCCTTCCCAATAGTCTTCTAATGTTTTCCTTTTGTAGCTCCTTCTGATTATCCTTGAAGATGTTACAAAGATAGTTGCCTTAAGTCTGTGCTTTTTTAGAAGGGGGTAGGCATAAACGTAATTATCCGCATATCCATCGTCGAAGGTTATAGCAACTGTTTGTTTTTCTGGTTTCCTCTGTGAGTTTATGTATTCCAATACTTCGTCGAGGGTAACCACCTTAAAAAGCTTTTTAAGTACGTAAAGCTCCGCATCAAAGGTTCTCCACCATATATCAGAAGAAGGGCTCTTAAGTACCTTGTGGTAAAGTAGCACTAACATTGTAAGAGCTCCTGAAAGAGCTTTATATATTCGTTAGCTGTGGTTTCTATTGAATATTTCATGGCTGTTTTTGCAGCTCTCTCTGATAGAACCTTACGCTCCCCATAAGAAAGTTTCAGCACTTTCTCCATCTTTTTTAGAAGCTCTTCAAAATCGCCTACTTTTACCGTAAAACCATTGTACCCATCCATTAGACACTCTCTTATACCACCAGCAGATGTAGATATAACCACAAGACCGCATGCCATAGCCTGCAGAAGGGCATTGGGTAGACCCTCAAGGTATGAGGATAGGATGAAGAAATCGGAAGCATTGAGGAGCTCATCCACATCTTCCCTGAAGCCAAGCCCTACCACACCCTTCTTCTTTAAAGAGTACTTCTGAGTGTCTATACCTACTAGTAGTAAGATGCAACCTTCGCATTTTAATTTCAAAAAAGTTTCTATAAGCTTATCCTGCCCTTTTACCAATGGGTTCCAGTTGGCAACGTTTATAAACACACTCGCCTTGTTGGGTATGCCAAGCTCAAGCCTCTTTTTTGGTCTTATGGATGGGTTTGGTTTAAACCTTTCTATATCTATACCGCTTTCTATAACGCTTATCTTTTCATTAGGGAAGCCAGCCTTTGTAAGACCTTCCTTTACGCTCTCTGATACTGCAACCACCATGTCTGCATAAGCATACTTAAACCTTAGAGACAAGGAGTTTGGCACTCTTGCGGACCTTTTGACTGCTATTAGCTTGGGCTTTTTCTTTAGAAATTGGAAAACAACCCTCAGAAAGTCAAGAGTATGGGGTGAATTGGCAAGAACTACATCAAAGTTACCACTGTCTATTATCCTCCAGAGTCTATAGTAATTCATGAGGTTAAGTCGTGAAAACTTGTTATGGTTTTCAAAGAAGTAAAAATTCACACCGTATGGTGCCAACCTCTCAACCATTCTCTCGTACTGGAAGGATAAAGCCATATGAGTCTGAATACCTTTCTTTGAAAGCTCACGTGCAAGAAGATAAACCTGCTCTTTTGTTCCACCCCAGCCTATACCGTCCACAACTGAAAGAAGGCGCATTATGGTATTTTTATAATACTCTTTCTTTTGAGCTCTCTTAGAAGCTCTTCCCTTCTCTCCTCAATTTTTTTTGTAAGTACCTCTTTCTTTAGTTCTTCCGTTGACTTCCCGCGATAGACATCCTTTTGTCCTCTGATGTAAGCTATGTATATGTTATCTTTATCCTCGGCAAAGACAGTGTCACCTACACCAGCCCTCCAAACTTCTTTATCCAAGGGTTCTACCAGATCCCCCTTCTCCACCTTTAAGTTCTCTACTGATATACCCAAAGCCTTTGCCATATCCGATAGTTTTTTCCCCTCTCCAATGAGTTTCAAGACCTTTTCCCCATCCTTCTTATCTACAGTTAAAAGCTCAATTTCCCTTTGCAGTTTGACTTCTCCCTTTTTTAGCTTCTCAATTTCTAAGTCAACGTCTGATACTTTTATTTCCCTTGACAGATAAGCATCTAATCCTTGTCTTGCAAGCAACTCTTTTTGCAAAAACCTCTTTAGGTCTTCAAGCGTCAAGCCTTCTTTGCTTAGTTCCTCTGCCAGACCATCCAGGTCAGTTCCGTTAGCCCTTGCTATATCCAAAAGAACCGAGTGTATATACTCATCCTGCAGACTTCCACCTTTGCCTTCTAAGAATTGTGCAAGGATGTAAACATTCACAAGTTTGTTTATAACATCACGCTTATTCTGGATTCCGTAAAAGAGCATACCAAGCTTGACATCACTTTCCAGAATAGCCTCCCCGTTGACAGAAGCTACAACCCTATCAACAAGCACATAGGCAAAGGTTGATAAGCTTAAAGCTGCCCAAAGTAAAATTCCACATGATAATCTTTTGAAACTTCTTGAAACCATTGTCTGAATACCTCCTGTCTTTTTTCCTTCATAAGCCTTTCCCTAACTAAAGGCTTTGCCTCATCAAGAGAAAGTATCCCACCACCCCTTCTGTCTTTAATCTTCAGTATCATATACCCTCCCCCAGGAATGCTTATAGGCCTGGAAACTTTTCCAACGTTATAGGGATAGAGCTGCTGCTTTACGACATCTGGGAGCGTCTGCAAAGAATACCACATGTGAGTTCCCACTTTTACATCCCTCAAATCTTGAAGGTCATCCTTTCCGTTTAATAGTCTGTAGTATACCTCGTTGGCGGTATCCAAGTCATAAGCTACAAATCTATCAACCAGAACCTGTGAGGGTAGCTTAAAGTCTCTCAAGTTCAGGTAGTAATACGCTGTTATTTCTTTGTCTGTTATGCTCAAGTCTTTGGCCACCTTATCTACTATTTTGTTTACAATGACCTCTACCTTTACAAAATTTTCAACTACTGAGCTCAGACTTGTGCTGCCTATGTTTCTTGATACGTATTCCTTAAGCTCTCCTTCCGTTACTTTTATCCCCATCTTCTTAGCTTCTTTCTCAATTATTCTGTTTCTTACATAATCAACAAGAAACTCCTGAAGGTCCCTTTTGGTAGCTTGATTCATAGGAAGGTGCAGGATCTCCCTCCAATAAGCGTTAAAAGCCTGCGTAGCTTCTTCCTTCGTTACTCTCTCATCGTCTATTCTTGCTACAGTATCTGCGTAGGAAAGGGAGAGAAGCGTTAATAGGAATAAGAAAAAAACTTTCATGCCATCATTTTAGCAAAGACTTAACCTAAAACTCAACCCTTACCGCTACACCATGTAGCTTTCTGTAGGGAAATCTGTAAAACTCTACAAAGCTTGGAGTGGAACGCTTTATCCAGCCAAAGAACTTCCACAGAAGCCTATTGGTGTATATATGTTCAACACCGTAAAAGATGGCCCTCTCCCTTATGCCAACGCTCGAAAGCTCCTTATCTATATCCAGCACCTCCATGTACCCGTATCTTATTTCAACAAGCCTTAGGCCCTCTGCTATGCTCCCTTTCAGAAAGGTCTCCGTGCCAAAAGGTTCATCCTTTTTGATAAGAGAAAGGAATACGTTGTCCTCGTAAAGGATGCCATGATTGAACATGGTCTGAGTCACATAAGGGGGAATGGCCTTAAGGTCCCTCACCAAAAATATAGCAGTCCCTTCTATCTTTGACCTCTCTCTGTAAAGCTTTTCAAACTCCAGGACAAACTCCTTAAATGGTTTGAACTTCATCTTTTTGTAAAGCTTTTCCTGTCCTTTTATGTAAAGGGACATGATAGATAGGGGGACAGTAGCGAATAGAAGGGGCCAGTAAGCTCCATGGGGTATCTTTGTGCTGCTGGAGAGTAAAAAAAGAATATCTACAAGGAATAAAAACACAGAACCTAAAAAGTAACAATACTCTTTCCTTGCAAAGTATATAACCATGAGATAGAACCCAGTTATGCTCATTGTTGTGATAACTGCAAAGCCGTAAGCGGCAGCCATATTGTCGGACGTTTTAAAGTTTAGATACATAAGGATAACACCGAGCATGAGAGCCCAATTGACTGTCGGTATATATATTTGAGTACTTATCTCCGTAGATGTGTGTTTTACGTTAAAGAGGGGTGATATTCTTGTGTTTATTGCCTGAAAAACTATAGAAAAAACACCGCTTATAAGAGCTTGAGATGCTATAACCCCAGCTACAATTACAAGCAAAAGGAAAGGTACATACAGCATATCCCCAAGCAGAGCCTTTGCCGATTCGTAAAATATGGATTGCTTGGGTTGCTTAGAACTTATCATAACGAAGGATGCTTGTCCCAAGTAGTTTAAGGCTAACATGGAGAATACAAAAACCCATGCTCTCCTTATGGAAACCCTCCCAAGGTGTCCCATGTCCGCATAAAGAGCTTCTCCTCCTGTAGCCACCAGTATTACTTCTGATAGGGCTACAAACCCCCTCAGCGGGTCCGAAAGTAAAAATTCCAACGCATAATGAGGGCTCAAAGCTTTGAAAACCTGCGGCAGATGAGCAACATAGTAGAGACCAATAGACCCTATGGAGGTAAACCAGAACAGCATTATTGGTCCAAAGTAGTCCCCTATCTTTCCCACTCCTTTACTCTGAATGGAGAAAAGACCTATGGTTATGATTATAGCTACCAGCATGACCTCCGATTGGGGCATTCTTTCAAAACCAGGGATGAGCCTTATCCCCTCGGAAGAGCTGAGGATAGTTATAGCTGGTGTTATCACACCATCCCCCATAAGGAAACTGAGACCTAAAAGTACCAAAGCTCTATAAAACCTTCTAAACTTATGGCTTTTAGTAAGGGACTTGGCTATCTCCCCCAGAACTACCGTACCGCCCTCACCCTTTATGCTTAGGTTCATGGCAAACCATGCATACTGAACTGTGGCCAAGATTATGAGGGTCCAGACCATCAATGAGGCAATTCCTATCATCTGGTGTTTTTCTGGTTTTGTTAAAAGCAGTACAACTGTCAATGCGTATAGGGGGCTTGTTCCAATATCCCCAAACACCGCCCCCATAGCCCTTATTGCATCTTTTATTTCCTTTCCTATTTTTGCGTGCATGTAATGTAAAATTATAAGTTGATGCAAAAACCATGGGAAGGAAGATTTAAAGAGAAAACACTGGAGTTTGTAGATGAGTTTACTCAATCAGTTAGCTTTGATAAAAGGCTTGCGGAAGAAGATATAGAACAAAGTATAGCTCATGTAAAAACACTCCTAAGGGCTGGTGTCCTGGCGGAAGATGAATCTTCCCAGATCCTCTCTGCTCTTGAGAGCATAAAAAGGGACCTAAAGGAGGGGAATATACTCTTTAGAGAAGAGTTAGAAGATGTTCATATGAATATAGAGGCTGAGCTCATCAGAAGAGTAGGAGAGCTCGGTGGAAAATTGCATACAGGTAGGTCAAGAAACGACCAAGTGGCAACGGACGAGAGGCTCTACATAAAAAAGGAAATAAGGAATGTAGCAAAGCACCTTAGGAGTCTGCGAAGGGTTTTGGTAAAACTTGCGGAAAGCTCTGTGGAGGTGATCCTTCCAGCTTACACACATCTTCAGAGGGCTCAACCTATAAGGTTAGCACATTACTTCTTAGCATACAGAGAGATGTTTTTGGGGGATGAATTAAGGCTTATGTACGCATACAGGCATGCAGACTCATTACCTCTTGGCTGTGGAGCTGTTGCTGGCGTAGATTTCCCTTTGGACAGGTTTTTTACAGCAAGAGAGCTTAGGTTTAGGTCCGTTGTTAGGAACTCTATGTATGCAACAGCTGAGAGAGATTTCATACTTGACCTTCTATACGCCCTTTCTGTGATAAGCATGCATCTTTCAAGACTTTCTGAAGACATTATTCTTTGGTCTACTGAAGAGTTTAGTTTTGTTGAGCTTCCAGACAGGCTTTGTACAGGAAGTTCTATAATGCCACAGAAGAAGAACCCAGACATTCTTGAGCTCATAAGGGGAAAGGCGGGTAGAGTTTATGGCAATCTTGTTAGCCTCTTGACTACTATGAAGAGCCTCCCCTTGGCTTACAACAGAGATCTTCAAGAGGACAAAGAGCCGCTCTTTGATAGCGTAGATACACTAAAGACCTGTTTGCAAGCCATGAAGCTTGCCCTTGAAGGTATAGAGATAAAGGCACAGAAAATGGTCTCCTCCTCTGGGAATTTTACCTTAGTTACAGACCTTGCCAACTATCTTGTCATGAAGGGGGTTCCTTTTAGAAAAGCACACAGCACAGTTGGTAAGCTTGTGTCCTACCTCATATCTCAAGGAAAAAGACTTGAGGAAGTAAGCCTTGATGAGCTCAAAAGCATCTCTGAGCTTTTTGACGAGTCTGCCCTTTCCCTTCTTAGCTCAAAGGTAGTTGTAGATAGAAAAAAGACTTACGGTGGAACTGCCAAGGAGGAGGTACTCAGGCAGGTAGAGATCGCTAAGAGGGAAGAAGGAATTTAATGTTCATATATCTTGTAAGCTTTGGGGAAATAGAAAATAGACTGATCCTTGCAACGGCAAAGAACATAAAAGAGACCTTTGGTTTTGATGTGAGGATATCCTCCATCCCAATACCTTTAAAGAAAGCTTATAACCCAGAAAGAGGTCAGTACAAGGCTGGAGAGGTGCTCAAATACCTATCGGACGTTAGATTTCCCGAGCTTTTGAAGCTTGTAGCTCTTTTGAGTTTTGATATCTACGAGGATGGGTTTAACTTTGTTTTTGGGCTTTCTCAACTTGGAGGCAGGATTGCCTTAGTAAGCCTCCTTAGGTTAAGGTCTTACAATGAGCTTCTGTTCTTTGAAAGAACCTTCAAAGAGGTGAATCACGAGCTTGGACATACTTTCGGGCTTGGACACTGCAAAAATAAAAAATGCGTTATGAACTTCTCCCTATCTGTAGAGGATGTGGATGCAAAAGGTAAGGAGTTCTGTCAAGATTGTAAAAAGGCATTATGTTCATTTTTTGAAAAACCATGAACAGAACCCTTATGTACGGAGAAGGGCTTTTTGAAACTATTCTCTGGCAAGGAAGAACAAGAAAACTCTATCGCCACTATGAAAGACTGAGGTCATCAGCGGAGTTTTTCTCCCTTGAGTGTCCAGATTTTGAAACCTTCTGTAGAAACATAGAACAGAGAACTAATGGGAAAAAAGACATTTACGTGAAAGTCTGCCTCTTCTCTTATGGAAGACATAGATATTATGAGAAATCAAGTAGAACCTCCTTGGTCGTTTATGCATACAAGCACAGAAAAGTATCTGAGCCAAAGAGTCTGTGCTTTTCGGATATAAGAAGGAGCTCCTCTGACCCACTCTTAAGACATAAGACAACCAACTACTTTCTGAATGTGTTGGTAAAGAGGAAAGCTCTAATGGAGGGTTTTTATGACTGTATCTTTTTGAACGAGAAAGATGAGATAACAGAATGTACCTCAGCTAACATGATACTCCTTTTTAGAAACAGGCTGTTAACACCTTATAGGGAAGGGGGGCTCCTTTTTGGTACAAGTCTTCAAGCCCTCATGGAAAAGGTAGACATAAGGGAAGAAAGGCTAAGGAAAGATGACATTGTAAAAGCTTCCAGCGTATTTTTGATGAACAGTCTGATAGGCGTTCTGCCCATATACAGAGTGGAAGATAAGGTTTTTAATGTAGATGCAGAAGTGCTTAACCATCTAAGGAAAGTGCTTTGGGAGGATAACTCATCCTGATGCGCCTTGTTCTCTCTGGTTCATGGCTGAAAAAAGATGGATTCTATGAAGCAAAGATAGAAGGTGTGCATATTATAAAGCTGGAAGACTTAGAAGGGCTGGAGGGAATCCATTTTTTAGTACTTTCCTATGACCTGACATCCTATACGTTAGGTGTTCATATTAAAGAGTCTGGTCTTCCAAAACTTTTAGCCATAAAGCTGGATAGATTTGAAAGGATAAACACTCCATCTTATATTGATGCAAATCTAACATTTATCAGTAGTTCACTCTCCGATAAAGATTTCATGGATAGGGTACGTACTACAAAGGATTTTATCAGGGATGGTTTTATCTACCAGCTCAACCTTACAAATAGGTTTGACTTTTCTCTTGAGAGAGGGAAGCCTTTTGACCTTTTTTATCAATTTATCCAAAGGCAGGCTGTTCCCTATGGATTTTTCCTCGACCTTGGAGAGTTTTTTATAGTATCTGGTTCTATGGAGCTCTTTCTTGAGAGAGTGGGTAAAAGGCTTTTGAGTAAGCCTATAAAGGGAACATCAAACTTGGAAGAATCGCTCAGAAGGAGCCAGAAGGATAAGTCTGAAAACCTCATGATAACTGATATGGTAAGGAATGACTTTGGCAGGATAGCAAGGCCTGGCAGTGTAAGGGTAACTGAGCTTTTCAAAATAACCCAGTACAGTACACTTTTTCAGATGCATTCCTCTGTTGAGTGCAGGACGGATAAGATCCTCTTGGATGTAATAAGAGCAACCTTCCCACCTGCATCCGTAACTGGAGCTCCCAAGAGAAAGGCTGTGGAAATCATAAACATGCTTGAGCCACATGAAAGGGGCTTTTACTGCGGCTGTGCTGGGCTCTTTTTTGACAACTTTAACTTTATCCTTTCTGTTCTTATAAGGACTGCCATAGGTAAGGGAAAGGTTTTATCCTACTATGCAGGATGTGGAATAGTTTGGGATTCTGACCCTAAAAGAGAGTTGGAAGAGCTATATACAAAAACCAAGGCCTTTTATGATTTCAGAATATTATAGCAGTAAGGAAGTAATCGGATATTAGTATAAGCATAGAAGATGCTACAACGCTGTTGGTTGTAGCCTTTGCTACGCCTTCTGCACCACCTTTTGTGTAAAAACCGAAGTAGCAGCTCACAGAGGAGATGATTAGACCGAAAAAGACTGCCTTGTAAAGACCTCCTAAAAAGTCATATAACTCTGCTATGTCCTTCATTTTCTCCCAGAAGAGATAACTGTTTACACCAAAAAGTTTTACCGCTACAAACCAACCACCAAATATACCAGAGATGTCTGAGAGTATAACGAGTAAAGGAACACCCAAAACTCCAGCAAATATCCTTGGTGTAACAAGGTAGCTTATGGGGTTTACACCCATTATCTCCAAAGCATCTATCTGCTCTGTTATTCTCATGGTTCCTATGTTCGCCGTCATTGCTGAACCCACCCTTGCTACAACCATCAAAGATGCGAGAACTGGACCTAGCTCTCTACCCATTGATATAGCAACTACTGCGCCTATTAAAAACTCGGCGTTGAACCTGTGAAAGGTACTGTAGGTTTGTAAGGCTATGACACCACCTGAGAATATGGATGTGATAACTATAACAGGAACTGTCTCAGCCCCCAAGTAAGTAAGTTGGTTAAAAAAGTGCCTTCTCTTTGGTGGACTACGAAAGAAGAGGTATATTCCCCAAAGAGTGAGAAGAACCCCCCTTCCTACCTCTTCAATAACCCCTAACATGCTCTACGTACCTTTTGAACCTTTCCTTTACTTCCTCCATAAAGTCTCCACCTATCTTTTCAAGAAGGGCATCAGCTATAACGATGGCAAGCATGGTTTCACCAACTACAGAGGCTGCAGCTACTGCAACTATATCGCTCCTTTCTTTACCAGCTTTTACCTCCTCCTTTGTTTCTATATCCACGCTTCTCAGAGGTTTCGTGAGCGTTGGAATTGGCTTCATAACAGCTCTCACAAGTATGGGCATGCCGTTGGTCATACCCCCCTCTGTGCCTCCTAAACGGTTAGAATGCCTGAAAAAACCCCTTTCTTTTGTCCATCCTATCTCATCGTGAACTTCAGAACCGAACATACTTCCTACTCTAAAGCCAAGCCCAAACTCCACTCCTTTTATGGCATGAATGCTCATTATGGCCTGAGCTATCCTTCCGTCTATCCTTTTATCCCACTGAATGTAGCTTCCAAGCCCTGGTGGTACACCAAGGGCAAAAACCTCAAAAACCCCACCAAGACTCTCACCCCTTTCCTTAGCCTCCTCTATAACTCCAATAAACTCTTCATCCTTGTCCGCGTTTGGAAATCTGACCTGAGACATCTCAGCAAGCTCATGTCTTTTAAGAAGGTCTTCCTCTTCTATCTTCGGTGTGCATCTTCCCATACCCACTACGTAGCTCCCTATCTTTATACCAAACTCTTCCAAAAACCTTTTACAGACAGCCCCAACTGCTACTCGTGCCGCTGTTTCCCTCGCCGATGCTCTTTCAAGTATACTTCTCAGATCCCTTTGGTTATACTTTATTCCACCTGCAAGGTCTGCATGCCCTGGCCTTGGTCTTGTAAAGGGAACCACACCCTCTCCTTTACTACCTTCCACTGCCATCTTATCCGACCAGTTTTCCCAATCTTTATTCCATATGAGTAAAGCTATCGGACTTCCCATCGTTTTTCCAAACCTAACTCCAGAAAGGATTTCCACTTCATCCTTCTCTATCTTCATCCTTCCTCCTCTCCCGTATCCTCTCTGCCTTCTCTGGAGCTCTATGTTTATATAATCCTTAGATACTTGAAGGTTTGCTGGTATTCCCTCCAAAAGGGCAATTATAGCCCTACCATGAGACTCGCCAGCTGTAAAAAATCTTATAGGCATCAGCTGATCTTTACAGCTTTTATAACCTTTCCAGCCTTTAAGCACTTAGCACAAACATAGACCCTTCTTACGCTTCCATCCTCAAGCCTTATCCTCATCTTATGAAGGTTAGGTTTGAAGGTTCTTGAATTCCTCTCTGCGGAGAATGTTACACTTTTGCCAAAGATAGTTCTCTTACCACAAACATAACATTGCGCCATGCTTTACCTCCTTTGAAGTTCAATATTATAACTCAACCAGACCAAAAGAAAATCAGGGTGTTTGAAAAAGGAGTTATGAGTTGGTAGTGAGTAGTTGTAAATATATCATCTTGAAAATTGTGAGGCTGTGTCAAGAATCCCAGAAGCAAATAACGACCTTTCCTATCTATACGTTGCCACTCTGTCAATGACCTATCCCTTACTATGTATGAGTGGTTTATGGTATGATTGGGGTAAGTTAGCCATTCCCATAGGAAAAGGATCATACAAAAGCTCCCTATTTTTGAAACACCCTGAGGCAATTGTTGACATACGCTTATGTTTTGGGTTAAACTCAATGCATGAAGCTTATAGCAGCAAACTGGAAGATGAACAAAACCCCATCCCAGACTAAGGAATATCTTAACATATTTTTGTCTTTGGTTGAACATACGAAGGACAGGGAGATCCTCATATGTCCACCGTTCACATCCCTCTGCGTGGCAAGTGAGATGCTCAAAGGGACAAATGTAAAGCTTGGAGCCCAAAACGTGCATTATGAAGAGAAGGGTGCTTTTACTGGAGAAGTTTCTGTAGATATGCTTAAGGAGCTGGATGTCTCCTATGTGATCGTAGGACATTCAGAGAGGAGATGGGTCTTCGGTGAAAGTGATGAGATGGTAAACAGAAAACTGATAGCATGCTTAGAAAAGGGTATAAGACCCATACTCTGTGTTGGAGAGAGGATAGAGGACAGGGAAGCTGGCCTGACCTACAAGGTGGTTGAAACACAACTTAGACTTGCTCTGTCTGGAATGGAGAGGTATGCAAATATGTTGGACATAGCCTATGAGCCAGTTTGGGCCATAGGAAGCGGTAACCCAGCAACCCCAGAAGATGCAGAACGTGTTCACAGCCTTATAAAGGATGTTATTTCGAAAATGAGCGCCAACAACTCCGTAGGAGTAAGGGTCCTGTATGGTGGCAGTGTGAGCTCAGGTAATGCACAGGAATTTATGAAGATGCCCCATGTAGATGGTCTCCTTGTAGGTGGTGCCAGCTTAGACCCTGAATCCTTTTACAAGGTCGTAAGTTCCTTTTAGAGAGGAGAACCAAAGAGGTAAAAAAACTAAAAGCCCATAAAGAGGACTCAAAGATGTATCTTCAGCAAGAGTCTTCACTGAGCTCAATCCTACCCAATAAAGCGTTATAGCGAAGAGAAAATGTAAAAAGCCAAAAAGTATACTCCTTTTCTTTACGGTTGCTGACAACGTTATTATAAGTATAAGAAAAGGGGAAAAGCTGAGTAGAGTTCTTCTCAGAAACTCTGCCATGTAAAGGTTATAATTCAGTCCCATTTCCCCCCCAAGGCTGTAAAGTAAAAGCAATTGACTTAAAGATATGTGCTGCACTTTTTCTCCTATGGGTTTAGCCATACTGATGTCCACCAGCTCAAAAGATAAACTTTCGATGCTTTCCTCTCCCTTTTTGAAATCCACAACCTTTGCATAGGGTAAAAAAACTCTGTCCCCTTTCCATAAACCTTTGTCTGCATACACAACATCCTTTATGCTTCCTTCTTCACTTTTTAGTATAAAGATACCAGCTATTTTACCGTCTTTCATGTTCACAAATTGAAAGTTTACATAAAACCTCTCACCATTCGTATCTTTTAAAAACCATACGTTCCTAACAATTAAGTTTTCTACATACTGCTTTTTTTTAAACTCTTTCTCTATATTATACAGGTTTTTATCTCTTTTTGCATAAAAGTCAAAGCTTAGGAAAAAGTTTATTATACAGAGTGAGAGCAGAAAAAGGAGTATACTTGAAGAAAATTTTAAAGGAGATATACCAAAACTTTGAGTTATTAAGTCTATTTTCTTTGAAAATACACGTCTAAAAACTATCATAAGCGATACTATACTAGTGATGGGTAAGAGATAAAAAAAAGCTAAGGGCAACAGGTTTAAAAAATATAGAAGGGCTACTTTGATATTCTTCTCTTTAAAAAGAAGGAAGAACTCTGCAAAAGCATAGGAAGAAACAATTCCTAACAGCATTAGGCTTACTACTAGAAAAATTCTCACATAAAAAAGCAGTGTGTATTTGCCGAGCATACGTAAAAATTTTACAATGTTTAATATGAGAACTCCCCTTTACAATTTGCACAGGGCACTTGGGGCTAAGTTTATTAACTTTGCTGGTTGGGATATGCCAGCCTTTTACTCATCTGTAAAGGATGAGGAGTTGGCTGTAAGAAATTCATGCGGCGTCTTTGATGTTTCACACATGGGAAGATTGATATTGGAAGGTAAAGGAGCTGCCGAGTGTCTGGAATATCTCACAACAAACAGCATAAGAAAGCTCTATCCCGGAAAGGTTCAGTATAATCTGCTTACCAACGAGCTGGGAGGAGTGGTTGATGATATAACTGTTTACATGCTTGATGAAGAAAGGTTCATGCTTTGCGTTAATGCGATAAACACCCAAAAGGTAAAGAATTGGATATGCAAGTATTATACTGTAGAAGACATCTCCAACAGGACTATTCAAATAGCCGTGCAAGGCAAGGCAAGCC
>JBKBPE010000019.1:0-15082 GCA_046293375.1 Aquificaceae bacterium
CCATACATCAAACCCAACACCTATAAGCTTCAGGGTGTTCTTTATGTCTTCAAGGAGCCTTTTTATACCGTAGTCGCTGAGTAGCTTTATAGCTTCCTCCTGTGGAGCATCAAGAAGGCTATCTCCGTAAAAGGTTTTTACATCCTTCGCAAGCTCTACAATATAGCTCCCTTTGTATCCTTCTCTTTCAAAGGTTTCCCTTAGTCTTTCGTCTTCCTTACCAGAAAGCTCTTTGTACCTGTAGAGTATGGAAAGGCCAAGCAGATAAACCTGATATCCAGCATCGTTTATGTAGTACTCCCTCATCACATCAAAACCGTATATTTTAAGAAGGTTAGCCAAAACATCCCCTATAACAGCCCCCCTTCCATGCCCCAGATGTAAAGGTCCTGTTGGATTGGCGCTGACAAACTCAACTTGTATCCTTTTGCCCTTTCCTAGGTCCTCTATAAAGTAATCCTCTCCATATTTGAGAAGCTTTTTAAATTCATCTTTTATGTATTTATCTGAAAAGATAAAGTTTATAAAACCCTTTACTGCATCTGCATGAAACTTCTCTCCAGTTAAAGCACTTGCAAGCTCTTTAGCAACTTCTTGAGGGCTCTTTTTTAACTCCTTTGATAACAAAAAGGCCACATTGGTAGAGAGGTCTCCAAGCTTTTCCTCCCTTGGTTTATCAATCACAAACCCGTTCACATCCAAACCATAAACTCTCCTTATACATTCCCTTATGGTTTTTTCAAGGACTTCCTTCATGAGAAGTTTATTTTAACTCAAAGCTTTATAATATTAAAAACATGCGTGGTCTAAGCTTTGCGATACTTTTGAACCTTGCCTTTGGGCTTTTACTCTCCTTTTACACTTATGTATTTACCTTCAAGCCTGTCTTTTTACCGCATGTTACAGAATCAAAGCCTCTCATTCCTGATCTGACAGCTGTGTTTAAAAGAAAACAGATGGAAGAGAGACAAGCTATTTCCAAGATAGAGCTTATGGCTACGGCAAGTGGTGGCTTAAAGATGGCCCTTTTAGATGTAGACGGAAAACCTCATGTGGTCAAAGTGGGTTCTATTGTTGGCAATTACACGGTCACACAGATAGAGAGAAACTACATAGTGTTATCAAATGGACAAGAGAGAAAAGCTATCGGTTTTAGGTTTAGTCTACCAGCGGTTTCTGTACAGACAAAGCCTTCTGAGGCTCTACAAGCAGTTCTTCAAAAGAAGGAGCTCGAGAACATAACGGCTGATCCTGGTATAATGTTTAGGCAGATAAGATTAGTCCCTTACGTACAAGGAGGTAGGACGGTAGGATTTATGTTTGAGTGGGTAGACCCTCAAAGCCTTTTTGCAAGAGCTGGCATAAGAGCCGGAGATGTGCTGGTCTCCATAAACAATCAAGATATTAAGAATGGAGAGGATGCCTTTAGAATACTCCAAGCGCTAAGGAATGAAACTAGCCTGAAGGTAAGCCTGTTAAGGGATGGCGAACCTGTAGAACTAAGCTTAAGGGTGGAATAGATGAAGGGTTTTTTTCTGGCCTTTTTGTGCTTGATGTTTTTGGTCCAACAGTCCTATGCTCAAACAGCAGAAGAAGTTCAAAAGCAAGCTCAAGAGCAGAGAAGAACTGGTAAAGTTTACTTGAACTTCCAAAACGCCGACATATCCCTGGTAGTCAAATTCATGTCGGAGCTAACTGGTAAGAACATAATCCTTGACCCAAACGTGAAAGGGACGCTCAATATAAGCTCTGCAAAACCCGTGAGCATCAAAGAAGCTTGGGACCTCTTTGTGCTTTCCCTTTCCCTACAGGGCTATGGTGTGATGGAGGATAAAAACTTTGTGAAGATAATGCCGGTACAGCAGGCTATAAGCCTTGCCGAGATGAAGAAGCCATCTTACTCTGGCGAGCTTGTTGTTTACTTGTACAAAGCGGAAAATACGCAGGCAGTGCAACTCCAGCAGGCCATTGGTCCCTTTCTTTCTCCCTTTGCAAAGCTAGCCGTTCATCCACAGTCTAACACCCTTCTTGTGGCAGATATGGCAAAAAACGTGGAGAAGTTAAAAACTATACTTAAGGAGCTGGACTCAACAGAGAGATCCCTCAGGATAAAAGTCTACAAGCTGGAGAGGGCAAAGGCTGAAAACATTTTCCAGAGCTTACAGCCGCTTTCTCTTGCCTTCATGCAGCAGTTAGGAAGCCAAACTTTTATAACCTTTAGCAAGGATAGCAATTCTATAATAGTGGCTGCAAACGAGAATGTACAAAGCGTACTGGAGAAAGTTATAAAAACGCTCGATGAGGAAAGCGTTGGAGCTCTCGAGAGGAGCTTTTACATAATACCATTAAAGTTTATGTCTGCAGAGGAGATATACAAAAGCCTTCAGAGTCTCTTTAAGGGTGGGGAATCAGCTTTAATCTCTCAACCGAAGGAAAAAACGCCTTACCAGCCTGAGATGAGAGGGCTAGAAACGCCGCTCAAAAAGGAAGAGACACAGAAACAACCCCCTCCTACTTTCACACCCATAAGCACGCCAGAAGGTATGAAGATAGGTTTTGATAGAGGAACCAACTCTGTCATAATCTATGCAACTCCTCAGGAGTACGAAGGAGTAAAGTCTCTCGTAGAGAAGATTGATATAAAAAGAAAGCAAGTGCTTATAGCTGCATCCGTTGTGGAGATGAGTACAAAAACGGCTCTTGATTTAGGAGTCAGGTGGCAGGTACTGGGAACTCATGGAGGGGGAGCTTTTGGCGGTGGTAGCCTTCAGGACCTTTACAACGCTCTACTTTCTGGGAACTTTATAATAGGGGCGCTTAGCTCTTCAGGCAGAACACTGACAATAGGAGGTTCACAGCTTTTCTTCCCAGACCTTGTGCTTCTGTTTTCTCTGCTTGAAAAGGGAAGTGGCTTTAATATCATATCAAACCCAAAGGTGCTGACCCTGGACAATCAAGAAGCTGTAATAAAAGTCGGTCAGGTAGTACCTTACGCTTCTGGTGTAAAGTTTGATATAAACGGTATGCCAGTTATAACTTATGACTACAAAGAGGTAGGGCTAAACTTAGGCGTTATGCCTACCGTATCTGGGAAGGACTTGAGGCTCTCTATAGACCTTAAGCTTCAGGAGATAATAGATTACATAAGACCACAGATAGGAACGCTCAGCTATGCGATTCCAGTAACTTCCAACAGGCAGGTGAACTCTGAAGTTGTGGTTGAAAACGGACAGGCTATTATCATAGGTGGGCTTGTAAGCACACGAACGTTGAAAAGCGTGGAAGGAATACCAGGGCTAAAGGAGATCCCAGCTTTGGGAAGACTCTTCAGAAGGGACACAAAGACGGAGGATAAAGTATCTCTCTTTATATTCTTGACACCCTATGTGATAGAAAGACCGGAGGACCTTTCAAAAATAACACAGGAACATCAAAAGTTAGCAGAAGAGCTTAAGAAACTTATGGAAGGAAAGAGTAAAGGGGATGACAGTAAGGAGCCTTAAGTTCCCGCTCTTTGTTCTACTCAGCTTTGCTTTTATCATGCTCATTCTTTTTGTTTTGACCTTTCCCAAATTTTTGATCTTTGACAGACTACTCATGTCAAAGGGTGTCTACATGACTGCAGGAAGCATTGAGGAGGGGCTTGTGTATGTAAAGCTTAGGGACGTTAACCTATATGACTCCTCATCAAGCATAGCTCGTTTTGATGAGCTTGAACTGTCTTTAGGTTTTTTAAAACTTTCTATAAGTGGATTATGCGGCGATGGTAATTTATATATAACATTCCACGCACTTGACGGGATGGATATAAAGGCAAGTAGTTTCAATTGCTTGAGGGATTTGCAGGTCAAGAAGGCAAACATAAGAGTAAATAGGGGGATAGAAGGAAGCATTGAATTTGGTAATTTAACAGCAAACAATCTTAGAGTAGACCAACTCAGCATTAACTTTAAAGGAAGAACTTTTGAAGCAGAAGCTTTTGTTTCAGGCCTTAAGCTTCTGGGTGAAGGAATAGTAGTCTTAAACAGAAAAGACATGCTAAAATCTTCTATAAATGGTACTGCAGTGGGTGGGGGGCTAAGCCTAGTCGTATATGGAACCATAGAAAAACCACAACTGAGTTTAAAATGAGAGCATACTGCTAAGCTACTAAGATAAGTCCAGCAGACCTTAAGAATTTTTGTCTCTTGTCTGTGCCTGTTCAAGTATTTGATTAAAAACATCCCAAAGAAATATAGCTCTATCCTCTGAGTTGAACTTCTCCAGAACCTTATCTCTTGCCTGCTTACCTATCTCAAGAGCTTCATTAAGGTGATCAAGATAATAAAGAACCTTTTCCTCTATATCCGCTCTGTCTATGGGGTAATAAGCCACACATTCTGAGCCTGGAGATAGGAAGCTCTGAAGCGTTGCTCTAAGGTCTAACATAGGGGCACAACCCATGTAAGCTACCTCTAAGGGCGTAAACCCTATACCAGAGGGTGTGCTGAAGGGAAAGCTCAGCACTGCCATGTAAGACCTATCAAGGACCTTCAGAAATTCCTCCTGTGAACTGACTTCTATGCGCTCATGTCCATCTACAAGTTCACACTGGAATTCACCGACCAGTTTTAGGTTTATACCCTCTAAAAAGCTAAGAAGGTATAGCCTCTTTCTTGATGTAGCATACATAGCTGTATCGTTTAGCAACCTGTAAAAGTCCTCTGGCTTTTCCAATTTCCATCTTTCTAGCTCCTCCTGAAAGCTTTGGTTGAACATGGAAAGTATGTAATCGTAGGCTTTTAAGACTGGTACCTCTGGGTTCCTAAACATGAACTCTCCCATTTCAAAAAAGATGGGAAGAATGTTTTGTGGTATGTTTCTACTGACTTGGTCTATAACTATTTGTGGATCTACAACAGGACCCAAAAAGAGAAGCTCTATATCCTTCTCTCCAGAAGGTTCTATCATGGATTCCTTATCGACAAAAGGCGTAACATAAAAGATCCCTTTTTCTATACCAAGAAATTTCAAACTGTCCACGTACTTGAGGTCACAAACTACGGGTAGATAGTTATTTGCCTGCCTTATATCAGATAAGGGTGGGAAATACAAAAGAGGGTCATCTGTAAAGATGCTAACGTGTACAAATCCAAATATATCTGATATGGGAAGCTTCTTATTTTCTTGATGCCCCACTATAACTCCAGTTGAGTTTAGGTCCATAGAGAAGGCGGGGGAAAATTCAACCATCTCGTTCACTAAGGATTGCATGTCTTCTGCTCTTAGGTCAAACTCTCTGACTTCTGCTCCCTTCTTTTCCCAATGCCTGAGCAAAGATAGAACATGTCTGTTTATCCCTACCTCATTACCCGTCTTGAAAAAGGCTATTCTCATGGAAAAAAATTATCCCATAGGAGCAAACATAATTCAAGTGAGGACGCTATATTATAATTTAAAAGATGGTCAAGGTTTTCATAGATGGTCAAACTTACCAGGTAGATGAGAACACTCCCTTGAGAAGGGTGTTTGAACTGGCTGGATTGGACATGAACAAGGTGGTTGGGGGAAAGGTCAACGGTGTTATATACGACCTGCAAACACCGACAAGGAAGAGTATAGAGATAAAACCCATCTATAAGGATGACCCAGAAAGTTTGGAGATTCTAAGGCATTCTTTGGCTCATATAATGGCTCATGCTCTCAAAGAGGTCTATGGCAAAGAAAAGGTTCATCTGGGAGTGGGACCAACGACTGAGGATGGCTTTTATTATGACGTTGAGATAGAGGATGTGAGGCTAAGCGAGGATGACCTTCCCAGAATAGAGGAGAAGATGAGGGAGATAATAGAGCGTGACTATCCTATAATTAGAAAAGAGGTCGGTAGGAATGAGGCTGTAAACCTGTTCAGTGGGTTAAAAGAAAAGTACAAGCTGGAGGTTATAAACAGGATAGGACCTGAAGACGTTATATCTGTTTATGAGCAGAACGACTTTGTTGACCTCTGTAGGGGGCCTCATCTTGCATCAACTGGTATGGCTGGAGCTTTCAAGCTCACCCACATAGCGGGGGCCTATTGGATGGGTGATCCATTAAGGCCTATGCTTCAAAGAATCTACGGAGTAGCTTTTTGGAATGAGGAGGAGCTCAAAAAGAGGCTTACATTTTACGAAGAGGCAAGGAAGAGGGACCACAGGAAGTTGGGGAAAGAACTGGAGCTTTTCCTCATAGATGAGTCTGTAGGTCCTGGCTTCATCATATGGCTCCCAAAAGGGGGAATATACAGAAAGGTTCTTGAAGATTACTGGAAAGAAGAACATCTGCGCAGAGGTTACCAGCTCGTTTACACTCCCCATGTGGGAAAAGCTGATCTTTGGCGAACAAGCGGGCACCTTGATTATTACAAACCTAACATGTTCCCCCAGATGAGCATAGAAAAGGAAGAGTACTTTTTGAAACCCATGAACTGTCCCTTTCATGTGTCCATTTACAAAAGCAAAGTTAGAAGCTACAGGGAACTGCCCCTAAGGCTTGCGGAGCTTGGAACTGTTTACAGGTACGAGATGTCTGGAGTTTTGCATGGTCTTATGAGGGTAAGAGGATTTACACAAGACGATGCT
This sequence comes from Aquificaceae bacterium, assembly GCA_046293375.1. Taxonomy (GTDB): domain Bacteria; phylum Aquificota; class Aquificia; order Aquificales; family Aquificaceae; genus Hydrogenobacter. Next base: position 6,600 of record JBKBPE010000019.1, read on the forward strand.
CACATAATATGCACACCAGAGCAAGTTGAGGATGTCATACATCAAACCCTTGACTTTGCTGTATCTATGCTAAAAGACTTTGGCTTTAGGGACTTTGAAGTTTACATATCTACCAAACCATTGGATGCCATAGGTTCTGAGGAGCAGTGGCAACTGGCAGAAGGCTCTTTGAGAAAGGCAGTGCAAGCCATGAAGATGGAATATAAAGTAGATGAAGGTGGCGGAGCCTTTTATGGTCCCAAGATAGATGTAAAGATAAAGGATGCCATTGGAAGGCTCTGGCAGTGCTCAACAATACAGTTTGATTTTAACCTTCCGGAGAGGTTCGACATGACCTACGTAGGGCAGGATAACAGAAAGCATAGACCTTACATGATACATAGGGCGCTACTGGGTTCCATAGAAAGGTTTACTGGAGTTTTGCTGGAACATTATGCAGGATTTTTGCCCCTTTGGCTGTCTCCGCTGCAGGTGAGAATAGTGCCGGTCTCTGAAAAACATACAGAGTACGCCATGGAGATAGAAAAAAGGCTAAAGGAGGAGGGTATAAGGGTGGATCTGGATGACAGAGAAGAGAGGGTTGGAGCCAGAATAAGGGATGCAGAGATTCAAAAAATACCTTACGTTGTAGTTGTAGGGGCAAAAGAAGTGGAGGAAAGGAGCGTATCTGTCAGGGGTAAAAAGGAAGGAAACATGGGGAGCTTCTTAATGGAAGAGTTTATAAGGTTCTTAAAGGGGAAGATACAGACCAAAGAGGCATGATAGAAAAGCCAGCAGTTTACATCACCTTTGATAAAAAGGAGGATGAATTTTTAGCTTATACAGCTAATATCATAGAGAAGCTTAACATTGAACCCATCATTGTTTACACGGAGGGCTTCTTGAAAAGTAAAAGGCTGGACGTGGAAAAACTTGTAAGAAAATACTTTAAAAAGGCTCAGATACAAGCTCCATTAAAAAACATTGATCAGATGGCAAGGGAACTTTCTATTAACATGGGCGTAGACATAGTTTTTCTCTGGTATAAGAGATATATTTTGAGAAGGTCCTTAGCTAATAGGATAATAAACCTACTGCCAGGTTTGAAGCTTTGGGTCTACAAGAACAACTGTACTCAGGATATATCAAAGGTTTGTTTACCAGTTGACTTCTCAGAGAGGTCTCTGAGACAATTACGATTTGCAAGCATGTTAAAGGAAGTATTTCCTATAGAGACTAAGCTTGTTTATGCTCTAAACGTGGGGAGACTGAAGGGCAAAATGTCAGAGGATGAATACAGGAGAATACTAAAAGATAGGAAGGATGAGGCCTTTCACCTTTTTAAAGAAAGCTTTGGAGATGTAGACCTTCCCCTTTCTCTGATAGAAGGAGACCCTTACGGAGGACTCTCTGACCACATAAATACTGAAGGTTACGACCTTACACTGGTCAGCAGAAGGGGAAAGGGTTTAGCTCAGGCTATGGGTAGCGTATCTCAGCATCTTATAAGGAGCTTAAGATGTCCTATAGTTGTCCTATAAGCCTATTCTCTAAAATCCTTCTGGCACCCTTTTGTCCCCTTACAAAAACATTGTTTAGAAACCTCTTTAGGATATCCGTTTACGGGCTTGAGAACCTTCCAAAGGATAACTGTATAGTTGCTTCCAATCATAGAAGCTATCTTGACCCTCCCATTCTTAACTCAGTTTTTCCAAAGCATCTTATTTTCCTTGCCAAGGAGGAGCTTTTTAGACCCCCTTTTGGTTATCTTTTACCACACCTTGGAGCCTTACCCATAAGGAGGGGAGTTGGAGACACAAAGGCCCTTGAGTCTCTTATGGAACTTCTAAACAAGGGTTGCAGTGTTTGCATCTTTCCTGAAGGTACAAGGGCCAAAAGCGGCGAATTTCTAAAGCCAAAGCTCGGTGTTGGTTATATAGCCATAAAGACTAAAAAGCCAGTGGTGCCAGTTTACCTTCATGGAAGCGATGAGGTTCTCCCGAGGGGAAGGCTCTTCCCCTCCTTTGGAAAGAGGATATCAGTTTTAATTGGAAAACCAAAGGCGTACGCATCTTTTGACGATGACCCGAAAGGATATAAGGAGGTTTCAAACCTCATAATGGAAGAAATAAAAAGCTTAGCCAATGCTATAATTAAACAAGGAGGAAGTGATGTTTAGAGTGCTTATAACAGATCCCATATCTGAAAAAGGCATAGAACTTCTTTTCAGAGAACCAGATATTGAGGTAGATAATCAACCAGATATATCCTACGAAGAGCTTTTAGAGGTTATAGAGAATTACGACTCCATAATTACGAGGAGCAGAACACCCATAACAAAGGAGCTCATAGATAGGGCTGAAAACCTTAAGGTTATAGGGAGGGCTGGTGTGGGTGTGGACAACGTGGATATAGAAAGCGCCTCTATGAAAGGCATACTGGTTATAAACACGCCTGGAGCAAACACCATAGGAGCTACAGAGTTAACCATTAGCCATGTTCTAAACGTGGTGAGAAACATGCATATGGCACATCAGTCTCTGCTTGAAGGAAGATGGGATAGGAAAAAGTTCATGGGAAGGGAGCTCTACGGTAAAGTTTTGGGAATAATAGGGTTAGGCAACATAGGGTCGCAAGTGGCCATAAGAGCAAAGGCTTTTGGTATGAAAGTTCTAGCTTATGACCCATACATACCAAAGGAAAAAGCAGAAAGACTCGGAGTAAAGCTATTGGAAAACCTTTATGAACTTTTAAGGCAAGTGGACGTGCTGACCATACACACTCCCTTAACTCATGAGACTAAGAACATGATAACTAAGAGGGAATTTGAATTGATGAAGGACGGGTCAGTTTTGATAAACTGTGCAAGAGGCGGGATAGTGAACGATGATGACCTTATACAGGCATTGGAGGAGGGTAAACTTTCTGGCATTGGTTTGGACGTATTTTCAAAGGAACCGCCCAATTATGAGTTCATCGAAAAGCTAAAGAAGTTTCCCAACGTGTCCCTCTCTCCACACATAGGCGCCAACACTTACGAATCCCAAGAGAATGTAGCTGTCATAATCACCCAGCAGGTTATAAAAGCTCTCAGAGGAATGACTGTAGAGTATGTGGTAAACGCTCCCTTCCCAGACCTCTCTGTCTTGACGCTCATAAAACCACATCTTGACCTTGCAGAGAAGATGGGAAAGTTTTTGATTCAGTGGTCTGAGGAAGGGATAAGAGAGGTTCATATAGAAGTCAGAGGGAATATATCTCAGCATTTTCATCCTGTTTCTTCGGCCGTGCTTATGGGTATGCTTCGCGAGATAGTGGATTTTCCAGTAAACATAATAAACGCTTTCTATGTGGCAAAGGATAGAGGAATAAAGGTTGAGGAGCTGACCTCTGAAGAAACGGAAGATTTCAAGCATTATATAAAAGTTGTTGTCAAATCAGATAGTTCTGAAAAGGTGATGATAGGTTCCTTGCTGGAGGGCCATATACCCAGGATATTTCAGATAGATGGTTACAGAGTTGACGTGGAGCCAGAGGGTATAATGCTTCTCTTTGAAAACAAAGACGTACCAGGTGTAATTGGAAAGATAGGCTCCATACTTGGTAGAGCTGGTGTGAACATAGCTGGTTTTAGATTGGGAAGAGAGAAAAAGGGCGGTATAGCACTTGGTATTTTAAGTCTTGATGACCCAGTACCTCAAGAAACTATAGAGGAGATAGAAAGGCTTCCCGAGATAATTTTTGTCAAGCAAGTTATAATATGACCGAGGCTGTTCAAAAAATTCCAGCTCATAACTCCTAACTCCTTTTTGAAACACCCTGGGAATGAGCTTCTGCCAAAAAAGGTAAAAGCTTCTTAACTATCAGCTCCGCAGCTTGTAGCTTGTGTATAGCTTCGATCTTTTCTTCTCTTCCATCCTTGCAAAGCAAAAAGCCTCTAAATATCTGGCTTTCCATCACGTCCACAGGGTTTGCTATCAGCATATCCAAGTTCTTGCTCTTTAGCTTATCCCATGCGTTTTTTAAGAGATGTTTTTCTTCCTCAAGAGCAAAACCCACAAGAAACTTCTTACCCCTTTTCCCAAGGTCGGTAAGAATATCCCTCGTCCTCTTGAGGTTTAGGGTTAGCCTTTCCCCTTTCTTTATCTTTTCCAAAGACCTTTCTTCTGGTGTAAAGTCCGACACTGCTGCGTTCATAACTATAACATCTGTCCAATTGTACATCTCCATAACCTTCCTGTGCATATCCTCTGAAGAAACTACCCTTATTAGTTCCACCTCCGGAGGTTCTTCTGTAGTTGTAAAGCCTGCTATCACTTTTACGCTGGCACCATACCACCTGAACACTCTGGCAAGGGAAAAACCCATCCTACCGCTTGATGAATTGGACAAAAACCTAACGCTGTCTATGTATTCCCTCGTGGCACCGCAGGTTATAAGCACCTTTTTACCCAAAAGGTATTTGGGCCTTAGGGAATACTCAACCCAGTCCAAGATCCTACCCTCGCTGGCGAGCTTTCCCTGCCCCTCCTCTTCACACACAAGCTTTCCTTCCTCTGGTTCTATTACTATTACTCCAAGGTTCTTAAGCTTGTTTATATGCCCCTGAACTATAGGGTTCTGGTACATGGTTGTGTTGGCCGCAGGAGCTACAATAAATCTTCCATTGTAAGCCAACGCCGTTGTGGTCAAAAGGTTATCACCTATGCCAAGGGATATTTTGGAAAGAGTATTTATACTACAAGGTGCTATCAGGAAAAGGTCGCACCATCTTGCTAAGTTTATATGGGCAAGTGGGTCATCTTCCCAGTCTGCATACACCCTGTTTCCTGATAGGGTCTCAAAGCACAGCTTTTTGATCAGTCTTTCCGAAAAGGGAGTCATTACCACCTTCACTTCGTGCCCGTTTTTTCTAAGACTTCTTGTAAGGTCGCAAGCTTTGTAAATTGCTATACTAGATGAAACGCCAAGAAGCACCTTTGCCATTTGAGAATATTTTACAACCTGCCTTGGAAGAACCACATATGGTTCAGAGGTCCATGGCCGTGGCCTATGTTAAAGCTGCTTTGTATTGCACCCTGTATGTAATCCCTTGCTTTTTTTACTGACAACTTAACATCAAAGCCCTTTGCAAGATAGGAGCTTATAGCAGCTGAGAAGGTGCACCCTGTCCCGTGGGTGTTTTTGGTCTTAACAAATCTTCCCTTTAGATATTCAAAGCTCTTACCGTCGTAAAGGACATCTACTGAGAACTCTCCTTCCATATGACCACCCTTAATCAGAACGTATCTGCATCCAAAAGAGTGTATGAGTTTGCAAGCCTTCTCCACAAGCTTCAGGCTGTCTATCTTAACACCACAGAGATGCTCAGCTTCTGGTACATTTGGAGTCAAGGTAAGTGCCAAGGGGAAGAGCTCTTCCTTTAGGGCATCCACGGCATCCTCTTTTAGAAGCCTAGCTCCAGACTTGGATATCATTACAGGGTCTACTACCAGCTTCTCTATCTTAAAGTCTCTTACGGCCTTTGCCACTGACATTATTATATCTGCACTGAAGAGCATGCCTGTTTTTGCCGCATCAACTCCTATATCTTCGCACACGACCTTTATCTGTTCGTAAACCGTATGGGGAGGGATGGGATATACTTCATAGACATCTACAGTATTCTGTGCAGTTATAGAAGTGATGGCACTCATGCCATAAACTCCTAAAGCTGTAAAGGTCTTCAGGTCTGCTTGAATCCCTGCACCGCCGCTACTGTCTGAACCTGCAATAGTTAATACTCTCGCCACCATCAGAAGAAGACACCAAGCACAAAGTGAAGCTTGGACCTTGACGTGTCTCCAGGTACCTTCTTTGTTTTAAAGGCCAAGTCAAGCTTTATGGGTGCAAAGGGTGTTATAAACCTGATACCAACTCCATAGCCTCCGCGAAGGCTTTGGGGTTTAAACTCCTTCCAATCGTTTGCTCCCAGACCTGCGTCGTAAAAAATAGCACCGTAGAGTATGTTTTTGTATATTGGGTAGTTGAGCTCTGCAGAAAGTATTAGCTCCTTCTTACCACCTACAGGGTCGTTGGTGTTTGGGTCAAGGGGCCCAGCATACCCATATTTGTAACCCCTTACGGTAAAATCTCCACCTACAAAGAACCTTTCATCAAGGGGGACGCTCTTCCCACCGTAAGGCTCCACCATACCAACAACACCTTTCAAGGAAAGTATAAGTCCGGTATCAAACCATGTGTCCTTTAGGAACTTTTGAGTGGAAAGGGTGAACTTGTGAAATCTTTCTGTACCACCAAGCATAGGTACTGCCACTGAGTAGTTAAGCTCTGTAAGAGACCCCTTCGTTGGGAATAGATAGTTATCCCTTGTGTCCCTTGTCAGACCAAAGAGGAGCTTTCTTGACTGTCTTGTTCCAGCCTCTTGCTTTACTATAGGTGACGCATCTTTTGATATGTCCGAGTACTTCACCCTCTGTATGCTAAAACCACTGCTAGCTTTCCAAAACTCGGCAAACTCTTTAGAGGCTATAAAATCAAGCCCTGTCCTTGATACTGTGTAGGTGGTATACTCTATCCGTCTATCGTACAGGGAACCGCTCAGGTCTATGGGTTTGTTCAAAAACCACTTTCTGGTATAAGAGAGTGAGTTATCCTTGTACCTGCTACCGTAAGATACAGAAATACCAGCTATATCACCAGTGCCCAAAAAGTTGCCTTTCCTCAGGGAGACAAATCCAGATATCTTTGTAACCTGGTTATAGCCCAAACCTACTGAGAATTGACCCGTAAACCTTTCCCTTACATTGACATCAAAATTCCACCTGCTGTTTGAAGATGGGAATGGCTCTATGGATACATCCTCGTAATATCCAAGATTGAATATTCTTGTCCTTGAGCGCTCAATCTCTTTTTCGTTGGCAAGTTCACCCTCTTGGACTCTCATCTCTCTTCTTATTACGTAATCACGAGTTTCATAGTTTCCCCTTATACTCACTCTGTCTATGTAAATAGGTTCTCCTTCCTCTACCCTTAGCACCACATTGACAGTCTTGTTCTTATCATCTACGCTCTCATCCTTTGATATGGTAACGTTCAAAAATCCTATGGAAGAGTATTCTTCCTTTATGTTATCAACTATGCCCTTTATCACCTCTTCCCTGTAGTAGCCGCCTTTGTTCTTCTTTAAAAGATTCTTCACCAGCTCCTTGTAAGAAAAAAGAGTGTTACCCTCTACCTTTAGACTTCCAAGGCGGTATCTTTTCCCCTCTTCCACGTCTATTTCCACATTGTACTTGGAATCTTTCTTCTTGACATTGTAAGCTATCTTAGCATCTAAGAAACCCTCCGACCTGTAAAACTCTATCAGTTTTTTTATGTCATCCTTGAGTACATCCTCGCTGAAGGGCGGATGGAATCTCAAGGCGAGGAGGCTTGGGGATTTTGTAGTCATCTGGTCCAAAAGCCGACCACTTCTGAAAGATTTGTTCCCTCTAAAGTTTATGGAAGATACGTACTCTGGAGAACCCTCCACTATATGGTAAACTATTTTAGAGGCTCCTTTCTTTGGAACAAGCTCGTAGCTTACTTCCACGTTGGTATAGCCTTCCTTTGCATAAGCTTGGATGATTCTCCCTTTTATGAGCTCCATTTCCTCACGACTCAGAACTCTTCCCAGCTTGAGTTTCTTCTGTACTTCTACCCTTTCTTCAAGAGCTGGCGAAGATGTGTAACCTTTTGTAAGCTCTTCTATGTCTATTTTGCCCACCTCAGTTTCCACGCCTATCTTCTTCTCCAGCTCATCAGACTTTATCTTCTTGTTCCCAACAAACTCTATCTTGTATATGATGGGTAGGTCAACTACATGGTAGTAAAGTGTAACCTTGTCTCCAACTCTATCCTCGTAAACTTCTATACTGTCAAAGAAACCAGTTCTGTAGAGTCTTCTTATATCCTCTCTAACCATATCTGGTGTGTAGGTCATTCCTTCCCTTACCTCTATAAGAGCCTTTATAACTTCATCAGGTATATACCTGGCACCTCTTATCTCTACTCTCTCCACCGTCTGGGTAAAGGCAAAGCTTACAAAAAGGGCAGAAGCCAAAAGCACCTTTCTAAACAAGTATGACATCTCTGTCCCCCCTTTCTATGCGCCCACATAGAAAAACATCCTCCAGCAGGTCAAGGACCTTACCTGCCTCTTCCTTGTCTGCCACAAGCATAAAACCAACACCCATATTAAATGTTCTGTACATCTCTTCCTCGGCTATGTTTCCTAAGCTTTTGACCCAATCAAAGATGGGGTTCTTAGGTATACTTGACTTCTCTATTATAGCCCTTCTTCCATCCTTTAGCACCCTTATCAGATTCTCTCTTATGCCGCCGCCAGTTATATGAGCCATGGCCTTTATGCGAACAGAGCCCCTTATCTTTTTTATGTCCTCCCAGTATATGCGTGTTGGTTCAAGGAGCACCTCCACCACTGTTTTTCCAAAATCTTGCAC
>JBKBPE010000020.1:0-14978 GCA_046293375.1 Aquificaceae bacterium
CTCAAAAACATACTGAAAGAACTTGAAAAAGCTCCAAACGTCATACTGTTCATTGACGAGATACACACTCTTGTAGGTGCAGGCTCAGCAGAAGGTTCCATAGATGCATCTAACATGCTAAAGCCTGCCTTGGCCAGGGGTGAGATACAGGTTATAGGTGCAACAACGTTGGACGAGTATAGAAAATACATAGAAAAGGATGGAGCTTTAGAAAGAAGGTTTCAACCCATCATAGTTGACCAGCCCACAGAGGAAGATGCTATACGCATACTCCACGGACTCAGACAGAAGTTTGAAGAGTTTCACAACGTGGAGTATGAAATGGAAGCCATAGAAAAGGCAGTTGAGCTTTCTGTTAAATACATAACGGAAAGAAACCTACCAGATAAAGCTATAGATGTCATAGACGAGGCTGGTTCTCTGGTAAAGTTGAAAGCCATGAACCTGCCTCCAGACCTTAAGACCCTTGAAGAAAGGATAAAGGAAATAGAGGTAGAGAAGGAAAACTCAGCAAACGAACAAGACTACGAGAAGGCAGCAAGGTTGAGGGATGAAGAGTTAAGGTTGAGAGCAAAGCTGGAAAATCTCAAAGCAAAGTGGAAACAGGACATATCAAGGAACAGACCTAAGGTTACAGAAGAAGATGTAGCAGAGGTTGTTTCAAGGTGGACAGGTATTCCAGTAAAACGCGTTCACGAGAGTGATATGGAAAAACTACTTCATATTGAGGAGGAGCTCAAAAGGAGGGTTGTTGGTCAGGATCAAGCCATAAAGTCCATTGCAAGGGCAATAAGAAGGTCAAGGGTAGGGTTGAAGGGAAGACACAGGCCTATAGGAGTCTTCCTCTTCCTAGGTCCTACGGGTGTTGGTAAGACAGAAACAGCAAAGGCTTTAGCCGAGTACCTTTTTGGCACGGAAGAGGCACTTGTTAGGTTTGACATGTCCGAATACATGGAAAAGCATACTGTATCAAGGTTAATAGGCGCACCACCTGGTTATGTGGGGTACGAAGAAGGTGGACAGCTAACGGAGAAGGTAAGAAGAAGACCGTACACTGTTTTACTCTTTGATGAGGTTGAAAAGGCACATCATGATGTATTTAACATATTCCTGCAGATATTTGACGATGGAAGACTAACAGATGCCATGGGAAGAACGGTAGACTTCTCAAATACTATAATCATAATGACATCTAACTTGGGAGCAAGGATCATAACACAGGGCGGAAAGATGGGTTTTGAACAAAGGTTTGGTATGATAGAGTTTGACCAGATGAAGAAAAACGTCATGGAGCAAGTCAAAAAAACCTTTAACCCAGAGTTTCTAAATAGGCTTGATGAAACCATAGTGTTTAGACCTCTAGAGAGAGGGGATGTGGTTAAGATTTTGGAGTTACAACTCAAAGAAGTTAACAGAAACCTTCAAGATTGGGGTGTAAGTGTAAGGCTGCATAAGAGCTTTGTGGACTGGATCATCAACAGAGAGTATAAACCTGAGTACGGTGCAAGGAGTTTAAAGCGTGCCCTACAGCATCATGTTGAAGATGCATTGGCTGAAGAGCTCTTAAGGGGAAGCCTAAAGGATGTGGAAAGTATAGAGATAAAGGTTAAGGATGACAAACCTTACATAAGACCTATAAAGAAGGAAAAACTTGAAGCAGTATTTAGCGATAAAGTAGAGTAAGCTTCTCAAAGGATGAAGAAGTACATATACCTTCTTCGCCATGCTCAAAGTGAGTTCAACGAAAGGGGCATATTCCAAGGTAGGTTGGACAGTGACCTTACACCTTTGGGTTATGTCCAATCTAGGCTTTCAGCGCAGGAGCTTATAAAAGAGAGCATACAGATCATATACTCCTCCCCACAGAGAAGAGCATACAAAACAGCTTTAACCATCGGTGATATGCTTGGACTTGATGTGACGGTTGACGATAGACTAAGGGAGATGTCCTTTGGGGATTACGAGGGTACACAGTTTTGGATAATGGTTCAAGAGCATAAGGAAATTTTTTTGAACTGGCTTTCCAACCCTGTAAGGTATCCACTACCCACACAGGAGAGTATGGAAGAATTTGAAAAGAGAGTAAAAAGCTTTACTGACGACCTCATTGAGGATCAGCATGAGAGAGTATTGGTTGTGGCTCACGGTGGAACCCTTCATGCTATAGTTTGCCTTGCCTTAGGACTCGGGCTAGAAAACCTATGGAACATACATATGGACAACACAGCCATGACAAGGCTTGTTTGTAATAATGGGCGGTATCACATAGATTACCTCAACAGGTTGTGTCACTCCGATGAACTCTTATGAGTCTTCCTTCCGCTGTAAAGTCTATTGTTATGACTATATCACAAAAGGTTGTACTATTAGCCCATTCAATAACAACCACGCCTTGGCCCAAAAACTCTTCTATACTTATATCTTCCACTCTGTAAAGGTCCACATGTATTAATTTACCTTTTTCCGTTTGATACTCGTTCACTACAGTAAAGGTGGGGCTTCTTACTTGGTACCCCCCATGTATGCCCATACCCTTTGCTATGCCCTTCACTAAGGTAGTCTTTCCAGCTCCCAACTCTCCAAGAAGGCAGATAACTTCCTTCCCCTCCAAAGAGGAGCCTATCTTTTCACCAACCTGCAACGTTTCCTCCTCAGAGGTGGAAATTATCTCCATAAGTGCTATATTATAAAAACTATGGAATTTTTCTTTTTCACGGATGTTTATGCAGATAAGCATCTTATAGATTACTATGTTGTTGCCTTTAAACTGAAAGACGAAAGTACTGTTGAGACAAAAGAGTGGGAAGGAAGAAAATACATAACTCATATAAAAAGCTGGGATGCTTTCAAAGAGAGTGCTTATGACATAATCCTATACGAATTTGGAGATGAAGTGGAAAGGTTCACAGATATAGAAAGTGCTCTCAAGACAGCTTACAATATGGCATACATAGAGGCTTCAAGAAAAATACCTAAGAATGTAGTGCCTTCCATTGGGATAGGTTCACCCCCTCTTGAAGCTATAAAAAAGGCCTTTCCAGCTGTCTTTGCCTTTGAACCCTTTCCAAAAGACTTGGACAGCTTTCTTGAAAGGATAGTGAGGGAAAGCGAGGGAGAGATCATAAGGAGCGAATTCAACGATGATGACGAGATCCCCTTCTGAACTGCTTGAGGACTTTACACCAAAAAGAACAGTTGAGGAGCTTGATAAATATATAGTGGGGCAGTATCAGGCAAAAAGGTCAGTAGCCATAGCGCTTAGGAACAGATGGAGAAGACAGAACTTGCCAGAGTATATAAGGGATGAAGTTGCACCGAAAAATATACTGATGATAGGACCAACGGGCGTTGGAAAAACAGAGATAGCAAGGAGGCTTGCACAGCTTATAAGGGCACCCTTTATAAAAGTTGAGGCTACAAAGTACACAGAGATAGGTTATGTAGGAAGGGATGTAGAGTCCATGATAAGAGAGCTCGTCGAAGCATCATACCAAATGGTAAAACAAGAAAAACTGCAAAAGGTAAAAGAAAGAGCAAAGAAGTCTGCAGAGGAGAGGGTCATTGACCATCTTGTCCCTCAGCAGCTAAGCTTTGGCCTTGTAGAGCAACAAAACGTTGGCAAAAGGGATATGATGAGAGAGAAACTAAGGAGCGGAGAGCTGGACGATAGGGTGATAGAGGTGGAGCTTCAGGAAAGGAGCTATCCCATGATAGGCATAGCTGGACCACCTGGACTCGAAGAGTTGGAAGAACAGCTCAAAAACATGTTAGGAAGCATGATTCCAAGCAGGAAAAGGAGAAAAGTAAAAGTAAAAGAGGCCCTTGCTTTGCTTGAACAGGAAGAAGCTGAAAAGCTCATCGACCCAGAGGAGATCGCAAGGGAGGCAATATACAGAGCAGAAAACTTTGGAGTTGTTTTTATAGACGAAATAGACAAGATAGCTGTGAAAACGCCAGGTGTTGGACCTGGTGTCTCGAGGGAAGGTGTGCAGAGAGACTTACTCCCAATAGTTGAAGGAACAACAGTAAAGACCAAGTACGGTGCAGTTAGGACTGAGCATATACTCTTTATAGCCGCTGGTGCCTTTCATATGGCAAAGCCCTCCGACCTCATACCAGAGCTTCAGGGAAGGTTTCCCATAAGAGTTGAACTGAACCCTCTAACGCAAGAAGACCTTGTAAGAATCCTCAAAGAACCAAAGAACGCTTTAACCAAACAGTATATTGAGCTTCTCAAAACTGAGGGCGTTGATATAGAGTTTACAGACGATGCTTTGGAGGAGATAGCCAAAATAGCCGAAGAGGCAAACAACAAAACAGAGAATATAGGAGCAAGAAGATTACACACTGTTATGGAGAAGCTTCTTGAGGATATATCCTTCAATGCTCCAGAGCTGGAAGGGCAACGCATGATCATAGATGCCAAGTTTGTAAAAGCAAGGTTGGAAGGTATTGTAAGGGATGTGGAGCTTTCCAAGTACATCCTATGAGTAATATGCTAATACGTGTTCTCATGGAGAGATTAGAAGAGCTGATAGATGCTCAATATAAAATAGCTAGTCTTATGCTCTCTCCTGAAACTAAAGGGTCAGACCTTTCCACTTCCACAGCCTTTGATGTTCTATACGTTAACTTAGAAATGCTTGACCTAACCTCAAACATAATAGGTATGACATCCAGTGTATCTGATGAGTACATCAAAAAGTATGCAATCAGCCTTGGTGCAGAAGCCCTCTCATGGAGCGGCTTTATGCTAACTCATATAGAAAAGTCTTCACCCATATTCATAGAGTATATAGAGGTTGAAAACGAGCCGGTTACATACAGAATAAAGAACCTGGCATATCTTTTGGAGAATATGGGCTCAAAACTCGACCCTTTCTCCTTTGAAGAGATAATAAGAACGATAGACATGGTATCAAAAGCTATAAGGTATCAGATTTATATGGCAAAAAAATCTTACGAAACAATGGAATAGATGAAAAGGGCTATAGTAGTGCCGGCGAGGCTTTCCTCCACAAGATTGAAGGAAAAACCACTGATTGCCATAAAAGGGAAGTCTTTGATAAGGTGGGTCTTGGAAGGATGCTTAAGGACCAAAGAGAAGGTTGTGCTGGCAACGGACAGTGAAAAGATAGCTAAGGCAGTTTCTGACCTCCCAATAGATATACTTCTGACACCTTCTGACCTACCCTCTGGAAGTGATAGGGTTGCCTATGTGTTGAGGAGTATGGATGTAGACTTTGTCATAAACTATCAAGGTGATGAACCTTTTGTTTATCCTGAGGATATACAAAGGCTCTTTGTAGCTCTTGAAGAGTATCCGGTGGCAACTCTGGCCGTAAGAGACTATGAATTCTACAAGGACCCCTCCTGTGTAAAAGTTGTACTCTCACAAGATGGAATAGCCCTTTATTTTTCCAGGAGCCCCATACCTTTTGTGAGACACCCCTCTGACCTTTACCCCCTCAAACACGTCGGAGTTTATGCTTATAGGAGAGATACGCTTTTAGAGTTTGCATCTTGGAAACCAACGCCCCTCGAGAGGCTTGAATCTTTGGAACAGCTTAGACTTCTTGAAAGGGGAGTAAATATAAAGGTGCTGATAACTGAAAATTACTATCATGGCGTAGACACAGAGGAGGATATAAGTACGGTCTTGGAAAAACTTCCCATGGTTTGAGATAGATGCTTTAAAAATTCATAGTTCAGGCCATGTCCACCCATGTAAGACATTACATGACCCTTAATTATCTTACCCAAAAGGGCAATGTCACCTATAAGGTCTAAGAGCTTGTGCCTTAATGGTTCATCATGGGACCTTAACCCGCCCTTGTTGTAAACAAAGCCGTTTCCCAAAACCACTGCATTTTTTAGGCTTCCACCCCTCGCCAACCCTCTTTTGAAAAGGTGCTCCACCTCATAGTCATAACAAAAAGTTCTTGCATGCACTACATCCTTTATATTACCCTTGAACTTGACAGTTCTGTTTTCAAAAAAACCCTTTACGCTGCCCGTATAAGAAGCTGAAAAAGTATCATAAGGTACTGCTTGTATGTAAGCACTACAGTTCTTAACTTGAATACGCTCTTTTAGTTCTATATTCTGCCTCTCCTCATTCAAAAGCAAGACCCTATCCTTGAGAAGTTTGTAAAAACCATAACCGCTACCGTCAAGTATAGGCAATTCAAAACCTTCAATAAGTTCAACTGTTAAGTTGTCTACCCCAAGCATGTAAAGGACCGCCATAAGATGCTCAACTGTCTTTATAAGAACACCTTTTTTACCTAAATCTGTAGAATGGTCTGTGTTTATAACAAACTCAATGCGAGCTGGTACTATAACACCATCCTTTAAAAACCTTATTCCCGTGTTCTCTCTTTCAGGATGAAGGACTACCTTTGAAGAAAGCCCAGAGTGTATACCTATACCCTCAAAGAATATCTCCTCTACAATCGTACCCTGTCTCATCCTTAGTTATTGTTTTGCAAACTCTGTACCAACTCCCTTAGAAGGTTCGCTATGCTTTCCATGCTTGGTTTTTCAGGCATTAGACAGTCCAGTCCTGAGAGAGAAAAAAACTCTTCTTTTGTAGTTTTGCCAATGCAGACCGTTACTTTACCCTTTAGAACCTTTATGGATTCTTTCTTTTGCAGATTTGCAAAAAGGCTTTTAATAGCTGACGGGCTTGCAAAAACCAGCACATCAGCCTCTGATAGCTTGATGAGTAGCTCCTTCCTTGTGTAGACAACCTTTTGCGTTGTGTACGCGTCAACGGTATAAACATCAAAGCCCATGCTTCTGAGTCCTTTTATGAGTTCATCCCTCCCTTCCCTTGAGCGGGGGATCAGCACCTTCCCTCTTCTGCCTTCCATAATTTTCAGAATTTCGGAAGCGTAGTGCCTTTCTGGCACATGATGAACTTTGTAGCCGTACCTTTCGACAGAGATTTTTGTAGCTTCTCCAACCGCTATTATCTTCTCGTCACCTCTTAGCCTTTCTCTGCTCAAAAAGTATCTTACAGCCTTCTCACTCTGAAAGATAACATAGTCAAAGATATCCTTTTGGAGCTCAAACTCCAAAGGCTTTGTTTGTATCAAAGGTATGGCAATGACTTCAAAACCTTCCCTCTCAAACACCTTTCTGTCCTTCCCTATGTCCTCTTCACTCCTTGTTAAACCCACTTTAAGCATGATAGAATTATTCTACACATGTCAAAGGTCCTCGTAAAGAAAGGAAGAGTTGTAGACCCATCTCAGGATCTAGATATTGTAAGAGATGTTCTGATAGAGGATGGGGTGATAAAAAGTGTTAGAGAAGATATTCTTGAGCATGATGCCCAAATCATAGATGCACGGGGGAAGGTTGTGTGTCCGTCATTCGTAGATTTGCATGTACATCTAAGGGACCCTGGTCAAACCTACAAGGAAGATATAGAATCTGGGAGTAGATGTGCAGTGGCTGGTGGCTATACGTACATGGTTTGTATGCCCAACACAAAACCCCCAATAGACCGTCCAGAGATCGTAGAATATATAAAGAGCAAGGCAGAGAAAGTAGGTCTTTGCTGTATTATACCATCTGGTGCTATAACAAAGGATAGGGAAGGTAGGGAGCTGACAGACTTTTTTGCACTCAAGATGTCTGGATGCCTTGTACTTACGGACGATGGTAGCCCTTTGATGGATTCAAGGCTTATGAAGAAGGCCCTTGAGCTTGCAGGACAGCTTGGCCTTCTTATTATGAATCACTGCGAGGATGATAGACTAGCCTATGGGCATATAAACGATGGATACGTAAGCAGTCTTTTGGGTATTTCCCCAAGACCAAAAAGTGCAGAGGATGTGCTTGTAGCAAGGGACTGCATACTTTCTTATTACACTGATTCCCCGCTTCATATACAACATGTTAGCTCTCCAATGACCCTCGATATGATAAGATACTTTAAAAGTAAAGGGGCAAAGGTGTCTTGTGAGATAAACCCTTATCATCTTCTCTTTACAGAAAAGGAAGTGCTAGAGATGGGTCCCAATGCCAAAATAAATCCACCGCTGAGAAGCCAAAAAGACAGACAGGCCTTCCTTGAAGCTCTGAAAGACGGAACAATAGATTGCGTGGCAACAGACCATGCACCACATGCACCTTGGGAGAAGGGACAGATAGAAAGTGCAATGCCCGGGATGATAGGTCTTCAGACAGCACTTCCTGCTATGTTGGAGTTGGTCACAGAAGGCATCATAGACCTAAGCAGGATGGTAGAACTAATGTCCTTAAATCCTGCAAAGCTTCTAGGGCTTGAAGGTGGAATAAAAGAGGGATCTTTGGCAAACTTAGTTATCTTTGACCCAAATAGAGAATGGGTGTTGAATAAAAGCACCAACCTCTCTAAATCCAAAAACACGCCACTTTGGAACAGAAAACTAAAAGGAAAAGTCCTTTACACTTTCTTTAAAGGAAGGGTAGTTTATCAAGATGTTTAAAAGGGTTGGAGTCGTAGGTATTGGGTTTATGGGTGGATCCCTGTCTTTATCCCTGAAGGAGGTTTATAAAGACTGCTCTATCTTTGGTGTTGATATAAACCCTGCTGCCATAAAGAAGGGGATAAGCTTGGGCCTAATGGATGATGGGAGCTGTAACGTAAAGGATCTGAAGGACTTTTCCCCAGAAGTTGTAGTTCTGGCAACACCAGTGAGAACTTTTAAAAGTATAGCAGAGTCCTTAGAGCTTACTCAAGACGTTATAATAACTGACATAGGAAGTGTAAAGGGTCATATTGTTTTTATGATGGAGAGTTTACTTGGCAGCAGGTTTGTTGGCGGACATCCCATAGCAGGTACTGAAAAATCTGGAGTGGAAAACAGCATAAAGGGTCTTTTTAAAGGGAAAAAAACCATAATAACACCCACAGAAAGGACAGATAAAGAAGCAAAGGAGAGAATAAAAGAACTCTGGAAAAGCCTTGGCTCCATTGTGGAGGAGATGGACCCCTATCTACATGATTACATATTTGGCGCCGTTTCGCACCTCCCCCATGCTGTAGCTTTTGCGCTCATAAAAGCTCTTATTAAGCTAAACAAAGGAGATAATGACCTTTTCAAATACCCAGGCGCTGGGTTCAAGGATTTTACAAGAATAGCCTCCTCTGACCCAATAATGTGGAAGGATATTTTCTTAGAGAACAAGGAAAACGTTATTAATGCCATTGATGTTTATATAGAATCACTGGAGGAGTTAAAGAGAACTATAGTTAAGGAGGATGTGGATAAGATAATGCAGTATCTGAAGGAAGCTAAGGAGAACAGAGAAGAGATGATCAATTAAAAATAAGCTTTAAAAAGAAGTACAAAGCTACGGCAGCCAATATACACAAAGCACAAACCATAAAAAACCTTAACAGTTTCAATGGCATCACCTCTAAAGGCTTAAAGTGGAGCGGAGGGGACTTGAACCCCCGACCTCCTACACGCCAAGCAGGCGCTCTCCCAACTGAGCTACCGCCCCAGATATAACCTTCAGTTCATGAGTTTTCTTTTGCCCCTTCTTGAAGATTCTATCAGGAGTCTGAGCCTTAATCCCTCTCTTTTTCTCGCCTGCTCTCTTCTAAGCATCTGTACACATTCCTCTCTGAGTAGCTTAACAAAACTAAAGAGCTCCATAAATGTAAATTATAACCCAAAATGAGCCGGGAGGGATTTGAACCCTCGACCCACGGATTAAAAGTCCGTTGCTCTACCAGACTGAGCTACCGGCTCTTCAAACTATAGTATTTTAGCCTTCATTTTTGCCTTAGTCAATAAGCCTGTCTTTACCCTTCCCTTTAATTGCTTTTAGCTTTGGCCTTGATATGGCAAGGTCTCCATCCTCTATATCCTCGTCTATCACAGACCCACCCGCTATGTATGCGTAGTTACCTATCTTTATCGGAGCTATAAGAAGAGAGTTGCTTCCTATAAAGGCATGCTTTCCTACGTAGCTCTTGTATTTTCTCTTCCCATCAAAGTTGGCAAAGACAACACCAGCTCCTATATTGGTTTGATCCTCGACGTGTGCATCTCCTATGTAGGCAAGGTGTTTTGCCTTTACATCTTTACCTATTTGAGATGCCTTTACCTCAACAAAGTTGTTTATCTGAGAAGCTTCACCTATAAAACTGCCGTTCCTTATATGAACAAAGGGACCCAGATGAGCATTGTCCCCTATTTCTGAATCCTTTATAAGAGAAAAGGGTTCTACTATAACGTTGTTTCCAATTGTAGAGTGCTCTATGTAGCATCCTCTACCAAGCACAGAATTTTTGCCTATCCTTGTTTTGCCCTTAAGTGTCACGCTTGGATGAATCTCTACATCTCCTTCCAAGATCACGTCTGGTTCTATCCATATGCTCTCCGGCTGATGCAGGGTGTTCCCTTTTTCAGCCCAATGTTGCAGTATCCGTAGCCTTATGATATTCTCAGCTATAGCAAGGTCCCATCTTGTGTTTACTCCCATAGCCTCTGTGATATCTTCCGCCATAAAGCTCCTAACTTTATAACCTTTGTTATACATCACCTTAAAGGTTTCCGTAATATAAAGCTCTCCGCTTGCTTCGCTGGGCTTTATGGCAAATAGAGATTCTATAAGGTGTGGCGCATAGAAAATGTACACTCCACTATTTATCTTTTTGATGTTCTTTTCTTCAAAATTAGCATCCTTCTCCTCAACTACTTTTACTATGTTTCCCATTCCATCTTCTATAACTCTTCCATAGCCTGTAGGGTCTGGTAGAAAGCTTGTAAGAAGAACCCCACTGAGCTTTATACTTTCGTACTCAGAAACCATATGCAGGAATCTTTCCATGTTCTTTATTGTCTGTGATTTTACAAGGGGAGAATCTCCGTTGATGATCAAAAGGTAATCTTCGCTCGACCTCCACATGCTAGCGGAAGAGAGCAGGGCATCTGCAGTACCACCTTTTGGGTCTTTCTGATGGAAAAAAACGACCCCTTCATCCTTTAGAACCTCTATTACCTCATCAGCTTTGTGTCCTACAACCACACCTATATCCTTGATTCCACTGTTTTTTACAACTTGCAGTACGTGCCATATCATGGGTTTTCCAAGTATGGTGTGAAGTACTTTGGGTTTTTCACTCTTAAAGCGACTTCCAAGTCCAGCAGCAAGTATAACACATCTCATGCTTTTCCTCCTGCATCCCTTGCTATTCCTCTTCTGGTGTTCTTAACAAACTCCACAAGCTTTTTAATCTCATCATAGCTACCAAACTCCTTGAGAAGGATGTCACATGCATCCTTCTTTAGCATACCACTCCTAAACATCAACCTATAAGCTTTTTTAAGCACCGTTATAACTTCTTTACTGATATCCCTCCTTTCCAATCCTACTGTATTTATACCATACAGATGAGCATGTTGTCCAGATGCTCTTGTATAGGGAGGTATATCAAGGGACACTCCAGAGATTCCGCCCACCATGGCGTAGGCTCCAACCCTTGCCCACTGATGGACTGCGGAAAGACCTCCTATAAAGGCATACTCTTCAACTTCTACGTGTCCACCAAGTGTAGCACAGTTGGCCATTATAACTCCCTTCCTCACTGTACAGTCATGGGCTACATGAGAGTAAGCCATTAGCATAACATCATCCTCTATAACTGTCTTCATAGTACCTATGGCAGTACCTCTGTGTACGGTGACGTATTCCCTTATTATCACTCTGTTCCCTACCACAACCTGGCTGTCTTCACCAGGGGTTCTTCACCTATTACCGCACCATCGTAAATTCTACATTCCTCACCTATTTTTACCCTTCCCTTTATGCTTACCCTGTTTTTTATCTTGGTGCCCCTTCCTATGAACACATTACCCTCGATTATGCTGTAAGCTCCAACTTCTACATTCTCTTCCAGCTCTACATACTGTCCTACAATTGCAGTGGGATGTATCTTTGGCATCTATAGACCCCTAAGTAAAAATTTTCTTAGCATATCGAGGGCTATCTGCGTTGAAAGGAATCTGTTGGTATTCCTCCCATCCTTGAGATTGTACTCTTGTACAACCACTTCTTTATCAGTACCAAGGCCTACGTAAGTTAGTCCCACGGGTTTTAGCCCTGTTTCTCCAGCAGGTCCAGCTATGCCCGTTATGGCGAGAGAAATATCTGCATCCGTTTCCTCCAAAACACCCACACACATAGCCCTACACACCTCCTTCGACACGGCTCCATACTCTCTTAGGAACTCTTCTTCCACACTTAGAAGTTTGGTCTTTAGCTCGTTGGCATAAACCACAAACCCACCTAAAAAATTGGAAGAGCTACCAGGAACGTTCACTATCCTTGCAGCAAGGAGTCCACCCGTAGAGCTTTCGGCCACTGCCAACTTTAGCCCCTTAGCCTTTAATAGCTCAACGACCACATCCTCCATCTCCAAATAGTTATCGGTGTACACATGCTCCTTAAATTCTGAGTAAGCTTTTTCCTTCTCATCTTCCCTTTCAAAGAATAGGTCTATTCCTCCCACCGTTCTTTGATGACTGTAGCTTTTTAATCTATCTTCCGACAGCCCAAAAGTTCTCAGTAGGTACCTGTGTTTTTTTCTCCTCTTCCTGCAGATGGACACTATCATTCAAGCACCTCATACCTATAGTGGGGCTTTTCTAAGAACATGCCTACACTTACACCAGGGTCAAAAGGTTGGTATTCCTCAAAGGATGATGGTACAAAGACAACGTCATCGGCCACGTTGGGAGTTATCACAACCTCAAGTTCAGTACCTCTTATGTTAACCTTCTCCCTCGCGCTTAGCTTCTTTGCTGTTTCTTTGCTCATATAAGCCTTCTGATATTTTTCCATCTCGTGAGTCCACGGGAGCCAATGACCCATCTCTTCCACCATACCGTTGTCCGTACAAATGTAAACGCTTCTCTTTGGTTCCTGTAAGTTGGAGGGAAGGTCAACGTCTGCCACGTCCTGGATATCCAAACCTTGGCCGCCGAGAGAGTCTTTCAATAGCTCCAAATCTATCCCGTAGAGCTTCAAAAAGCTACGTAGGTCTGCCCCAGTTCCAAATACCTCTGATAGGAAAAGGTAAGGGTCTACTCCAAGTGGCTCCAAGGTTTTAGGTGAGTAGGAGAGAAAGCCAAACCCATGTCTGTAGTTTATAAACTCCCTCTCGGCAAAGCCCAAAGAAGGTATAACCAAGGTTGCATAATGAGCAGTAAGGTTTGGGAAGAGGCTAAAGTGCAAAACAAACTTGCCCTTTAACTTTTCAAGGCTTTCTTTCTTTAAGAACCTGAAAGGGTTCCCAAAGACTATGATGGTATCAAAAGCCTCAAGCTTTTGGGAAAACTCCCCCAGATCCTTTGCTGGAAAGGGCATGATATCCCCAACTAAGGAGTAATCAACCCCAAACTTTTCTCTCAGCTTCCTCAGGAGGTTTACCACCTTACAACCAAAGTTAGAAAGGAGAAGGGAACTACCCACAAGAATAAGGGAACTCTTCATAGTTACAAGAAGCTTCTTTAGGAACCTTTCCTCTGATTCCATAAGCTTTTCCAAAAGCCTTACCCCTTCGTAGGGAGTAACAAGATGCTTCCTTTGGGCCTTTGCCATAAGCGTATCGTATCTTGAAGATATAGATGAAAGATAGGAGCCCTTTTCTATTGCATCCACTATCCACCTGGTGGACATAACCTCCGAGTAAACTGGATAAGCTTCCCATGCAATTATGAGTCTTTTGTCCTTCCATTCTTGAGGCCTAAGGCTAGAGGCTCTGAAAGGTAAATAAGGGGCATCGCAGAAAACCTCCTCCGATATTTCCCTTGCAAGAAGATACTCTTCCAATCCCGCTGTCCTGTCCAGCAGGAAGGCTACCTTACCCTTTAGGTTTTCCTTTGCTATGGAGATAGCATCTCTAAGACTGATCTCCTTTAGTCTGCCATTTCCCCAAAGGTAGGGCCTTTTCAGTCTAAGGGGGCTATCATAGAGCTCTTGTATGTAAGCTATACCTTTAGCGCAGAAGCTTCCCATTCCGTTGGGGTCTTTGGGATGTCCGTAAAGGTCCACAACTCTTCTGTCCTTTTTATACAGAATGTATCCACAGGAACATCCACAACCGGCACAAAAACCACAGGATAAAGCATCAAACTTTTTAACTGCTAGTGGCAAGTTGGTGGGTTCTAAAGCCATCTGAGTTATTATATCAAATATGGGGATGTAGCTCAGTGGGAGAGCGCCTGCATCGCAAGCAGGAGGTCGGGGGTTCAAATCCCCTCATCTCCATAAATCATATCAGGCGTAAAAACTTTTGTAGTCATTGACTGTAGTCATTGACATTATATTATCAAAATGTGATATCATATCGGCTATATTAATGTAGGAGGTAAGATAAGATGAGGAAGTTTCTGATGCTCCTTTGGGTGATGATGCTTTTTTCTGTCTCCTTTGCAGAAGAGAAGCTTCTTATATTTGCTGGAGCTGCAAGTAAACCACCTACAGAAGAAGCGGCAAAAGCTTTTGAGAAGAAAACAGGCGTAAAGGTGGATTTGGTCTTTGGAGGTTCAGGCTATGTACTTAACCAGATGATCCTCACCAAGCAAGGAGACATTTATTTCCCTGGGTCTTCAGATTATATGGAACTTGCAAAGAGAAAGGGGGTAGTTTTTCCAGAGTCAGAGAGATATGTAGTTTACCTTGTGCCGGCAATAATTGTGCAAAAGGGAAACCCAAAGAACATTAAGTCTCTTAGAGACCTAACAAAGCCTGGGTTAAGAGTTGCTATAGCTAATCCGGAGGGAGTATGTGTGGGAGCCTATGCAGTTGAGATAATAGAAAAGGTTTTTACACCTGAGGAAAAGTCTGCTTTTAGAAAAAATTTGGTAAATTTTACAGAAAGTTGCGAGAAAACTGCCACAGTTGTATCTCTAAAGGCAGTTGATGCTGCAGTAGGTTGGAGCGTCTTTGAGCATTGGGACCCACAAAGG
>JBKBPE010000021.1:0-14735 GCA_046293375.1 Aquificaceae bacterium
ATGTTCCTTAAAGGCTGGTGTTTGCTTCTGGGATTTTGACGCAGCCTCCGCCACGGTTGAAAAGTGTTAAGCTTTGATGTATAATAAGCTAAAGCTGGCGTAGCTCAGTGGCAGAGCGCGGGATTTGTAATCCCGCGGTCGTGGGTTCAACTCCCACCGCCAGCTTAGACTTTAGGAGGGGTGGCCGAGCGGCCAAAGGCAGGGGACTGTAAATCCCCCGGGCTCCGCCCTACGCAGGTTCGAATCCTGCCCCCTCCACCAGCGGGCGTAGCTCAGTGGTAGAGCAGCTGCCTTCCAAGCAGCAGGTCGTGGGTTCGAGTCCCATCGCCCGCTTTTGAAAAAATCCTATATTTTTAATACATTATGGTGTTGAAGCTCAAGGTAAGAAGACAGGACAAAAAAGGCAAGGTTCTTTACCAGACCTTTGAGGTTCCTTACGAAGAGGGCATGACCTTTCTAACAGCTCTAAATAGAGTCAAAGAAGAACAGGATGAGACTTTTACATTCCGTCATTTCTGTAGGGCTGGTATATGTGGAACGTGTACCATACTAATAAACGGCTTTCCAAAACTGGCCTGCAAGGAGCAGGTGCTTTATTACGTATTACTGGGGAAGGAGATTACAATCGAGCCGTTGAAAGGTTTTCAGATAATAAAAGACCTTGTTGTTGATAACGAAAGGATTATCAGAAAGATAAAAGAGTTCAAAGGTTGGATAAGAAGTAAAGATGGTGAATACAGGATATCCCAGGATATAAGCCAAAAGCTTGAAAAATCGGCGGATTGTATCCTCTGTCTTGCATGTCAATCTTACTGTCCACAGACTCTTGAGGAAGACTATGCTGGACCACTACTCTTTGCAAAGCTCTACAGACTCTTTGAAGACCCAAGGGAAGAAAACAGGGAAGAAAGATTAGAACAAGCCATCTACAATGGTAGGCTTTACCATTGCCTGTCATGTAATAAGTGTAACCATGTGTGTCCAAAGGAAGTGGAGCCAGCTTCTGAAATAAGGGAGCTCATGGTCAATGGTAATAGGGACATGGACAAAGATTTCTAATGTATTATCATTTAACTATGAAGGTTTTTGACTTGGATGGAGCTAGAGAAGTCTTGACTGTAATAAAACCTATGGTTGAAGCCATAAATACGAGAAGAGAAGAGCTTTACATTTTACTTAACCAGCTTGAGGATGAGCAAGATAAGTTAGAGAGGTTGTACTTGGAAAGCCAAATCAGAGATGTAGACGTAGAAATAAAGAAATATCTTCAAAAGATAGAATCTCTCGGTGGAGTTATTAAAGGTACTGACCCTCTGCTGGTGGATTTCTTATCTGTATACAAAGATAGATACATATGGCTTTGCTGGAGAGAGGATGAGGATACGATCCTTTATTGGCATGAGCTGGACGAAGGGTTTGCTGGAAGAAAACCAATAAAGTCGTTAAAAGTCCATGAAGATCTTTGAAGGAGTTGCTCCCTTCTGCCCTTGGTACTTTCCCATGTAAGGTTTGCTGGACTTTCTATCTAGCTTTGCAAGTACGATCTGGCATACTCTCATACCTTTGTACAGCTTTATGGGACAAGAGTTAGCGTTATAGAGCTCTAATGTTATCTGTCCTTCAAAACCGGCATCCACCCATCCTGCGTTTTCTATAAAGAGCCCAAGCCTTCCAAGGGAGGACCTACCTTCTACAAAAGCAGTTATATCTTCCGGCAGTTTAATATATTCATTGGTTGTAGCCAACACAAAGGCTTTTGGTTCTATGAGAAATCCATCTTCTATCTTTACTCTTTCGACAAACATGCTTACATTCTTAACATCTATACAAGTACCCTTGTAAAAGGCCAACTCATCTCCCAATGTAAGATCTACAGAAGATGACTGTACATGTGCCTCTTGGTAAGGTTCTATGGTAAGCTTACCCTTCTTCACAAGCTCCTTTATGGTTGTATCACTCAATATCATATTCCCTTCTTAATGGGGGTGGAGGGAATCGAACCCTCACGGGGGGTTACCCCAGGGGATTTTAAGTCCCCTGCGTCTGCCAGTTCCGCCACACCCCCAGTTGTAATTAAATTATAACAGCATGAAGATACTAAAAGCTCATGAGATGGTTTCCATTGATCGCAGGACTGTGGATGAGGTTGGTGTACCGTCCATTTTACTCATGGAAAACGCAGCTCTTAGGACCCTTGAGGTTATAAAGGGTAGGTTTAAGAACGCCAAAAAGTTTTTGATAGTTGCAGGGAAAGGAAACAACGGAGGAGATGGCCTTGCTATCGCGCGCCACCTTCACCTCTTGGGATACAAAGTCGATTATGTGCTGGCACTGGGAGATGAGCTTAGAGGTGATGCTATGCTCAACTACAAAGCCATCAGGAATCTTGGGCTTTATCCTAAGGAAGGAATACCAGGGGATGAGTACGACCTTATTATAGATGCTCTCTTCGGCACTGGCTTTAAACCTCCTACCCTTGGTGAGTCCGTCAGATGGATAGAG
Organism: Aquificaceae bacterium; assembly: GCA_046293375.1. GTDB lineage: Bacteria > Aquificota > Aquificia > Aquificales > Aquificaceae > Hydrogenobacter. Next base: position 2,503 of record JBKBPE010000021.1, read on the forward strand.
TTCATAAACAGCTCTCTATCACCAGTCTTGTCAGTTGATGTTCCCTCTGGACTGAGTGCGGATGAGGGGAAAGCATACGAGCCAAGCGTTAAGGCTAATGTGACTGTCACCTTTCAGTTTCCTAAGGTTTGTCATGTGCTTTATCCTGCTGCAAAACTATGCGGAGAGGTTTATGTTGTCAACATAGGTATACCGGAGTCTTTTGCAGAGGGTATAAGCAGGGAAAGCGTAGACAGAGTAAAGATTCCCTACAGGGAGCCAGACGCACACAAAGGAAAGATGGGGCATGTGCTTCTTGTAGGTTCAAGCAAAGGGAAGAGTGGAGCACTCATAATGGCTGCAAAAGCCGCCACAAGAACAGGTTCTGGACTTGTGAGCGTAGGAGTGCCTTCTGAACTAAATCACATATTTGAAATAGCTCTCACTGAAGAGATGAGTATCCCTCTTGAAGGTACAGAAAGGTTAAGCTACAAAGCTGCTGAGGAGATAATAAGTATGCAAGAGAGATTTCACGCAGTTGGTATAGGTATGGGTATGGGAAGGTACCAAGAGGGAAGCATACTCGTGAAGAAATTGATTCTTAAGGTAAGAAAGCCTCTTCTTATAGATGCCGATGGGCTCAACAATCTTGCAGATTTAAAGGATATGAGCTTTTTAAAGGATAGGGAAAGTCCAGTGGTCCTTACCCCTCATGTGGGTGAGTTTGAAAGGCTAAGCGGGTGGGATAAAGAAGCTATAGTGAACAACCTTATGGATGCTGCCGTAGAGTTTGCACAAAGATGGGGATGCTTTTTAGTGCTCAAATCCTCAAGAACTGTCATTGCAACGCCTAACGCAAGGGCCTACCTATCCATGAGAGGTACATCTGCCATGGCAAAGGGTGGAATGGGCGATGTTCTTTCTGGAATTTTAACATCATTGCTTGGTAGAGGCATGGAAATTGAAGAAGCTCTAAAGCTTGGGGTTTTCCTTCACGGCTTAGCTGGAGAGATAGCAGAAGGGGAAAGGCATAAAGAAGGTGTTAAAGCTTTAGACATTGTTGAATCTATACCAAAGGCTTATAATCATATAGAAAATGAAAGCTATCCTCCTATTATCCATTATCTCTCTTAGTTCTTGCGGTCTTGTGCATATAGAGTTTAGAGAGAAAACACCCCAGAAGAGAGAAAAAAGTGCAGGGCGGGAAGAACAAACTAGAGAAAAAGGTCCTGTTTGGGAACCTTTATCGGTGAAACCACCAGTCAAAGGGAGACCAATAAAGCTAAGAAGAGGCTACTTTATAGAGACAAGCTGTGATGATTTTTTCAGATCCATAAATCAAGGAAAGGTCCTTTACTCTGGGGATGACATCAAAAGTTATAGCTGGCTTGTTATTATAGAACAGGTAGATGGATATGTGGCTGTGTACGGTAAAGCCAACAGAATTTTTGTAAAAAAAGGAGAGAGGGTAAAAAAGGAGCAAGTGCTCGGAAAAGTAGGACGGGAAGGGGAAAGATGTGGCATCTTCTTTGATATAAGGAATAAGGATGGTATGCCGGTCAGTTTTGAATTTGAGAGATGATACCTTTTATAAACTCTATGGCTTGTTCTTTTGTTTTTACCAAGCCTTCCAGCTGGGCCTCTTCTAAAGCCTTCTTTATCCTTCCCACTAAAGGTCCTTGGGGTATACGGAAAGTTTCCATGACCTCCTTTCCGTTCAGTAGAGGTTTGATGGGTATTTTGTTGTACCTCTCCCTTTTGTACCTTTCAAGGTTTTGTATGGTAAGCAGAAGGTCTCTCAGTTCCCTGTCTGAGTCACCGCTTCCTACAGAATCTGCTATTGCATGAAGGAAAAGATGGGGGGCAAAAGACTCACACTCCCTCCAAAACTTAGCCCTGCCTTTATCTGTTAATTGGTCCTTTCTCAGCGATTCTCTAAGGTAGAATGGCCTTAGATGATTTTCCACAATTTTAGCTACAAATTCAGTGGCATCCTCCCCCCATTTTAACCTCCTACCTATGTTCCTTACCATTTGAGCTCCAAGCTTATCATGGTTGTAGAAGGTTACTTTCCCATTTTTTATCTCAAAGGTTTGAGGTTTGGCTATGTCATGTAAGAGTGCAGCCAATTTTAGAAGCTCCAAGTCTGAGAACTCCCCATGTACATGCATGTTTCCTACTCCTTTGAGAAGCTCGATGCTGATATACCTTTCTCTGTTTTCTAAAACCTCATCCAAGTTCTCCACTACCCTAATGGTATGTTCATCAAGGGGATAAAGGTGGTGCTCACCTTGGTCTTTGACCTCTCTGAGCCTGGATAGTTCTGGAAATATGACCTCCAGCACCCCATGCTCGTACAGCTTCCTAATTACCTCTGAACTTCTTCTGTGTCTCAAGACTTTGAAGAACTCTAAGGTTACTCTCTCTGTAGGAGACTTCTTTATTATGCTTCCCTTCCCCTTTAAGAACTCAAAAAAATCTTCAGTCAGCTGTAGGTTTTTCTCCACAGAAAGCCTAAAGCCCCTTAAGATCCTAACTGGGTCTTCTTCTAAGTTTTTTAATGATACTGGTCTTAGAAATCCTTGTTCTAAGTCCTCTATACCTTTTGCTGGGTCATAGATTATGGCTTGTTTTACCCCTAAGCTGAGAAGGTCATCTATACTTACAGCCATGGCGTTAGCCGTAAAGTCCCTTGAAAGCAAGTCATCCACTAGAGCTTTCTCTATGTCTTTTCCTTTTACCTGTGCAAAATCAAACCTGTACTTGTAAGGGAAAAGCTTAAGTATAACAGTCGCTACGGTAGCTCTTTTTATAAGCATTCCTTTCTTTTCAAACTCAAAGTAAGAACCCTTTATAAGGTTTGCAAAGTCCTTTGCCAAAAGTGTTGGGTCGCACGTGACAAGCAGGTCTACATCTATGTTGTATCCCACTGATTCGCCCAAGAGTCTATCCCTTAACCATCCACCAACCACAAAGCAGTAGGCATCCTTTGGTAAAACCCTTGCTATATCATCAAAATAGGAAAGATAGAAGTTAAGCCCATGGACTGTATGCTTTATCCCTTTTGTGTATTCTACCTTTTCTGACATTATATAAAATATATAGCACGATGGATCATGCACAGATGTTTAAGAACATGATGCTTGCCATAGAGGAGGAGCTTTTAAAGCACCTTGACCCAGAGGTGCGTTATGTGCTCGAAGTTGGGGGATACATAGTCTCTTCGGGCGGGAAAAGGATAAGGCCTATACTTAGCATTCTAACGTGCAGGGCTTTCGGCGGTGACGAGAGGAAGGCATTACCTTTAGGTGTAGGGATAGAGTATATACATGCGGCCTCTTTGCTCCACGACGATGTGGTTGATGGGGCCGATAAGAGGAGGGGAAGAGCATCTGCTAACAGAGTGTACGGAAATGACCTGTGTGTATTGACTGGCGATTATATGTATGCAAAAGCTCTTTGGCTTTATTCAAGGTATGGTGATATTAAAAGCATACAGGTAGTAAGCAGGGCTGTTATGGACATGGCTCAGGGACAGGTACTTGAGCTCAAAAGCATAGGAGACATGATAGATGAGGAGACCTACTTTAGCATAATAGATAAAAAAACTGGTGCCCTCTTTGGTGCAAGCGTTGCCGTTGGTGCTGTTCTTTCTGGAAGAGAGGATTACGAAGATGTTTATAGGATAGGGGTGAAGATAGGAAGAGCTTTTCAATTGATAGATGATGCGCTCGACTATGTTGGTTCGGAGGTAAAGCTTGGTAAGCCAGTAGGCAGTGACTTGAAGGAGGGAAAGTGTACCTATCCCCTTTTGTCTGTTATAGAACACCTTGACAGAAAATCTGTAGAGAGGTCTTTAAGGAATGGAGATGTAGAGTGGGTAAGAGAGAAAGTTGTTGAACTCTCGGGTGTTGAGAGAACAAAGCAGAGAGCCAAAAAGGAAGCCGAGGAAGCCATAGACTCTCTTTGCAATATTCTAAAGGGTAGAGACCTGTCAAGCTTAGAATCTCTGATCCATTCTACAATAAACAGAGAGAATTAGCGTACCTTCTCGAGTATGCTGTAAACCTTCCATACGTATTGGCTCACATACCTTGCTCTATCCCCTTTGTTATAGCAATCGACAGCCTTCCAGTTAAACCCATAAGCATCTATGCATTCGTTCATTATATAGGCTCCTGCTCTTATATTCTTACAAGCATTCCATAGATCTCTTTCTTCCTGTATTATTCCCTTCTTCCTTAACTTTGGTATATTTGAACTGTTAATTTGCATTATGCCTATATCGTAAGTGCCGTTTCTGTTTAAGTTGAAAGCCTTTTCATTGAGCCTACTCTCTACGTAAGCCACTACCACGAGCAGTTTTTTATGAACACCCATCTCTTGAGATGCCTTTTCAAAGCATAAGGATAGGTCTGGTATCATACTTTCCATCTTTTCCTCATAAAGATAAAGACGGGAATAAACAGCCAAAGGAGTGCATTTATTGGGGACGCATATCCCATAGAACATCCACCGCCAAAGCCTTCTGATGGGGGCGGAGATGGGGGCGGAGATGGGGGCGGAGATGGGGGCGGAGAAGTTTCAGGCCAAACAGCCTTCCCATAACCGTAAGCCACATTGGGCGGGTTTCCTTCTGTATCGTACACAGCATTCGACGTAAGCCAACTTTTTACCTGTTCTGGTGTGCTTTTTGGATTACTCTGAAGATACAGTGCTACTAAGGCTGTGACGGCTGGTGCAGAGAAGGAAGTCCCAGCTACTACTTTGTAGTAGCCATCATCACTGCATGAGTTTGGGTCTGAGCCTGGTGTAAAGGTATAGTTTGCAGTACATAAGAAGAACCCATTTGCTACTATATCTGGCTTTAGCCTTCCATCCCTTGTGGGACCACGGGAGGAGAAGAAAGCTACACGTCCAAAGTTATCGAAATAACGGATGGAGATGGGATCACCCCCTATGGCTCCTACAGTTATAGCTCTTTTTGCTGTACCAGGAGAGTCCACAGTATACCTATATCCACCAAAACCGTCCTCTATAAAACTGTCCAAAAATTCCGCATCGCCTTCTGATATCCAAAGGTCCATTTTCCCATTACCACTTAGCTTTTCCAACCTGAGTTTTAAAGTTGTTTCACTACCACATACTGCTCGTATGAACACCTCTCCATCGCCGTTTAGGGATGAAGAAAGAGTTGTGTTATCAATATAAACATAACAGAAAGATATCCATCCCTCTGAGGAAGTCCCAGGTCCTGCTTGAAGGCATGAAAAACTGTACTGGTCACATACTCCTACCCTGTAAAAAGAGCCCCTAGTGTACCATCCGTCTATCGCTGTCTCTGTTAGCCTTAGACTTACATCACCAGAACTTGTTTGAGCATGGATCCTTTCATCTCCTTCGTTACCAGCGGCTACCACCACTATAAATCCTTCCTCTGAAACTTGGTCTATAAACCTATCAAGGAGTGATGTCCCATCGTGGGGGTCAAGGTGCCCTCCAAGGGATAGGTTTACAACAGCGGGCTTGCCAAGGATTTGAGCTTTTTGCTTTATGTAGTTTATACCTTCCATTACATTCGTGTCTGTTAAGTCAGTCTGATAAACTATAAAGCTGACATCCTTTGCCTGGCTGTTAAAGCGAGTTTGGGACCAGTAACCTCCAGCAACGCCTGCCACTGCGGTACCATGCCCAGCTTCATCGTAGTTGCAACCCCCCCCACTTATGCTTTGATTTATCTGAGAGCTGTTCAGTTCCAGCCCTGTGTAGCTTTTGTAGAAGAGTATTCTTGTAGTACCATCCTGCTTCTTAAAAGCTGGGTGGCAGAAGTTTATACCAGTGTCTACTATACCCACAAGAACTCCATCTCCCGTTTTTTCGCTTTGACTTGCCTTTGTACCCACAAGATACTTTACGTTATCTCCGGTTATATGGGATGTTTTTAAGCTCTTTCCACCAAGTATTAGTCTGTACTCTCCGCTTGATGAAATGCTTATTGTTGTTCCGGAGTTGCAAATGAAATAATAGCGTCCCCCCTGACAGCCTAGGGCTTTTACAAACCCGCCCCTTATGTATCCAAAGAAGGGGTCAGGGTAGTTTACCTGCACATCCTGGCTTCCAGAACCCCAAACTACGTAAGAGGAGCTAAAGGTTATATCGTTGTGTAGTCTTAATCTTTTTGGTGCTTCAACATAAAGGACGTTATCATCAGAGGCCAAGCTCTTTAAGTTTCTTTCAGATAGGTCAACAACTCGGACTTTCCCATCCTTTGTAAGAATCTTAACTTTAGTTATCTCTTTGTAAGAGTTAAGCCAGGGTTTCCCTTTGCGAGCTTCCTTCAGAATTGGGTCGAGCTTTTCAATGTCATAAGAGAAAGAAAGACCTACAGCAAGTATTCCCAAAAGAGCTAATAAAATCATACTTACTTTTCTCTCTCAGAACACATTTTACTTAAATACAGACTGCCTGTCAAGGTATTTTAGGAGGAGGTATATTTAATTATCATGGGAATATTCTTTGAGGACCTTATAAATCTGGGCAACCTCATAGACACAGAGGTGGAGCTGGGCCTCCCTAAGAGCCTTTTGGAAGATGCCTTTGAAGGCCTTAGTTTTGAGCTCATGGATGGACTTTTGGTGATAAGCTTTAGGAAAAAGAGACTCTTTTTAGAAAAAACATACCAGATAAGGCTGTCCGAGGAACCCCAGAAAGTGAGAACACAGAAGGAGGAGGGCAAAAGATACATATTCATGAGGATCCTCTCCAAGGACGGTCTGGAGGAGCTACTAAAAAGGAAGAGCTTCATAGAAGAGGATGACTTTTTAGGTATTGATATTTGGCCAGCGGTTAAGAGGATGGAGACCTACGAAAGGGTTCCTAAACAGTTTAGAGAAAGGCTCTATCTTAGCAGGTACAGGGTAAGGAACGGGTCTCTGTCCATTTTTATGAAGGTCAGCAAATGATTAGTTTATAATTATAACACTGGAGGATGAGATGGCTAAGGTGTACTATGATGAAGATGCAAGCCTTGAACCACTGATAGGTAAGACTGTTGCAGTGCTTGGATATGGAAGCCAAGGACACGCTCATGCTCTGAACCTTAGGGACAGCGGGATAAGGACTGTCGTTGGACTTCCAGAGAACAGCAGATCAAGAAAGAAAGCTATGGAGGATGGTTTTACTGTTTTGACACCAGATAGAGCCTCGCAAGAAGCGGACATTATCATTTTTCTAACGCCAGATACTGTCCAGCCACAGATCTATAAGGAAAGCGTAGAGCGTTATCTTAACTCATCCAAAAGCCTTGCCTTTGCACATGGTTTTAATATACACTTCAGACAGATACTGCCTCCAAAGGATGTTGACGTTTTTATGGTAGCTCCAAAGGGACCGGGGCATTTGGTAAGATGGATGTACGAGGAAGGAAAGGGTGTTCCAGCTCTTGTAGCCATTTACCAAGATGCCACTGGAACATGCAGGGATAAAGCCTTGGCTTATGCCAAAGCCATAGGAGCCACACGAGCTGGAGTCATAGAAACAACCTTTAAGGAAGAGACAGAAACGGACCTTTTTGGTGAACAGATGGTTCTGTGCGGTGGAGTAACAGCCCTTATAAAGTCTGGTTTTGAAACCCTTGTGGAGGCTGGATATCAACCAGAAGTGGCGTACTTTGAGTGCCTTCATGAGCTAAAACTCATAGTGGACCTAATATATCAGTATGGTATAGCTGGAATGAGATACTCCATATCAGATACAGCCAAGTACGGTGATGTGACAAGGGGTGAACGTGTTTACAATCTTGTAAAACCCCTTATGAAGGATGTTCTTGAAGAGATACAGAAGGGTGAGTTTGCAAAAGAGTGGATATTAGAAAACCATGCAGGAAGACCAGTATTTAATGCCCTTCTGGAAAGGGACAGAAGCCATCTTATAGAAGAAGTCGGTGAGAAGTTAAGACAGATGATGCCTTGGATAACCAGCAAGGAGCTAAAATGAACCTAACCAAAAGAAGAGATAGCTTGAAAAAGGTTTATCAACCTTTTGGTATTGCTCTTTACAAGCTTCATTTTCCACCCAACTTGATAACCCTTATATCCTTAGTGCTTGGCATGACATCAGCTTACTTTTTCTATCATGATAAGCTTCTAACAGGGGCAAGCTTTTTACTCCTTTCTGGGCTTTTTGACCTGGCAGACGGTTTAGTGGCCAGGATGTCGTACAGAACATCCAAGTTTGGTGCAGTGTTTGATTGGATTACTGATAAATGGGTTGACGGCTTTGTCTTTGGTACCGTAGGGTACTTTTATGCTGGACCACTCACCGCCATAACCGTAGTCACTGCATCTATGCTTCACTCTTTCATAAAGCCTGTTGTGTACTCGGAGATAGGATACAAAGCGCGCATAGAGGGGAAGATAAAAGACCCCTTAGAAGGTGTAGGCTTCTTCGGAAGGCCTGAATCTCATATAGCCTTAATCTTCTTTACTACCCTCGAAAGGTTTAACCTTCCAGTTGGATTGTCCATCGGTATAAAGATTATAGCCATCTTAAGCATCCTTTCCTTGCTTTTAAGGGTCTTCTATCTTTACAAACACTTTGGGAGAGAGTATGAATAGACCATACGTGATCATAGTCTCGGAGGTGAGCGTGGATGGAAAGCTCACACTATACAGGGGAGCTTCCAGTAAGGAGCTTATGACGCTTATGGACCAAGAAGCCTACAGATACCTTCATGAGATAAGGGCAAAAGTGGACGGTATCACCGTTGGGTGTGAGACTGTAAGAACTGATAATCCAAGCCTAACTGTCAGATACATCCAGGGCAAAAATCCTATAAGGATAATACCTTGTTCCACTGGAAACATACCAACGGACGCCAACGTATTCTCTAAGGATGCGCGTACTATAATAGTAACTACAAAAAGGGTTCCGCAAGAGAGGATAGAAAAAATTAAAGAAACCGGAGCTGAGGTCTTGATGGTTGGTGAGGATTTGGTTGACTTTGATGCACTCATGCCAATGCTGGTGGAAAGAGGCATAAAAAGCCTTATGGTAGAAGGTGGAGCTACGATAAACTGGGAGTTTATAAGAAGGGGTTTTATAGATGAGATAAGGCTCATACACCTTCCTGTTATAGTGGGTGGTGAAAACGTGCCCACCTTGGTAGGTGGTGAAGGCTTCAAAAGGTTAAGAAATCTCTTAAGTCTGAGACTAAGGGCTCATTTCAAGAGAGGTCATCACCTCATCACAGAATGGGAAGTGGTAAAGTGAGAAGGCTGTTTCAAAAATCCCATAGTAAAATTATAGACAATGAGCAAAATAATTATATCTGCAAAGCTCATCCTTTCTAACAAATAGGATGTAAAACTTCTGGAAGGCGTTGGTGCATAAATAACCTTATGGTATAGTAGCAAGTATACGCCGGGTGTAAAATTCAAAAAAGCCAAAACACAAGTCTATCAATAAAAAAAGGCAGTAGGGCTATAATTATAACCCTACAACACCTTGCCCTTCTTAAATGTGCCAATACAAAAAGCAGGAGAAAGCCTATACTTATAGACATCCAATATGCTTATGCTACTGGATTTGGTTTGATGATGTCTAATTTCTCACTCGGCGTATAAGTACAAATTATAAATTCTTTTCTGGTAGCGCATGCATTCATGTCTGCTATAAACAGGCTGGAAGCCTGAACTACCAAAATTTTAAATCCTCCCTTTGAGTAAAAGGCGTGCAATTCGTGAATTGCCCCTACATACAATTTCTTACTCAGCGGCGGTAGTCTGTGAGAAACACGGGCTATTTTGAAAGACCCTGATAGTTTATGGTACTATCCACTTGTCCTCCAATAGGATATCTACTTTTTCTGACACATTTTGGGATATTCTGTAAGCACAGAACTCGGGTCCACACATGGAGCAAAACTTAGCTGTTTTGTATCTTTCTTGGGGAAGTGTTTCATCATGAAAGGATCTTGCAGTCTCGGGGTCTATGGCAAGCTCAAACTGCCTTTTCCAATCAAAGGCAAAACGGGCCTTTGACATCTCCAAGTCCCAATCCTTTGCACCCGGCCAATTCTTAGCAATATCCGCAGCATGAGCTGCTATCTTATAAGCTATCAAACCCTGTTTAACGTCTTCCAGGTTAGGAAGCCCAAGGTGCTCCTTTGGGGTTACGTAGCAAAGCATGGCAGCCCCGTACATACCAGCCACAGCAGCACCTATGGCAGAGGCTATATGGTCGTATCCTGCCGCAACGTCGGTGACAAGAGGGCCAAGGACATAAAAGGGAGCCTCATGGCATAGTTTTTGTTGGACTCTCATGTTAAACTCTATCTGGTCCAGGGGTACATGTCCAGGGCCTTCAACCATAACCTGAACATTGTGCTTCCATGCTTTTTCTGTTAGCTCTCCCAAAACCTTAAGTTCAGAAAGCTGAGCGTTATCCGATGCATCGGCTATAGCTCCTGGCCTCAGTCCGTCTCCCAAGGAGAAGCTAACATTGTACTTTTTGAAGATCTCACATATTTTATCAAAACTTTCATAAAGAGGGTTTTGTTTTTCATGCTCCAGCATCCACTGCGCCATTATGGCCCCACCTCTTGAGACGATCCCCATAACCCTATGCTGAACCATGGGTATAAACTCTCTCAAAACTCCAGAGTGTATAGTCATAAAAGATACACCCTGCCTTGCCTGCTCCTCTATCACGTCCAGTATAAGGGAGGAGGTTATCTCCTTTATGTTTCCTTTGACTATCTTAAAGGCTTCGTATATGGGAACTGTTCCAACAGGAACCGTACTCTCCTTTATGATTGCCTCTCTTGTTTCTTTTATGGCGTCTCCAGTGGAGAGGTCCATAACTGTATCTGCGCCATACGTGATGGCTACTTTAACCTTCTCCACTTCAGTTGGTATATCCGAAGCAAGTCCAGAGTTTCCAAGGTTTGCATTCACCTTTACCCTTGAGTTAACACCTATGCACATGGGTTCAAGATGAGTATGATTGATGTTGGCAGGTATTATCATCCTTCCTGACGCAACTTCTTTTCTGACAAACTCAGGATGCAATCCCTCCCTCTGTGCCACGTACCTCATCTCCTCGGTTATCATACCCTCCATGGCAAGGTACATCTGAGACCTGTTCCCTAGCATTTCAAACCTCCTAAGATGGTTTTATAAATATCTTTCTTCTTTCCGTTATTGCAATATGATCTTTCTTCAGTCTATAATTTACTAAAACTCAGGAGGGTACAATTATGAAGGAGTATGTGAGCATTATAGTAGCCTACCACGAGGGCAAACCTCCTAAGACCCTCAGGATAAAAAAGTCATACCTAAAAGCCCTTGCATTCTCTGCTGTGAGCTTCATCTTTGTATCCATAGCGTCTTATACGCTCAACATGACTCTACTGTCTGAAAAGAGAAAACTCAAAGCAGAGGCTGAAAGGCTTCGGGTAGAGAAGCATGAAACTTTAACAGAAAAAGAGAGGTTAAAGCATGAAAGGATTGTTATAAGTAAGAAGCTGAAGGCTGTAGAAGGTAAAATGGCAATGGTTGAGGATTATCTTGCAAAAAGAGGGGTTATAAGAAAATCTCTGGCAGTGGGTGGAACATCCTACAAGTTTGATTATCAAGACTTATCTCATCTAGATTTCTTAAAAGACCACAGCGACTATCTATTGTCCAAGGTAAAGGCTACTCCCTTGGGATACCCCATCTACGGCAGGATAACATCCCACATGGGCTGGAGGAGAGACCCCTTTGGGAGAGGTTATGAGTTTCACACAGGCATAGACATAGAAGCACCTTACGGAAGCAGGGTTATGGCCACAGCTGATGGAATGGTTGAGCTGGCTGGCCACTATGGGGACTATGGTAAGGCTGTCATGGTCAGACATCCGTCTGGCTATTATACTCTCTACGGACACCTTTCCAACATATCAGTTGAAGTAGGACAGAGTGTAAAAGCCGGTGATGTTGTGGGCCATGTGGGCTCTACTGGAAGGTCTACAGGACCACACCTTCACTATGAAGTGCTGTTTGAGGGAAGGTTAAAGAATCCAATAGACTACTTAGTTTGGAGGTGAACTATGTTTGGGAAAAGTAAAGAAATAAAAGCTTCAAACCAGGATATAAAAACCATCATAGGTGCTGGGTGTGTCTTTGAAGGAAACTTAACAGCTCCTAACGGGCTGACGAGGATAGACGGCGAGATCATTGGAAATGTAAGCGGTAACGGTGGAGTTATTCTTG
>JBKBPE010000022.1:0-14567 GCA_046293375.1 Aquificaceae bacterium
AACTGGCGCACGAACCCCAAGCTATCACCGCCTTTGCTCCCTTTGCGGTCTCTTTGAGGTTTTCCAAAAAGGCCTTACCACCCACTACACAGTACATACCGTCCTCGCCCAAGGGTGGGTTCCCTTCCACCGCAAGGATATAGTTTCCCCAATACTTCTTCATCACCTCTTCCCTATGCTTTTCTATGGCTTCTCCCGCCGCAGCAGTTAGGGTATCGTCGTACTCAAGGGAGATCATGGTAAGTACCACATCAGAAGCTAAGGGAGTTGCAGACCTTATAAAGGATTCTGAGCAGCATGTACACTCAAGGCCGTGCAGCCACAGAACAGGAACCCTTGGCTTTGTTTCCAAAGCCCGCACCACCTCCGGTATCATGGAAGGAGAAAGTCCCATAATACCAGTTATAGTGGCGCTAAACCTCAGGAAATCCCTCCTGCTTAATCCATGCCTTTTAAAGGTCTCCCAAAAGGTTTCCATGTTAAACCTCCTTGATTGAATATTCATTTATTATTTTAGTGCAACGATTATCTATGTCAAGTAGAAATTTTTTATATAAATTATAAGTATAGCTTATACGCTGAGTGAGAAATTAGGCATTATCAAACTAAATCCAATAGCATAAGCATATTGGATGTCTGTCAGTATAGGCTTTCTACCTGCTTATAGCTCTACCACTTTTTTTATTGATAGACTTGTCTTTGAAATTTTTTTTGAATTTTTCACCTGGCGTATTTCACTGCATTATTATATTTCTTTAAATGGTGCTGTTGAAAGATACTTTTCACCCCCATCTGGAAAGATAACTACGACAAGACCCTCTTCTATATCTTTAGCTACTTGAATGGCGGCAAAGAGTGCAGCACCAGAAGATTGTCCTACAAAAAGGGCCTCTTCCAACGCTAACCTTTTTGTCATGCTGTAGGCATCCTCCGTTTCTACAAAGATGGTTCTGTCAAGAAAGGTCTCATCGAATATGCCCGGTTTTATGGAGCTTTCTATGTGCTTTAGTCCCTCAATGCCATGGAATGGATAGGCTGGTTGGACGCCTATAACTTGAATATCTGGATTGTAAACTTTTAACCTCCTCCCCGTCCCCATCACAGTTCCACCAGTCCCTATGCCAGCTACAAAGTGAGTTATCCTACCAGCCGTTTGATTCCATATCTCTACCCCTGTAGAGTAAAAGTGTGCTTTCCAGTTGGCCTGGTTGTTATACTGGTCAAGATATACATACCTATCTGACTTCCTTCTCACCTTTTCTCTAACAAAAAGTATAGCCCCATCTGTACCCTCCAAAGGGTCTGTCAGATGTACTTCGGCGCCAAAAGACTTTATGATCTTCTTCCTTTCCTCGCTCACGTTTGCTGGCATAGCAAGTTCTACAGGTACACCAAGAGAAGCTCCAACCATTGCGAGAGCTATTCCCGTATTTCCAGAAGTGGCATCTATCACACAACTCCCCTCTTTTAGGATTCCATGCTTTATGGCAGAAAGGAACATGCTAAGGGCTGGTCTATCCTTGACAGAACCACCAGGATTAAAACTCTCCAGTTTTGCATAAATCTCCACCTTTGGAGACAGATCCTTGGGTATAACCCTTTTTATTTTAACCATGGGTGTGTTTCCTATAAGGTTGAGCACAGAGTTTCTCAGCTTCCTGTAAGGTTCATCGTGCTCACCAAGGACCCACATTGGGAAACATTATAATTTAAGAAGTTCTAAAGCGAGTTGTGTGATTATCCTCTGTCTTCCTTCGCCTTTGGGTAAGTTTTTCCTAGCTTCTTCCAGCTTACGTTCTACTTCTTCAATATTTTGCGGTAAAACCTTTTCTAAATACTCCCTTACTGCTCTTGAAAGTGCTGGGACCTTACCGGAGGTGGATATGCCTATAACCACATCCCCTTTTACTATAAGGGCAGGGAATATAAAAGAGCAGTAATCTATGCTATCAACCGAGTTGCATAGTATTCCCCTTTTTTTACACTGCTCGTAAAGCCTCTTTTGAAGTTGGAGGTCATCAACGGCAACTATCACAGCAAAGGCCCCTTTTATGTCTGAAAGTCTGACTTTTCTGAGCACCAGCTTTATCTTCCCCTTTCTATAAAGCTCCTTTATTCCTGCTGTTACCTTAGGGGCTATGACCTTAATGTTTGGCTCAAAAGCGAGCAGTTTATCTACCTTCCTTTCGGCCACAGGTCCACCACCAACGACCAAGAGGCTCTTACCTTTTAGGTTCAAGAAGGCAGGAAAGTAAGGCATCTCTTCACAAAGCCCTCAAAAGTTGTAAAGTGTACGGATGTTCTGGATTGTCAAATATGCTGAAAACATCCTTTTCTTCTAAGATCTCCCCATCCTTTAAAACTATAACCCTGTCCGCCACTTCTGCAACAACGCCAAAGTCATGAGTTACAAGCACTATGGCCTTACCTTTGTCTCTAAAGTTCCTAAAAAGGTCAAGTATCTTATTCTGTACAGGAACATCAAGGGCTGTTGTTGGTTCATCAGCAAGTATAAGGTCAGGGTCGCAAACTGTAGCTATGGATATACACACCCTCTGCTTTAGGCCGCCAGATAGATGATGGGGGTATAAAGAATAAACCCTCTGAGCATCCTGAACGCCCGCCTCCTTTAAAGCCCTTATAGCCCTCTCCTTTGCTCCTTTCTTCCCAAAATGTGCTATGTAAGTTTCTTCTATCTGCGGTCCCACCTTGAACAGTGGATCAAGGTAAGAGGATGGCTCTTGAAAGACTATAGATATGTACCTCCCCCTTATATCTCTATAGCCTTTTTCCTTTAGACCAATAAGTTCTTTACCTTTGAACTTTATACTTCCATACACTCTTGTATGTTTTGGAAGTAGCCCCATTATTGCATTAAGGATGGAGGACTTTCCAGAACCCGATTCTCCTACAATGCACAGAACCTCCCCACTTTTTACATAAAAGCTAACATCCTTCAAAACATGATTGTCTCCATACCAAAGGTCCAGATGGGTAACCTCAAGTAGCATTTACAATACCGTCAAAGACAGGTTTTATCCTATCGTAAAGCTCATAAAGGTCTTGGGATACTATCTTTGTGTTGGATATGACAGGCATGAAGTTTGTATCGCCTACCCATCTGGGTACGATATGAAGATGTATGTGTTCCTCAAACCCAGCTCCTCCTGGCCTCCCCAAGTTATAACCCACATTAAACCCGTGAGGCTTTAAGCATACACTCAGAGCTTCTATGCATGCTCTTGTTAATCTATGTATCTCCAAGGCCGTCTCTTCATCTAAGGACAGGAAGCTCCCAATATGCTCAATGGGAGAAACCATCAGATGTCCAGCGTTGTAGGGATACTTATTAAATATAACAAAGGCTCTTTTGCCCCTACGAAGAACGAGGAAATCCCTTAATTTATCTTCCGGTTTATTGACAGCATCACACAGAAAACATTCGTTTATACGCCCTACATTCTCTACGTATGCAGACCTCCAGGGTGCCCAAAGTATCTTCACTTTCTCAAGAGCCTCCTTATTGCTTTTTCCACTTCCTCTTCAGATGGTAAATAGTCGTGCCTTTCGAGCTCCATGGTATCCCTAAAGTAAAGTACAGTTGGGAATGTGAATACTCCAATGTCTTCGGCGATAGTGTTCTTTGATGTATCTAAGTAATAGAAGTTGACTTCATCACCGTAAAGCTTCTGAAACTTAATCAAGACCATATAAAAAGCGTTGTTCAGCTTATTACCTTCATGGGTCATGAGCAAGACTGCAGGCTTATCTCCGGCCATAGCTTTATCGTAAACCTCTTGGTCTGTTATTTCCTCAAATCCGTCAAACATAACAAACCTCCTTTATATATTATAGACCCTCCGTGAGTTTGAAGTCAGGGCCTTTCAAGAATAGTTATGAGTTAGGAGTTGATGGCGCATTTACAACTACTCACTACCAACTCATAACTCCATCAGGGTCTTTCAAAAATAGCCTGTGTTTCCCACAGACTACCGCCGCTGAGTAAGAATACGACAAAGTATTAGTCCAAAGAGGTTCCATAAGCCTGTGGATATCTCAAGAAGCCATCTCCCTATGGCTATCCAACAAGTCAAAAACAGAAGGCTTTTTAAAATCCATCTTTGACATCCTAAATATGTTGTACAAGGCTAAGGGTTGTGTATGTTAAGATAATGGAGTATTGTGGTTGGAGTTTGTGTTAAAAGCCTTTCTATGCACCAAAGCTATTTTACTATGGGATTTTTGAAACAGTATTACTTTCTGAGTTGACTTTTCAAGAGCCCCTTGATGATTCTGTAGAGCTTATATCATAGAAACTACACAACTGAATGGAAGTTTTTATGGAAAATTTCCTTTTGATTAAAACACTCTTTTCTTTATTAAACTAACCACCTTTTCTACGCTCTCTTCCACAGAGAGAAGATGAGTATCCAGCACGAGGTCTGGGTTCTCCGGCTCTTCATAGGGAGAGGATATTCCGGTAAATTCTTCTATTTTGCCCAGTATTGCCTTTTTATACATACCCTTAGGGTCTCTTGATTCGCAAACTTCCACGGGACATCTGCAATATATCTCTAAAAAGTCTTCCCTACCTATTATGCTCTTGACTTTCTCCCTTTGTTCTTTCAAGGGTGAGACAAAAGCCGCCAAAGCTATTATTCCAGCATCTACAAAGAGCTTTACAACTTCTGCCACCCTACGTAAGTTTTCATCGCGGTCCTTTTTTGAAAAACCAAGGTCGGAACACAAACTATGTCTTATATTATCACCATCAAGCGTGTAGGTTCTAATACCAAGCTCATATAGTTTTTTCTCTGTAGCATGGGCTATGGTAGATTTACCAGATGCTGGTAAACCTGTAAACCATACCGCCATGCTTTTATGATTGTTCAAACGGTTTCTCATCCCCCTTGTGACTTCGAAGTTGTGCCAAACTACATTACTCTTTCTCATTTAGTCCACCTCATCCAGATGTAGCTTTTGCACTCTGGAAACTATCTCTTTAAGGTGTGAAAACCTTTTTGTATATATAGTCTATGTTCTTTAAGAAGATCTCCGGTTTTGTGTTTTCCTCTATCTCTTCTGCACTGAGTAGAGCTGTAACTTGGCTGTGTTCCTTCAGAGATCGTTTGAAAGGTACCTTTTCTCTCCAGCTTCTCATGGCACAGTCTTGAACTATACTGTAGGCTCTGTCTCTTGGCACACCCTTCTCCATCAGCCTTACGAGAACCTTTGAGGATGCATAAAGTCCATAAGACAGGTCCATATTCTTTAGCATTCTCTCTTTATCTATAACAAGACCTCTGAGTATTCTAAGAAATAGGTTCAAAACATAGTCAAGGGCTATGGTTGAATCGGGAAGGATTACTCTTTCGGAGGAAGAATGTGATATGTCTCTTTCGTGCCAAAGGACTATGTTTTCCAAAGCAACCATCAGGTTAGACCTTATCACTCTTGAAAGCCCGCATATGCGCTCTGCATGTATGGGGTTTCTCTTATGAGGCATGGCAGAGGACCCTCTTTGACCTTCTTCGAAAGGCTCTTGGACTTCAAACACCTCTGTTCTTTGAAGATGTCTTATCTCTGTGGCAAACTTTTCTAAAGATGCGGCAGTGGTTGCCAAAGCGTACATGACTTCGGCATGCCTATCCCTATGAACTATCTGTGTAGAGGCTGGCTCTACCTTCAGGTTTAACTTCTTAAAAGCTATCTCCTCTACCCTCGGGTCTAAGTTGGAGTAAGTTCCAACAGCCCCAGAGATCTTTCCATAAGATATACTATCATAGGCTCTTTGCAGTCTCTCTCTGTTTCTTCTCATTTCATCGTACCAAACCACAAACTTAAGTCCCAAGGTTATAGGTTCTGCATGTACTCCATGGGTCCTTCCCATCATAAGAGTTTCTTTATGCTCAAAAGCCAGTTCTTTTAGCTCCTCAAGAACTTGCTCCACATCCTTCACTATAATGTCAAGGGCCTCTCTGATCTGCAGAGCCAAGGCTGTATCCACTATATCGGAGGATGTTAACCCCATATGAAAGTAATGGGAGTGCTGGGGTATCTGCTGAGATATGGCAGAAATAAAGGCTAAAACATCGTGCATGTATATACTTTCATACTCTTTTATTCTTTTTACAATCTCTTGGTCTATATAAGTCTTTCTCTTTATCTCCTCAAGAGCCTCTTTTGGTATCTTTCCAAGTCTTTCCCAAGCCTCACAAACGGCGATCTCCACCAGTAACCACTTTTTAAACTTGTTTACCTCAGACCATACATTACCGATCTTTTCCCTTGTGTACCTATCTATCATTTTTTAGTTTTCCTCTTCTTTTGAACCTTATTCCTGTCTTTTAAAAGTACCTCTTTTATGATATAACTTTGAGCTATATTGAGCAGGTTGTTAAAAGTCCAGTAAAGAACCAAGCCAGCTGGGAAACTGGCAAAGAGAAAGGTAAAGGCTACAGATGATATGTACATAACTATGTTCTGGGATTTATCTGGATTTGGATTTATAAACTGCTGGGCTATCATTGTAAGACCCATGAGTATGGGAAGCGCATAGTATGGATCCTTTTGCGAAAGGCTTGGTATCCAAAGAAAGGATGCCAGCTGAAGGTCTGCTGTTATGGTAAGAACCTTGTAAAGGGCAAAAAATACGGGGATCTGAAGAAAGATGGGAAGACATCCAGACATGGGATTGAAACCCATCTGTGAGTAAAGCTTCATCATCTCCTCTTGCATCTTTGAAGGGTCTTCCTTGTACTTTTCTTTTATCTGCTGTATCTTTGGAGCGAGCTCAGACAGCTTTGCCATAGCCACTGTGCTTTTGTACGTCAGCGGGAACATAAAAAGCCTAACAATGAAAGTCAGTGCAAGTATGGAAAAGATCCATGAGCGGAGGTGTTCGTATATCCAGTACATAAACGCAAAAAGGGGTTTTACGACCATCTTCAGCATGCCATAGTCTATAACATCTGAGAGCCCTATCTTCCCTAACCTTGAATACTCCTTTGCCCCAGCATAAAGGATGAGAGGATCCTTTATCTGAGCCAACGTGAAAGTGCTCCCATCTCCAAGCTTGTATATTACAACAGATGATATTGGTCCAACAAAGCCTTTGAAATAATACCTGCTCTCCTCCCCCGCAAACTTTATATCCCCCGTTATTATCTCCCTACCCTCTATCTTTTTAGGGTCGAGCCTTTCTATTCTTCCCCCTATGTTTACTACCGGTCCTGAGTGAGTGTAAAATTCATCACTCTTTACGTTAGTTCCAGCAAGTATATATATGGGAAGGTTTATACCTCTGGAGCTTATGGACACACGAAAGTAGTCCCCTTTGTATTCTAATGTTTTCACGAGATTTATATTTCCTTCTGAATAGCTCATAACTATGCTATCCGCTATTTTTTTTATACTGTAAGTGGAAAAGTTCAGTTTTTGGTCTATGCTTGGGTCTCCTGTGTAAACCTCAAGAGGATATATGTTGAGCTTTCTCTCCTCATTTGTTATAAGGTCAAAAGAGTACCTCTTATCTATGATGCTTGTTATCTTACCCCCATCAGTGGATATGGACACTTTAAAGTTGCTAAAATCAAAAGTCTGTATATTCTGAAGCCTTTTTGCTTCTCTTGTGGTTCCAAGCATGAGCTGTGGAGCACTCTTTGGCTCCTCCTTTCTTTCTACTTTTTTAACCTGCTCCTTTGGGGTAAAGTAATAGGTATAAAGCTCAAAGCTAAAAATGAAGAGGGTTATGAGAACAAAGAATATAAAAAGCCTTTTTATGTCTATTTCATTCTTTTCCATCAGGGATAATCAGCACCTCCTTTAGAAAAAGGATTGCACCTTAACACTCTCCAAAGGGCTTTAATCATACCCTTGAATGCTCCATGCTTTTCTACAGCCATTATAGCATAGTTGGAACAGGAGGGATAGTACCTACAGCTTGGCGGATACAAAGGAGATATAAAAACCTGCCATAACCTTAAGAAACCAATAGCAATCCTCTTCAAGGCGTGAGTCTCTTCCTTCCTTTGCTTCTTCTTCTGTTTACTATCTTTCTTCCACTCTTTGTTGCCATTCTGGCCAGAAAGCCACTCTTCCTTTTCCTTTTTAAGTTTGATTTGCGGGTCACGTTTCGCTGCGTTGCCATGTTTAAACCTCCGGGAGGGGAAAACCCTCCAAAAATGCTATTTTACAAAAAGTAGTATTATAGCTACAAGCAATGCGTAAAGGACTAGGGTTTCTATAAAGGCCAGTCCAATAAACATGGCCGTTTGTAGCCTCCCACCGGTTGTAGGGTTCCTTGCCGTCCCTTCCTGCATTCCTCTAACAACATGCCCCATTCCAATACCAGACCCTAAGGCTGCAAGACCTACAGCAAGACCAGCAGCAAGGTACTTAAGGCCTTCTGTAATCTTATCAGCCTGTCCTGCCTCCTGAGCAAAGGCTGCACCTGCACCAAGAAGTACGGCTAGCATCATAGTTCTGGTTTTCATTTCAAACCTCCTTCCATAGGATTTTTCATTCAATGTTCCTCATGAACTACAGCACCTGCTATGTAGATAACTGAAAGGATCATGAAAATATAAGCTTGTATGAAGACAGCCAAAAACTTTATAGCTATTATAAAGAGCAAGATCAAAGGAGATGCTGCCATAGTGAAGGGGTTTTTTACAGCAAGACTTACTAAAACTAAAAGAAGGAGTGCCCCACCCTTCATGTTAGCAAAGAGCCTCAAGGTCAAAGTTATAGGCCTTGCAAGGTTAGAAACAACTTCTATGAGGAAAAAGAAAGGTGCCAATGGAGGAATTGGCCCCATAAAGTGTTTTAAATAACCCAATCCATGGATCCTGAACCCCTCCAAGTTGTAAAAGATAAAAACAGTGAGCGCTATGGCTAGATTTGTGTTTACAGAGCTGGTAGGAGCCTCAAGTCCAGGAATCATGCCGAGAAGATTGGAGAAAAAGACAAACACCCCTATACTAGCAATAAGGGGTGTGTACCTTAGACCTTCCCTTCCGGTATTCTCGATGAGCATACTTCTTACAAACCTTACATACCCTTCCAACAAGGCTTGTAGTTTGCTTGGCCTAATCGTTGGCCTACCAGCTAGCAGGGTGAGACCTAAGGATATGCACATGGCTAATACACCTAAGTAAACGTACTGTAAGCTTACATGCTCCATGATAAAACAATTATAACACATATTTACGCTGGATAAGAAATTAACTTGATCCTTAAAGAATCATAAGCTTTTAACTGCTCCTTACGATTCTATGGATGCTCTCCAGAATACTCAGTCTGCTTCCTCTTCTACTCTTATGACTATGGGCTCACCGACTATGACGGGTAGTTTTTTTACTTCCTTGAGAGCTGACTGCATACTCTTTTCGTAAGCTTTGTGTGTAAGTATTACAAGGGGGACAACGTGCTCATTTTCCCTGCCAGCCATTTTACAAACCTTTTCCTTCTGCAATACGCTCGCTATGCTTATGTTGTGGTCTGCCAAGACTTTCGAGACACTTGCCAAGACCCCTGGTCTGTCTGGAACGTCAAACCTCAGGTAATATCTACTGTAAAAATTCTTGTTTATTTTTATTTCTTGAGTTTCCCACTCGAGGTTTTCATCGCCCTTCTTGCAGAAGAGAACTTTCTTTGATATGTCTATTATGTCAGAGACTACAGCGGAAGCTGTTGGATGGGAACCAGCACCTTTACCATAAAACATGGTTTTGCCAACAAAGTCGCCTTCCACCATTATGGCATTGTAAACGTCCGAAACCTTTGCCAAAGCATCTCCAGACCTTATAAAGGTAGGGTGAACTCTTACCTCTAACTCCCCTCCTTTTTGTTTTGATATGGCAAGTAGCTTAAGGGTATAACCTATCTCTTTGCCCAGCTCCACATCAAGAACATCTACGTTTCTTATACCTTCAACGTAGACCTCTTCAAAAGGAATATACTTTCCAAAAGCTATCGTAGAAAGTATACAAAGCTTGTGCGCCGAATCCCAACCATCTATATCAAGGGATGGGTCTGCTTCTGCATAGCCTTTTTTCTGAGCCATTTCAAGAGCATGGGGAAAGCTCATATCTTCCTCAAGCATCTGGGTGAGTATATAGTTTGTGGTTCCGTTTAGTATCCCGTGTATGCTCTCTATCCTATTTGCCGAAAGGCCTTCCTTGAGAGCTTTTACTATGGGTATGCCCCCTCCAACGGATGCTTCAAAACCTACGTATAGACCCTTTTCTTTGGCTTTCTTGAATATTTCAAAACCATCCTCAGCTAAAAGGCGTTTGTTTGCGGTTACAACGTGCTTTCCCCTCTCAAGAACCTCCAAAATTAGGTCCTTGGCAAAGGTCTTACCTCCTACAAGTTCCACAACTATGTCACTGCTCTCTATAACTTTTCTGTAATCTTCAGTCCTTAAACTTTTTGGGACTTCGATCTCTCTTTCCCTCTCCCAATCTTTGTCGGCCACCATTGTCAAAAGCACTTGAATACCAGTTCTTTTGTTTATTAAAGAAGCGTTTTCTAAGAGCAGCCTGACGGTTCCAGTTCCCACAACACCACACCCAACTATACCAACACTTATTTTCACAGTTCATTGACCTCCGTGCGTCCTGTAAGGCACTGGTATATACTGAACAGATGGTACCTGAGACCCCATGGGCTGTGGAAACAGTTCCATAAGTGCGTACACATCCTCAGGAACCTCTGTACTTATGTTGAGTCCTAAGCTTTTTAATCTCTCAACGCTCAGGGGATAGTCATGTGTGTATTTACCCGTGGATAATTCTATTGCTATAGCTCTCGCTTTCTCCTCTTCCACTCCGTTGCTCATTAGCAAATTTACTAAGTACTCTATCATCTGGTTTATTGCCTTCCTTGCTACATCAGCAAGAATGATAGTCTGGTCATCTGTATCTTCTGGCTTTTTAATCTCAAGCACTTTGATTATGGAAGATGCTGGCATCTGCCCCAGCTGCGGGTCAACGGGACCAAGAACGGCATTGGGGTCCATGATGATCTCATCTGCAGCAAGCGCTATAAGGGTCCCCCCAGACATGGCATAATGGGGGATTATTACCCTTACGGGTGCCTTATGTCTTGAGAGAGCGTTGGCTATCTGTGTGGCTGCAAGGGCTAAACCTCCCGGTGTATGTACTATCAGGTCTATGGGCATATCTTCTGGTGTCATCCTTATGGCTCTAAGGACCTGCTCAGAATCTTCTATGTTTATAAACCTAAATATGGGAATGCCCAAAAGGGCTAAGCTTTCTTGCCTATGTATAAGGGTTATTACCCTGCTATTTCTCTGCTTTTCTAACCTCCTTATAGTAGTCTCCCTTGCTTTACTGAGTATAAATTTCCTCCATATAGGAAGAACAACAAAAAGAATAATAAGGAAAACCCAAAGATAGTTAAGGAAGTAAGCTATTGGGCTGATTTGCTCCATTGAATAGATTATACCATTCTTGTGAGCTTGACCCCTTGGTTAATAGAATTACATTTAATGCTTGTATGAAAGAAAAGAGAAACCCCTTTGTCTGCCAGGTGTGCGGATACTCATCCGTTAAGTGGTTGGGAAGATGTCCATCCTGTGGAACTTGGAACTCTATGGTGGAGGAACTTGGAAATACGAACATGGTAAGTTATAAAAAGCCATCTATGGTAAAACCAATATCAGATTGGGATGAGGAGAGGCTTGAGAGACTAAGCACTGGTTTCGAGAACCTTGATCTCGCTCTTGGTGGTGGTATAGTTGAAGGGCAGGTTATACTCCTTGCAGGCGAACCAGGGATAGGAAAGTCAACCCTCCTTTTACAGGTCTCATATAGGTATGCCGAAAGGTATGGACCAGTACTGTACGTGTCTGGAGAAGAGTCTGGACCTCAGATAGCCATAAGAGGAAGAAGAACTGGCGTGTGGAGTAAAGATGTGCTCATTCTTCCAGAAACAAACTTGGAGACCCTTTTTGAAAGCTTGAAAGAAACAAGCCCAAGCCTCTTAGTTGTGGATTCTATACAAACTGTTTACACAGAATCTTTGGAGTCATCCCCTGGTAGTGTAGCACAGGTTAGGGACTGCGCTTTTAAAATAGCAGAGTTTTGTAAGTCAATGGGTATACCAACCTTTTTGGTTGGTCAGATAACAAAGGATGGGAGCATAGCTGGGCCAAAAGTCCTTGAACACTTAGTTGATACTGTACTTTACTTTGAAGGTGAGAGGTTCAACTTCTACAGAGTGCTCAAAGTTGTTAAAAACCGATTTGGTTCATCTGGCGAGGTGGCTGTGTTCAATATGTCCGATGGTGGTCTTGGAGAGATCCTTGAACCCTCGGCCTTCTTCCTTCAGGAGAGAACAAATTCAATTGGAAGCTTAGCGTTTCCCTATACAGAGGGTAGCAAACCAGTTTTGGTTGAGGTCCAAGCTCTTACTATTCAAGCCTTGTACACTACTCCCCAGAGGAGGTCCCAGGGATACGATATAAACAGATTGTCCCTTATGCTTGCCGTACTTGAGAAAGAAGGGAAGATATTCACAAGAGACAAAGATGTGTTTATCAACGTGGTAGGAGGTATTCAGATAAGAGAGCCTGCCATTGACCTTGCCGTTGTACTGGCAATAGCTTCGTCAGTCAAAGAAAAACCCATGGATAATCTGATAGCTTTTGGAGAAGTTGGACTGTCTGGAGAGATAAGAGCTGTCCATTTTTCCGATTCAAGGCTCAAGGAGGCAAAAAGATTTGGCTTTGACCGTGCAATAGTTCCCAAATCTGCTTGTATAGATATAGAAGACATGGAAGTTATAGGAGTTTCCCACCTAAGGGAAGCTCTGAATTTCATCATGTTATAAGCTCCAAGAAGGCTTTGTGTATAGACTTTACCCTCCCATCAAAGTCTACGACTGCCTTTTCCCCATCTATGGAGACTATCCTTCCTGTACCAAAGATCATATGCTTTACTTTATCTCCAACACTGAAGGAGTGTAGAACCCCGAACTCTTCTTTGTAGGAAGTTCTTTTTATTCTGTATGCTGAAAGGTCTAGGTGTTCTTTTGGTATTTCTGAAAGAAACCTGCTTGGCTTCCTGCCCTTGGACCTTGTATATGTCATGTAAAGAAGCTCTTTTGCCCTGGTTACAGCCACATAAAAGAGCCTTCTTTCTTCCTCAATCTGGCTTATGTTTCCCATTGCTTTCTCATGAGGCAGTATACCATCCTCTAGCCTTGGCAGAAAAACAGCAGAAAATTCAAGTCCTTTGCTGGCATGTATAGTCATTACCTTAACAGAATCTGAGCTATCCTCCTCTCCTCCCATTAGATTTATCTCTTCAAGCACATCCATAAGTGTATATCCTTCTTTTTCCTTCTCCTCAAGAAAATTTATAAACTCTCTCAAATTTTCCTTCCTTTCCTCGTGATCCTTTCCATACCTTTGTTGCATGTAGTTTTGATAGTCTATTTCTTCTAAAAACTCTTTGAGAGCCAAAGAGTATCTTTCTGAGTTTTTACTCAGCTTTGCTAAACTTTGCAAGAGTTTGTACATCCCTTCTGACCCTTTCTTAGAAAGATGCCCTAAAGCTTCCTTTGATGTATCAAGCCAGTTTCCTTTGTAAAACTCTTTTATTAGCTCAAAGATTCTGCTTAGACCAACACACTCCAGGCATCTCAAAAAGGATATCTCATCCCTTGGGTTCACAAGAATTTTTAGAAATCCAAGTACATCCTTTATTTCTGACCTTTCAAAGAATCTGACTGCACCGACCACCTTGTAGGGTACTTTAGCCTGAAAGAGAGCTCTTTCTATAGCATCTGTTATATATCCAGCTCTTACAAGCAGTGCTATATCCGAGGAGGGGAAGAGTCCGAGAAGCTTCTTTATTTCCTGAGCTATCCATGCTGATTCATCCATTTCGTTCTCAAACCTTCTTACAACTGGTTTTTTGTTTCCATCTCTGACGGTCTTTAGGACTGGTACAAGATGCTTCCATGGTGCATGAGAGTGAGTGAGTATGGCGTTGGCCAATGCAATTATGTTTTTATTGGAGCGATAATTGTACTCAAGCTTGATAACATCTGGTTTGAAGTCTTCCATAAACCTCAGTATGTTATCGGGTTTTGCATGCCTCCATTCGTATATACACTGGTTTGGGTCCCCAACAACGCAAACATTTTCCTTTGCTAAAAGTCTTATGATCTCGTACTGAACAGTGTTTGTATCCTGGAACTCATCCACCAGAACAAACTTAAAGAAGCTTTTCCATTGATTACCATGAGCCTTCAAAAGGTTATAAAACTGGTACAAAAGTTCAGAAAAGTCCAAAAGGTCTGAGCTTTTCAATGCCTTCAGATATTCTATATATATTTCCTCCAAGTCTCCGCTATCTTGCAACTTTTCCCTTTTTAAGGATAGGTAGGATAGCGTCTTTTCTAAAAGTTTTTCATCCAATCCCTTTTGTTTCAGAATCCTTCTGATTATCTTTCTCTTGTCCTCCTCATCAATCATGGAAAAATCTGTAGAAAGCCCTATTTTTCTACCATCCTGCTTGAGGATTCTAAGGGCC
>JBKBPE010000023.1:0-13358 GCA_046293375.1 Aquificaceae bacterium
GCATAAGTCTTCTGCCTCATAGTATTTGCCATCCTCTTTGTCAAGGTACACAGAACAAGGCAGGATCCTCTTATTGTCTGTTACGATAGCTTCTACCATCTCTACAACAGAGGCCGCTGGAGCGTAGTAGGCAGAAGTTCCCATAAGGTCTACTATCTCACCCCCACCAAACTGGGTTCTTTTTATGAGTTCCTTGAGCTTTCCATCTGGAAGCATGCTTTTTAGTGGTATGCCACCTACGTTGGATATACTTATGAGTGGAACCATTTCGTCCCCATGTCCTCCTATGACATAGGCATGTATATCCTTAGGCGATACCTTTATCTCCTGAGATATGAAGGTCTTAAACCTTGCCGAATCAAGAACACCAGCCATTCCCAAAACCTTTCTTTTGCTAAAGCCAAGCATTCTGTACACGGTATAGGTCATAAGGTCAACAGGGTTAGTCACTACTATGACTACAGCATCTTTGGCAAAATGCTTTATTCTATCAGCTATTACAGAAAGGATAGAGAGATTCTTTTCAAGGAGGTCCTCCCTTGACATTCCCGGCCTTCTTGGAAAACCTGCAGTGATCACTATGATGTCACTTCCCTCAAGGGCATCGTATCCATCCCCTTCTGGACTTACAGAGAATCCATCTACCTTTGCGTCAATGTCAATGGCTGCAAGCATCTGCCTCATATCCAAAGCCTTCCCCTTTACAGGCTCTATAGTCTTCTCTCCGTCTTTCCTTGGAATGTCAAACATCCTAACGTCAACAAGTCCTCTGAGGGCTAAAAGACTGGCCACATGTTCCCCCACATTACCAGCACCTATTAGTGATACTACCTTTCTCATCTTCATGCTTACTAACCTCCAGCTACTCCAGCCCCTTGTTTGTTCTTTATCCAATTCAAAAGACCTCCGGCAAGGAGAACAGATATCTGTTTTGAAGTAAGGCTATACCTACATGGTATCTCTTCGTTTTCATCCTTTTTGATAAGGATTATCTCCTTTCCTTTTCCTAATCTTTCTGCAAGCTCGGGTATGTATATCTCATCCAAAAGGGAAAATCTGTGATAATCCTCCTTGTTGATGAGTTCTAATGGAACTATTCCAAAGTTTACAAGGTTTGCATGGTGGATGCGGGCGAAGGATTTGGCGACAACTGCACGCACCCCAAGAAACCTTGGAGCCAAAGCTGCATGCTCCCTTGAAGAGCCTTGTCCGTAGTTCTCTCCACCTACAATGATGCTTGCTATGTTTTTCTCTTCCTTTATCCTCTTTGCCCTGTTTACAAACTCCGGGTCCACATATTGGTATACGTACTCAGATATGGCGTATATGTTGGACCTGAGAGGAAGTATCTGAGCACCGGCTGGCATTATATGGTCTGTGGTTATGTTATCTCCAACTATTAGGGCTATCTGAGCATGGATGCTTTCTGGCAGTGGGTCAAACTCTGGAAGTGGAGCTATGTTGGGCCCCCTGTATATGCTTACCTTCTTTGCCTCCTCTTCAGGTAGGGGTTCTATTATGGCTTCGTCTCCGTAGGGAAACCTCTCTGGCATTTTTATCTTTATCCACCTTATGCCTTCTTTCTGGGAGAGCTTCCTTGGATCTGTTATCTCTCCAGCTATGGCTGAAGCTACGCATACCTCTGGAGAAGCTAAATATACCTTTGCATCCTTGGTTCCAGACCTCCCTTCAAAGTTCCTGTTAAAGCTACGGATAGACACTCCACCGCTTGGTGGGGCATATCCCATACCAATACAAGGTCCACAGGCACTTTCAAGTATCCTTGCTCCAGCCTTTAAAAAGTTAAGGAGAATTCCACTCTGAGTTATAAGCTCCAAAGCTTGTTTGGAACCAGGTGCAACAGCAAAGACTACATCTGGATGTACACGCCTCCCTTCTAACATGCTTCCAGCTCTTGAAAGATCAACAAAGGAAGAGTTGGTGCAAGAACCTATGACCACTTGATCCACTTTTATGCCTTCCACTTGGCAGACTGGGACTACGTTATCTGGAGAATGAGGGCACGCTATCAGGGGTTCAAGCTCAGAGAGGTTTATCTCTATAAGCTCGTCGTACTCTGCATCAGGCTCTGGTATCAGATTGACCCAATCTTCTTCTCTTCCCTGTGCCCTGAGATAATCCCTTGTTATCTCGTCTGATGGGAAAAGTGATGTGGTGGCTCCAAGCTCAGCCCCCATATTTGTTATGGTGGCCCTTTCTGGAACAGAGAGTTCCTTAATTCCCTCACCAAAGTACTCAAATATCTTCCCTACACCACCCTTGACCGTTAGCCTTCTTAAAAGCTCAAGTATTATATCCTTTGAAGTTACCCATTGTGGCATTTTTCCAGTGAGCCTTACACCTACCACCTTGGGCATCTTTAAATAGAAAGGTTCTCTGGCCATAGCAGCTGCCACATCGAGCCCACCAGCCCCTATAGCTATCATACCAACACCACCGGATGTAGGAGTATGGGAATCTGAACCCAAGAGTGTTTTGCCTGGCTTCGCAAACCTCTCCAAATGCACCTGATGGCATATACCGTTTCCTGGCTTGGAGAGGTATATACCGTATCTTTTGGCAACGCTCATAAGATACTTGTGGTCATCTGGGTTTTTGTAATCTGTTTGTAGCATGTTATGGTCTATGTAACTTACAGAGAGCTCAGTCTTTACTCTATCCAATCCCATTGCTTCAAACTGTAGATACGATATAGTTCCAGTTGCGTCTTGGGTCAGAGTCTGGTCTATCTTTACAGCTATCTCCTCTCCAGGTACAAGCCTACCGCTTAAAAGATGCTTCTGTAAAACCTTATAAGTAACGCTTCCTTTTGCCATAAAGACCTCCTGCAGAAAGTTTAAATATAATTATTATAGTTAAATTTGAACACTTAGTAGATGATCCTAAACAAGGGTCTAATCTTTATGCTGTATTAAAACTACCACATCCACTTTTTTTATTACGTCGTGCTTGAGCTCTTGTGGGTCTTGTACTTGGGCTACAATCATCCTTTTTTTTAGAAGCTTACCTATAAGTCTTTTTGCCACTCTTTCATCTCTTACATCGATGACCTTCATTTTTGCCTCCTTCTCAGGTTTATAATGTAAAGCTCAAATGTTAAGATTTGGTGAAACCTACTCTACTCTAACTGTGGGCAGACAGCCGAGAAATCTTATACCAAAGTAAAACCTTCCTAACCTAAACGTATAAGTATATATGCGCACACTATAGTATCCTTGTGCGTTGAGGTTCTCGTTTACTATGTTTTGGTCGTAAACACCAAAGAGCTTCCCATTCTTTTCTATAATAACAAGGATTTTGTCTTTATCCACTTTTAAAACGTAAGTAGCCTTCTCCTTTATTGTATCCCCTGGTAGAAAAAAGCCCCGTTCCGAATAGAGATAAGCGCTGAGCTTTATCTTGCCAGACAGAGGTATGGACCTTTTTAGGTCTTTGGGGGATAGTTCATCACAGGATCTGTTTTCAATGAGGTTTCTCCTTTTGCCCAGTACAAAAGAGTAAGGTGGAAGGTCATACTGCCAAAAGGAGGCAACAACTGGCATATCTGAAAGGAAGGGGAGGCACAAAGGTCCAAAGTAGAGAGAGTACATATCCCTTGGCTTTTCAAGGACAAGATTTTTAGGAATGAACTCAAAGACCATGTAAGACAAGCGAAGTATAAAAGGGATATCCTTGTAGCTTATACCTTCAGAGAAGCTCATGTTCAAAAGCTTGCTGTTAGCACACGGAAAATCAGAAAAAACAACATCTATACCCTTTCTCCTTAACTCTTCAATGAGCTTGTTTGGATTACCTAAAGGGGAGTTGTAAAAAGTTTTGACTCCCATTACATAAGTGCACTGCTTGTAAAAAGGCACTGGGCTTGGATTAACTATGGAGTAGTTTACGTTTGTAAAAAACTTTACCGGCAGAAGGTGGTAAAGAAGTAAGCAAAGGAAGTATATGCTTAGGATAATTCTAATAACCCATCGGTAAGCTTTCCTCCAAGCCTTTGTAGTTTTTAAGTTTATATATATAAAAAGTGTTCACTGCTTGACCCCTCCAAAAGACTCTGTAGATCCTCTCTTCCATTATACCATCAAAGGCCCTTAGAATCCGATCTTCTACAGGTCCCACGCTTACAAAAATGGCATTCTTTCCCATGTAGTTCTTCATCCCCTCCTTCCAAAGGTCATACTGATTCATCCTTCTTCCCAAGTTAACGCAGAAGGTGCTTGGCTGGCCTTTTACATAAAAGGCAAGCTCTGCGGTAACCTGGTAATGTGGTGAAAAGATCATCTCTTTGCCAGTGTAAAGCTGACTTACCTCCTTTCCCAATTCCTTCCATCCTAAAAGGATAATGGTTGGGTCTCTATTGGGTGGCAGGAGGGAACGAAGGCCAAGCTTGTCAAAAAGGGGAGTAAAGTGCAGAAAAAGAAAGAGCACAGCCGAGAGAAAATACGTCGGAAGAAGCATGCGGCTTCTGGCAAGGAAGTAAGACAGAAGCACAAATCCAGAGAAGTATGCAAAGCCAGGCCAGTTTGCCTCCACCCTTTTATGCAAAGACAGAAGGAAGAAGAAGCCAAAGGCAGGAAGGGAGTACACAGTAAAGAAAAGTAACCTTTTACTTTTAAAGCTTTTAAACCAAGCATAAATCAAGAAGAGAAATGGGATAAAGCTTAAAAGCAAGGTCTCTCCCAGAATAAACTGGGAGACGTCGTACAATGAGATGAAGCTTTCACTTTTTGAAGCCAGAGTGGACACATGTTTAAAAGAAACAAAGTCATGCTGGTAGTTCCACACAAACACCGGCAGAGAAAGGACTATAGCAGGCAGTAAACTAACGTAGGGTGTCCTTTCTCTTAACCTTTTTGAGAGGAGCATCCATAAGAGGGTCAAAGGGAGCAAAAACATTGCAGTATACTTGCTCAAAAAAGCAACGCCAGAAAACAGACCAACCAAGAGCCAATGTAGTTTAGTGTTCTTTTCCAAGGCATAGTATATGGATATTACAGAGATGGACCAAAAGAACAAGAAGGGCACATCCGTTGTCATAAGGAGGGAGTTTATAGAAAAACCTACTGTAATCTGAGGAAGGGTTGATGCTACAAGCGCCGTTCTCCTATCAAACACACGTTTTACAAAGAAATAGGTTGCCAAAGAAAGAAGGAAGGAAAGAATCATGGGGGTAAGTCTCACAGCAAGCTCCGTGTTACCAAAGAGCTTTGTACTTAGAAAGTTCAAGTAAGCCACCATAGGTGGCTTAGAGTAATAGCTCAGATCCAGATGCCTCGACCAATCCCAGTACTGAGCCTCCTCTGGAGAAAGGTCTATAGGGTAATAAATCACATAGAGAACTCTAAACAGTAAAAGTAAAAGGTTAAAGGCAAGAACAAGGGCCATCACTTGCTGAATCGGTGTTCTTGACCCATCAAAAGCCTATTTATGTTATCTCTATGCCTGTACAATATGAAAGAAGCCATAAATAGAGCCGTAAGGAAGATTTTCACAGGATAACCAAGGATTAGAAGGAGAAAAGGAGCAAAAGCGGAGGATGAAAGAGATGCAAGGGATACGTACCCCTTTAGCCTGAAAACTAAAAGCCAAAGGACAAGGCATATGGATGACACAAGGGGAGATATACCAAGAAGAACGCCAAAGGCGGTTGCAACACCTTTACCACCCTTAAACCCATGAAAGAAAGGGTATAGATGCCCTAAGAAGCTGGCAATTCCAACCATAGAGGCAGTCCAAGAGTCGAGTCCAAAGTAAAGCCTTGCAAGAAGCATTGGAAAGAGGCCCTTTAGCACATCAAGGAAAAACACTAAAAAGGCATACTTTTTCCCAAGGATTCTCCCCACGTTTGTAGCTCCCACGTTTCCACTTCCCACAGTGCGGAGGTCTATGCCCTTCCTTCTCGCCATATGCTCACCAAAGAGGATGGAACCAAAGAGATAGGCAAAGATCACAAGAAGCACAGAGTCCATGTCTCCTATTATAAGATATTTCTATGCTAAGGATAGTTGTTCCAGCTAGTACGAGCAACCTTGGGTGTGGCTTTGATACTTTTGGTTTGGCACTTGAGCTTTATAATGAGTTTGTCATTGAGCCAGCAGAAAGTTTTTCTGTCTATGTGGAAGGTGAGGGGAAAAACCTCCCAAAGGACGAGAAGAACCTCTTTATAAAAGCCTATAAGAAAGGATGCGATCTCTTGGATGTAGAAACCATACCTTTAAGGATCCTTCAGAGGAATGGCGTGCCAACAGCCAGAGGTCTTGGTTCATCAGCTACAGCAATAGTGGGTGGGGTAGTCGCTTGTGAGAGGATAAACAAAATTAGTATGAGCATAGAAGAAAGACTAAAAGTAGCCCTTTCCCTTGAACCTCACCCAGACAACGTGCTCCCTGCTCTGATTGGAAGCTTTGTGGTATGCGCTTCAGATGAAGAAAGGGTACTGTTTACAAAGCTTGATTTCCCAGAGGATATAAAGGTCGTTGTGGCAATACCAAGCTTTGAACTTTCAACGCAGAAAGCAAGAGATGCCATAAAGAAAGAGGTAAGCCTCCAAGATGCTGTGAAAAACGTTCAAAGAGCAAGTCTTCTTGTCTCATCCCTATGTATTGGGAGGTACGACCTTCTAAGGGAGGCTGTAAAAGATAGACTTCACCAACCTTACAGAGCCAAGCTCATTCCTGGTTTTTATTCTGTTATGGAGGAGGCTTACAGAATGGGAGCTTTGGCTGTTTTTCTAAGTGGTGCAGGTCCATCTGTAGCAAGCTTTTGCAAAGAGAAAGCTCATGATGTTGGACTGGCTATGGTTGAGGCTTTTAAAAGAGAAAAGGTAAAAGCCAAGTACATTGTCTTGAAAGTGGATACGGATGGAGTTAAAGTTTATGACAACTCTAACCCTTGATGTGGGAAACACCACAGTGGATGCATGCATTCTTGATGAGAGGGGGTTTAGAAGCCTCGGTAAGTTTTTCCACAGAGACATCAACAAACTAAAAGGAAAGTATGACAGAGTTTACGTAGCTTCTGTGAAACCTTCTTTTAACCCCATCATTGAAAGACTCTTTGGAGAGGTTCACTTTATCGAACCAAAGGATATTCCTTTAAGATTGTCCTTTGAAGGTAAGGAGAAGGTAGGAGTAGACAGACTCTTGAACCTTTACGGTGCCATGCTCTTCTATTCTGAAAACTCTCTGGTTGTGAGCTGTGGAACTGCTATGGTTTTGGACCTTCTTGTAGATGGAACTTTTATAGGTGGATTTATAACCCTTGGACTGTCTGGAAAGCTCAGATGTTTGGCCGAAAAAGCAGAGCTGATACCAGATATAGAACTAAGAAGGTTTGACGTGGCCATAGGAAAAGACACAGAAACAGCTGTCATTGGTGGTATACTCAAAGAGGCAAGAAGCTTTGTACTGAGTTTTTTTCAAGAGGTCAGAGAAGGTTACGGTAGAGATCTTTCCCTGATAATAACGGGTGGGGATGGTTGGCTTTTGCAAGACCTGGGTACATACGAACCACACCTTATACACAGAGCCATACTTAAGCTTTGTAAACTTTCTTAAACATACTTTCAAACTCATCGTGGTTATTGCAAACAACGAAGACTTCCTGAAGAGAGCTGCCGTTCTTGTACAGTAGCTTAAAGCCAGACCTCGTCCTGTACTTGAGAAAAAGCCCCTTTGAACCTCTGCCTTTGTTCTGCCTTGAGATCCTTCCTGGTATTAGACTATCTACGCATCGAAGGTTTGAAAGTATGCTAAGGTGCTCTTCTAATCCATCCAATAGAGCGTGTTCAAGCTTTACCTTGTTTTTCCTGTGTTTGCTCATATATTTAAATCTAAATGGTCTTTCGGGATAGGATATCTGCGGGGAGATTGCTTGGAGAGCACATAAAAGACAAGATAGATAAGGAAATGAACCCAATAGTTCTCGGTATACCAAGGGGGGGAGTTCTTGTCTCAAAAGAAGTATCCAGAGTTTTGAATTTACCCATGGGGATTGTCATAGTAAGAAAGCTTGGAGTACCATCAAACCCAGAGCTTGCCTTTGGTGCAGTAGACCCAGATGGAGAAGTCTATTTAGACAAAAAAACCATAGAGTACTTTGGACTCTCAGAAGAGGATATAAAAAAGGTTGTACAGGAAGAGCTAAGCAAGATAAAAGAAAGAGAAAAGAAGTTTATAAAGGGAAGGATGCCAGAGTTAAAGGGTAGAGAAGTTATCTTGGTGGATGATGGGCTTGCAACTGGCTATACGATGATTGCAAGCGTGAACTTCGTAAAGAGAAAAGGTGCCAAGAAGGTAGTAGTCGCTTCCCCTGTCTGCCCTCAGGATACCGAGAAGAAGTTAAAAATTTACGCAGACGAGGTTTACTGCTATTACGTACCACACGAGCCTAATTTTGCCGTAGGTATGTTTTACAAGGATTTTCATCAGGTGGAAGATAAGGAAGTGATGGAGACCTTAGAAGATGGAGTTTTTTGAAGTTTTGAAAAGAAGGTCCTCAGTCAGAGCTTATCAGAGAAAACCCATTGAGGAGGAGAAGTTGAAACTTATACTGAGCTCTGCAAGCATGGCACCATCTGCAGGGAACCTGCAGGCCTTTGAAATCATCCTTGTTTCTGATGAGAAAAGGAAAGAGCTTTTAGCAAGGTTTGCTCTAAACCAGTGGTTCATAGCTGAAGCGCCCCTTGTCCTCATCTTCTTTGCAAACCCAGAAAGGAACGTATGGAAGTATGGAAGGAGAGGAGAAGACTTATACTGTTTACAAGATGCTACAATAGCATGCGCCTATGCCCAGCTTGCAGCTGCTGCTATTGGCATTGGAAGCTGCTGGGTGGGCGCTTTTGATGATAGGAAGCTCAAACAGTATCTAAACGTTCCTGGAATATGGAAACCAGTGGCCATCCTCACCTTAGGATATCCAGCAGAAGAAGCAATCTCACCCCCTAAGAGGTCTATCGATGAATTCACTCACTTCGTTTTTTAGTGTATTGTCAAAGGAACATAAAAATATATATTAAAAATGTTTATCTTAAGGAGGTTAAGGCATGTTGAGCAAGGAGCAGATAAGGAAGCTCATTGAACTTGGAGAAAAGGGACACGTCACTTACGGAGAGATCAACGAACTTTTGGGTGAGGGTTTTATAGATTCGGAGGTTTATGAGGATATAATGGATTTTCTTCAGGAAAGGGGAGTGAGGATCGTTGAGAGTGATGAGTTTGCAGAAGATAAAGAAGATGAATTTACCATCTCAACGGGCAATCTCTTTACATCAGTAAGCGATGGTGATCCAGTCAAGCTTTACCTTAGAGAAATGGGAAAGATTGACCTGCTTAAGAGGGAGGAAGAGATAATATACGCAAAGCAGATAGAGATGGGGAGAAAGATAATGAGAAGGGGTTTGCTTAGGACATCCTTTCTCATAGATAGAGTATTAAGAGAGTGGGGGAACGTGTGCAATGGAAAGGCAAAGGCATCAGACCTTATGGACACAATGGATGAGAGCAAGACAGTAGAAGAGTATGAGGAGAGTCATGAACATCTCGAAAGATACTTTATGGAAAAAGGTCTTGAGCTTGCAAAGGCATACAAAGATGCATTGAGCTGGAGAGAGCTGTATCTTAACTACAGCATACCAGAGTACAAAAAGGCTTATCTGGTAAAGCATGCCAGAATGAATAAGATATTGAAGAGTATGAAACTAAAGTATTCCAAATTTGAAAAGATAGCTGATGAGCTCTTGAATACATACAACAAGTATAACAGAAGATTAAGGGAGTATGAGATAAGGAAAAAGAAGCTTGAAAGTATCCACCCAGACGTAGAAGAATTGATAAGGTTCTATGACCACAGAAGCGACCTGCAGGCAAGAGCAGAGAGGGCAGGTTACAGCTTTGCCAAGTTTCAGGTTTTGAGGAGCGAATACTTAGCCCTAGAAAATGAGATAAAGGAACTTAGAAGAGAGCTTGGTATACTACCAGAAGAATTAGAAAGGGTTATGCGCATAATAAAGGAAGGAAGGACAAAGGTGACAAAAGCGAAGCAAGTTATGGTAAAATGCAACCTAAGACTCGTAGTTTCTATAGCAAAGAAGTATGTAAACAGAGGCCTACACTTTCTTGACCTCATACAAGAGGGCAACATGGGGCTAATGAAAGCTGTTGACAAGTACGATTATAGGAAAGGGTATAAATTTTCCACTTATGCCACATGGTGGATAAGGCAAGCCATAACAAGGGCGATAGCAGACCAAGCAAGAACCATAAGAATACCAGTGCACATGATAGAGACGATAAACGATATAACAAAAGCACATAAAAAACTCTTTCAGGAGCTTGGAAGAGAACCCTTTCCAGAAGAGGTTGCAAAACACCTTGGCATATCTGCCGAGAAGGCCAGAAGGGTTATGAGAACATCTCAAGAACCCATATCCCTTGAGACACCTATAGGGGATGACGAAGATACCCATCTGAAGGATTTCATAGAGGACAAAAGTGTTCTATCACCAGAGGAGCAGGTATCAAGGAGGCTTTTAAGGGAACAGTTGGTTAGAGTGTTGTCCACACTCGGAGAGAAGGAGAAAGAGATACTTATGTACAGGTACGGGCTTGTTGATGGGACAGAGTACACATTAGAACAGATAGGGAAGATGTTTAATGTAACAAGGGAGAGGATAAGGCAGATAGAGACAAAGGCCATAAGGAAGCTGAGACATCCGGCAAGGTCCAAATACCTGAGAGACTTTGAAATATGAAGCTAAGAGGACAACCATTAGGAATAGAGATCAGGAAGGATGGCGTTTATGCCTGTTTTGGGGAGAAAAAGGTTCGCTTTGAGAGTTTACAGGAACTAAAAGAATCTTATAGAGGTTATAACATAGGCGTTGCCATAGGAAGGGATATGCTTTTGGTTAGAAAGTACAGATTGCCCAAAGAGGCTATAGAAAACCTGCAGGAAGCAGTTTTATTGAACATAGAAGAGGTCTTTCCTACAAAAGCGGACCTAAAAGTCATAGTAGATAAATTGGGGTATAGGGATGATGGAATAGAATGCCTTATATATGCCTTACCCCAGTCCTTTTATGATGATGTCTTAAGTGTAAAAAGAGTAAAGTTCTTGGTTCCGTCACCGCTACTTTACAAGTTTTTGGAAAGGGACAAGGTTGTAAGAAAGCTTGAAGATGGACTTTACGAGAGAACCACCATCGAGCATGGTAAGGTCAAAGATACTGTGATTTTGGAAGATCTGAGCATAGCTGATAAACAGCAGGCTCTACAGGACGATTTTGCCTTGGCGTGTAAAGCCCTTGATATACTTTTAAAACGTGAAGCTTTAGAGCTGAGCTTTTACGATGAACGTAAATTCCTCCCAGTTAGAGTTACCAAAAGGCATGTTTATGCTTTGGCTCTCTCTATACTGATTCTCTTTGTATCTTTTGGAGTTATGCTCTTTGACCTTTACAAGATAAAAAGTAAGCTAAGCAGAGCCACCAAAGAGATAGAGAAGCTTAAACCACTTGCGGAAAGGTACGAAAACAAACTCAGAGATGTAGAGAGGAAAAGGATGGTAATATCTCTACTTCAGAGCAAGGGCTTTATGGATGAATTTGCACCCCTTGTGGAATACATTCCCAAGAACACTAAACTATTAAGCGTGCACTATGATCAACAAGGCATTCTCCTGGAGGGGTATACTCCCTCATCTACTTCCTTAATGGATAGTCTAAAGAGTAAGTATAAGGATGTGCAACAGCAGACTCCAGACTTTAAACCACCATCGGGTCAAGGTTTTAAAGTCCTTATAAGGTTTTAAAACCCATGAGCGGGTGTGGCGGAACTGGCAGACGCGCGGGACTCAGGATCCCGTGGAGAAAGCTCCGTGAGGGTTCAACTCCCTCCACCCGCATTAGAGAAACATGAAGGTTTTAGCGGTTGGGGATATCATAGGTAAGCCTGGAAGGATGGCGATAAGGTATGTTCTGGAGAAGCTTAAGGGTACCTTTGATGTTGTTATTGTAAATGTGGAGAACGCTGCTGGAGGGTTTGGGCTAACAAAGGAGGTTTACAGTGAGCTTAAGTCTTATGGTATTGACTTGATGACCTCTGGAAATCACATATGGGATAAAAAGGAGATTCATGAGTTTATAGACAATGTGCCAGACCTTTTAAGGCCTGCCAACTATCCATATGGTGTTCCAGGTAAAGGATACGGAATCTTTGACAAGAACAATGTTAAATTTGCTCTCATCAACCTTATGGGAAGAGTATTCCTTGACACAAACTTAGATAGTCCTTTCAGCTCCTTTGACAGGATTTATGAGGAGGTTTCAAAAGAGACCAAGATAATATTGGTGGATTTCCATGCAGAGACTACATCGGAAAAGTGGGCTTTTGGCATATACGTTGATGGAAGGGCAAGCTTTGTATTTGGTACTCATACCCATGTACCAACAGCTGACCAAATTATACTAAAGTATGGAACTGGATACATATCAGACATAGGGATGAGTGGATGTTGGTACTCTGTTATAGGGATGAAGCCAAAAGAGGCAATAGAGAGATTTTTAAAGGGCATTCCAAAGAAGTACGAAGTGGAAGAAAGGGGAGACCTTGTCTTCAACGGCGTTGTAGCTGACATAGATGAAGCTTCTGGAAGAACGACAAACATAAAAAGGCTTCAGTATTATATAACCAAGGAGGAGCTTTGGAAAGGTCTATAGTCCTATGTATAACTGGGGCTAGCGGTTCCATCTATGGCTACAGATTGGTTGAGCTATTGAAGGAAGATTTTCAAATAGACCTTATAGTTTCATCATCAGGTAGGTTGGTCATGAAGGAGGAGCTGGGTATAATACCTGAGGATATGATTGAGAGGTTTCCTTACGTGAACCTTATACAAGATGGACGCATTGATAGTCACGTAGCAAGTGGGTCAAGGCTAGTCAAGTACAGTGGGGTTGTTGTAGCTCCATGTTCTATGAGCACTCTTGCACATGTGGCAAATGGTTTAAATAAAAACCTTATACACAGAGTATGTGAGACAGCTTTAAAAGAGCGCGTACCCTTAGTTCTTCTGCTCCGCGAAACGCCCATATCTCCCATACATATAGAGAACATGCTAAAAGCCTCTAAGGCTGGAGCCATAATTATGCCAGCAAGCCCTGGTTTTTATCACAGGCCAAAGAGTTTACAGGATTTGGTGGACTTTGTCGTCGGCAAGGTTTTAGATTCTCTTAGAATAGACCACAACCTGCATACAAGATGGAAAAACCCCTAATAGCCGCACTCCCACGTAGAGCCTTCCAAAACCTCCTTTCTATACTCTTCAATATCTTTTATGTCTTC
>JBKBPE010000024.1:0-13293 GCA_046293375.1 Aquificaceae bacterium
AAAGAAGGACCCTATTGAGAATCTAAAAGCAAAAGCCACCAAGATGGGCTGGCTTACAAAAGATTGGATAAGAACCACGGATGATATAATAGCAAGGGTTATAGAAGAGGCTGTTCAGTTTGCCATCAGTTCACCAGAGCCAGATTTAGATGAGCTCTACAAGGATATCTACTGTGGGGTTTGTTCTGATGTTGTATCGTGATGCTATAAATCTGGCTTTAGACTATGCTATGGAAAGCGACAGTAAGGTTGTTATACTCGGTGAGGACGTAGGTTTTTATGGAGGAAATTACAAAGTTACAGATGGACTCTATGCAAAGTACGGTGAGAGAAGAGTTATAGATACACCAATAGCGGAGAACTCCATAGTAGGGACGGCTATAGGTATGGCTATGTGTGGCCTGAGGCCTGTGGCTGAAATTATGACAGCCAACTTTTCCATGCTTGCCATGGATCAGATAGTAAACAACATGGCAAAGCTAAGGTACATGAGCGGTGGAAAGATAGCCCTTCCTCTTGTGGTAAGAATGCCACAGGGTGTTGGAAAACAGTTGGCAGCACAACATTCTCAGAGCTTAGAGCATATGTTTGCCTCTGTCCCGGGCCTTTATGTGTTTTGCTCTTCTGACTCTACAAGTGCTTATTACACAACGTTGTACGCCATAAAGTTGGATGACCCAGTAATACTCTTGGAACACGTCTTTCTCTACTCTGTGGACTTTCAATTTCAAGAGGTCAAAAACTTTAATCCACTAAGTGCAAGGATCTTAAGAGAAGGCAAAGATATCACTATTATCTCCTATTTAAAAATGGTACACGATGTGCTAAAGGCTTGTGAATGGTTAGAAGGAGATGGCATATCATGCGAGGTTATAGAGCTACTATCTTTAAGGCCCATAGACTTTGAAACTATATACTCTTCTGTCAAAAAGACTAAAAGACTAGTTGTAGTTTACGAAGCTCCCAAAAGCCTTGGTTTTGGAGCTGAGGTCTCTGCAAGGGTGAGCGAAGAGCTCTTTTACTTCCTGGATGCTCCACCGTTGAGAATAGCAGGGGAAGAAGTTCCAATACCTTACAATAGGAAGCTTGAGCTTGCAAGTATACCGACACCTGAGAAGGTATACAGACAGATAAAAGAGTGGGGGAAAAGACATGGACTATGAGGTGATAATGCCTCAGTTTTCTGATACCATGGAGAGGGGCAAAATAGTAAGATGGTTAAAGAAAGAGGGAGATTATGTAGAAAAGGGGGAAACCATAGCTGAAATAGAGGCGGAAAAGGCTGTAATGGACCTCCAATCCTTCAGAAAAGGCATCCTAAAGAAAGTCTTGATAAAGGAAGGAGATGAAGTTCCAGTCAAGACACCCATAGCCATCATAGAGCTCACAGAAGAAAAACCCATAAAGTTGGAAAAGGAGGAGCTACCACCAGTAAAAGTCCAGGAGGAAGAAGGAATACAGGAGGAAAAGGTTGAGGAAAAACCAATTCAGAAGGTAACCCTTCCCCCAGGGACAGCATCCCCCTATGCAAAGGTTATAGCATCTCAGCACGGTGTTGACATAGAAGAGCTTCAAAAGGAGGGAAGACTGCCATCTCCAGCGCATGAAAGGGACGTGAAAAGTTTTCTTACCGAAAGATACTTTACAAGAAAAGCCCTTGAGGTGTTAAAGGACTACGAGATTGACCTTCAGAAAGTTATAGACTACTTCAAGGGAAAAAAGATAAACGAGGATATGCTTCTGGAATACATAGAAGAGGTCAACATACCCAAAAGAGTACCCATATCAAGCGTTCAGAAAAGTCTCATATCAAACTTAACAAAGAGCATACAAAACCCGAGCTTTAGAATATACGAAGAGTTAGACCTTTCTCTCATACCATGGGACAAGGACATAACTTTAACCCATTGGCTCGTAAAGATAGTAGGTGATGCCATGGCATACTTTGAAAGGTTAAGAGCGGAAGTCAAGGACCACTACTATCTTATAACACCAAACTCCAACGTGGGTGTAGCTACAGCAGTAGAGGATGAACTCTATGCACCTGTTATAAGGAAAGTGAACAAGAAGGAGCTTATCCAAATAGCAAATGAGTTAAAGGAGCTAAGGGAAAGGGCTGAAAAAGGAAAGCTGACCTTTGAAGACCTAAAAGGCGGAACCCTTACCATATCCAACCTGGGGATGTACGGCATATCTTCCTTTGATGCCATAATACCGTATGGACAGGTATGCATAATTTCAGTGGGTACATTGGATGAAAAAGGAAAGGCAAAGCTCACCTTTACTTTTGACCACAGAGCTGTTAATGGAACGCACGGAGCCCTCTTTGTTAAGTATATAAAAGAAAAGGTCTTAGACAGAAGATACATAAAATCCTTGAGGAGGTCCTAAATGAAATTTGACTACCATGTAGTCATACTTGGGGGTGGGTTAGCTTATGTAGGAGCTGAGGTTCTAAAAAACAGAGGGCTAAAGGTTGCCCTAATTGAAAAAAATAGAGAGCACTTAGGTGGTGTATGCCTTCATGAGGGTTGCATACCCACAAAGCTATACATGTTTGAAGCTCAAAAGATCTATGATATAAGGCTATCAAGACTAGCATCTTTGAACGTTCAAAAAGTAAACTTAAAAACTCTACTTGAGTACAAGAGAGGCCTTATAAAGAAGCTAAGGGAGGATATAGAGAGGCTTCTAAAAGGTGTGGATATTTTTTATGGGGAGGGGAAACTAATAGAACCTCATGTGGTGGAAGTAAACGGCAAGAAAATAAGCGGAGAGAGTGTGATCATAAATGTTGGCAAAAGGCATCCCTCTGAAACCGATGGCGAGTATACGCTCAACACGGACCAATTACTTGAGCTTGAAGAGATTCCAGAGGAAATAAGCATATTGGGAGATGACCCCATAGGCTTTGAGTTTGCAACCATGCTCTCTACCCTGGGAACTCGTACAGAAGTGTACTTTGATGAACCATTTAGCTTCATGCATCCTAGCATAAAAACCAGACTAATGGAAAAGATGGATACCATTGGGATAAAGCTCTTTAGCACACATAGGTTGAAGAGTAAAAAGGAAGGCAAGATGTTGGTTGTAAAAAAGAGGATACCGAACTGGGAAAGCGTTGGAGATCTGATCCCAAGGGGTGAGGAAAACCACCTTATAGTTGACAGGAACTACGAGACAGCTTTGAAGGATCACTATGCCGTAGGAGATATAAACGGTATATCGGAAACTGCTCATGCAGCTAGGCTCCAAGCCATAAGCGTCTCTAAGAAAATAACGGAAGGTAGAGGCTTTTATATAAAACCTGAGAAGATACCTTATATACTTTACACAATCCCCCTGTCTTATGCGAAGGTAGGTTTTAGCAAAGCAGACCTTGAAAAGAAGGGTATAAAGTATACAGAAAAAAGCGTAAACTTTAGAGCTTTTGCCATATCTCACATTCAACACTCAGAGGAGGGCATATGTTTTCTCTACTTTGACCAAAAGGGCTTTTTGTTGGGGGCTGAGGTTCTCTCCAGAAACGCTGCAGATATAATATCAAGCCTTACTGTATCCCTCCATGCAGAGCTTGATATAAGCATCATGTCAAAGATACCACTTGCTCATCCTACAATGAGCGAAGTACCTTTTATAAGGCTGATGACTTAAAAATGGTATACTTTACTACTGTATGGAAAATTTAGAAGTTATCTTGGAAGTGGCCAAAGAGTCAGCTTTGATAGGTGGCGAGGTGCTAAAGGAACACTTTGGCAAGCTTTCCCAGGGAGATGTGGAAGAAAAATCAGAGAAGGATGTGGTGAGTTATGTGGACAAAAGGTCTGAGGAGATGATAAGGAAGAACATAAAAAGAAGCTTTCCAGACCACAGTGTGATAGGTGAGGAAGAAGGTGGGGAAGATCAACATGATTATGTCTGGTACGTGGACCCACTTGACGGTACTAAAAACTACATAGCTGGATTTCCCATATTTGGCGTTTCCATAGGCGTTGTTTACAAGAAAGAGCCAGTGGTTGGAGCTGTTTATCTTCCCTACTTTGACACACT
The DNA here is from genome assembly GCA_046293375.1 of Aquificaceae bacterium. Taxonomy (GTDB): domain Bacteria; phylum Aquificota; class Aquificia; order Aquificales; family Aquificaceae; genus Hydrogenobacter. Next base: position 4,051 of record JBKBPE010000024.1, read on the forward strand.
CTATTGGGCAGCAAAAGGAAGGGGTGCTTACAAAAAGGACAAGAACATAAGGGTGAGCCAGAGGGAGCAAGTAAAACACTTTTATATGGCCTACGGTTATCCGTCAAGGGCAAGGAGAGACCTGGATGTCTACTGGAGAATAATAAAGGAGCTCTTTGAAAAGGTTGGTGCCATGAGAAGGCCAGGAGCTGCGGCCGTGGACCTTTGCTTTGTGGCAGAAGGCATATTCGATGGTCTTGTGGAGTTTGAGCTAAATCCATGGGATGTATGTGCTGGTGCACTTTTGGTACAAGAGGCAGGTGGGAGAGTTTACCTTACAAGGGGGCTGTCCAAAGGAACGGATGTTATAGCAGCAAGTCCAAAAGCCTTTCCCCATATGGAAAATGCTGTAAAATCTAAAATAGGGGTTTTGTAAAATGATGAAGTTTTTGGTACCAGTTGATTTTACAGAAATAACCAACCCACTGCTCAGGTTAGTAAAAAACTTAGCTGAGTACCATCAAGCTGAGATTATACTCCTTCATGCTGTTTCTCCTATAGTGTACCTTCCATATCCAGAGAGCTTTGGTATGAGCGTTATAGACCTTGAACTTCTTTCAGACCTTGAAAAGAAGAAGGAATCTGAAGCCAAAGAAAGATTAAAGGGACTTGCGGACTACCTAAGGCCTATCAAGAGTGAACTCATAGTGGAGGTTGGGGACCCAGCGGAACTTATCCTTGAAAAAGAAAGCTTAGCAGACCTCACCCTGATGGGAAGTCACAGGAAGGGGCTCCTAGAGAAGATACTCGTGGGCTCAACGGCAGAAAAAGTGGCAAGGTACGCAAAAAAACCCCTCCTTATTATGAAAGGGAAGGAGGTAGAAAGCTTTAGAAAAGTTCTCATAGCTCATGACCTTTCCCTTCATGCCGAAAGGGCCTTCAGGCTTGCCCTTGAACTTTTAAAACCTTTGGAGTCGGAGGTCACCCTGCTTCATGTAGAGGAGACTATAGAGTTACCTGTGGTAGCAAACATAAAGGAAGCTATAAGCGAGAAATACAAGGAAGAAAAGTTCAGATACTTTGAAGGGCTCGTAAAAAGGGCAAAGGAAGAGGGTATAGAGGCTAAATTTGAAATCCGGGAGGAAAAAAGTCCAGTTGATGGAATTCTTAACTACATAAAGGCTAATCCAGACTATGACCTTTTGATCATGGGTAGTCGTGGACTTTCTTCGCTCCAGCGAGTTCTCCTTGGAAGTACATCTTCCGAGGTTCTAAGGAAGGTTGATATACCTATACTCATATACAGGAGTATTGAATGAAACTTTTACTCCTTTTGTCCCTTTTACCCCTTCTTTCCTTTTCGTACAATCCCTATACAGATTATTTCTTTTGTAGGTATTTTCAGGAAGAAAAACCAACCGTTGCAGAAAGATACTGCCTAAGTGCCTTGAACAGATCGCCAAGTCTAACGCTCTTTGTAGATACCATAAGGCTTGAGCTACTTTTAAGAAAGAAAGAGAAGGCCTTAAAACTTGCTCAAAAGCTAAAAAGCTCATATCCCAAGAATTATGAATCTTATCTTACCTTGCACAGCGTATACTCTCTTATGGGACAAAAGGACAAGGCCCTTTCTGCTTTAGAGGAAGGTTACAGAGAGCTTCCAAATTCAAAGGAGATAATACTTTTTTTAGCAGATGAGTATCTAAAGAGAGAAGAGAATACTAAAGCAAAAGCAGTAGTTGAAAACTTGGCTAAGGAGAGCCCGGACAATCCGCTACCTTACTATATGCTGGCAAGGATATACCTGTCAGAAGGGAACAGAGAGCTTGCCATAGAGTACTTAGAGAAGTCACTTCAAATAAAAAAGACCTTTGAGGCTGGTTTTATAACCTTAGGAAGCATATATGAGGAGAAGGGAGAGTACACCAATGCTGAGCAACTTTATATGAGTATACTAAAAGAATCACCAGATAATAGAGCAGCTCTTGAAAGACTTGGCTATTTGTATGTTATGACCAACAGGCTTGAAGAAGCAAAGGATATTTATAAAAAACTCTCACAGCTTTACCCTGAAGGGAACTATGCCTATCAATACGCCCTTATCCTCATGAGAAGCTCTCAGTATGATGAGGCAAGGGAGATACTTCATGAACTTTATTTAGAAAATCCAGACCATATAGATGTAGCTTATACCTATGCACTGGTACTTGAGCTCACCAAAGAGACAGATAAAGCAAGGGGTATATACGAGAGGCTGTACGAAAAAGACCCAACGAATACAAAGGTTATAGAGAGGCTTGCAGGCATATACATGGACAGAGGAGATTACCAAAAAGCGGAGGGTCTTCTGAGGAAGGGTCTATCTACAAGTCCAAACAGCTACGAGCTAAACCTTCTAATGGGTAATCTCATGAGCGAGGAGGGAAAGCCACAGGAAGCTTTAACGCATGTAGACAAAGCCATAAGTATAAATCCTAAAGATTACAGAGGATACTTTATAAAAGCATTGATCCATGACAAAGCAGGTCATATAGTTAACGCAGAAGAGAATCTCAGGAGGGCAATTGAGCTAAACCCAGAAGACCCAGACCTTCTTAACCATTTAGGATACTCCCTTCTTCTTTGGTACGGTTCGGCAAGGGTGGACGAGGCCGAAAAGCTTATATTCGCTGCACTTTCAAAGGATAAGGAAAATCCAGCTTACATAGACAGCTATGCATGGGTACTCTATCATAGGGGAAGGTATGAGGAAGCTTATAAGCTTCTGAAAAAGGCTTACTCTAAGGAACAAAAAGACCCAGTAATAAATGAACACATAGGGGATGTGCTCTTAAAACTTGGCCAGGAAAGGGAAGCAATTGGGTATTACAAAAGAGCCATGGAGCTTCTTAAAGCTGGCAAAAGAGGAGAGCCTGGGCAGGAGGAAAGACTAAAGGAAAAGCTAAAGGAGTGATGCTTTGGAATTGGATAGCATGGAGAATAGCAAGAACTTCCATACTGGTAAGCTTGATTCTGTCATCTGCTCTCATCGTCTTTCAGTTTACAAGCTTTGATAAGATACTCTTTTCCATTCCAGCAGGTAAGTCACTGCTGTTTATACTAATATGGCTTCTGTATGCTACTTTTTACTTCTTTCCAACTTCTTCTTTTATAGGCTCTTCTCTGGTGTTCTTTGAGATAAAGGAGGAAAAAAAGCTGCATATACTCCAATCTTTTGGTGTATCATCCTTTGCTTTGTACTCTAAAACACTCGTAAGACTCATACCCATCCTTTTTCTATTAATAGTAGTAAGCTTCCTGTTGCATGAAGAAGACATCTCTTTCATGAGAAGGTATTTAACCTATAAGTACTATACAAGTCTTATATACTCCTTCCCAGAAAAGAATTTTTCTACCTTTGGAGATGTTACACTCTATGTAGAAAGAAAATCTGGAAACAACTTTTATAATGTTTTCTTTAAAAAGGGTGATGACATAATACTTGCAAGGAGAGCCCTATTAGAAGGAGATAACATAATCTTTAGGGAAGGAGTATCACTTATAAAAGAAGAAAAAAAGTCCTATCTGACTGGCTTCTCCAAATATACATTGAACTTAGAAAAGCTTGTTAACGTAGAGAGAAGGAAGGACATTTTAAAGAGGGATGAGGAGTTAAACCTTATAAATTCTTTTTCCTTGCCCATTCTTGTAACGCTTGGTTACATTTTGGCAAATACTAAGCTACAGAGTATTACAAGATTGTATTACCTAGTAGGTGTGATTTCCATCCTATACCAGATATTCCTGTTGCTCTTGAAGTCTCTTCTATAGACTATGGGTTTTTCAAGTTTCATTAAATTTTCATCTTACCATCCATAAAATTAAACTTATCAAACTTAAAAGGAGGTAGAAACATGAGAAAGCTTTTAGCAGCTCTTTTCACAGTAGCCTTTGCAGGATCAGCTTTGGCAGCAGAGCCTGCCGCACCAGCTGAGAAGAAGGAAGAAAAGCCAGCCCAGGAGCAAAAGAAGGAGGAGAAGAAAGTAAAGAAGCACAAGAAGGTAAAGAAGCACATGGAAAAAAAGAAAGAGGAAAAGAAGGAGGAAAAGAAAGAAGAGAAGAAAGAGGAGAAGAAGTGAGATCCTTCAAGGGGGATATACTCCCCCTTTACTCTTTATATCTATGCCGTACTGTTTTACCTTTCTGTAAAGGTTGGATATATCTATGTTTATGACTTCTGATACCTTTCTTAAGTCGTAGCTGTATTCTTTCAGTTTTTCTTCTATAAACAACCTCTCAAACTCTTGCTTTGCGCGTTTTAGGTCACTTTCTACAAAAAGTCTATCGTAGTTGTTCTTTATGCTTATATCTAGCGACCTTATGTCATCTGCACTTATCTTCTCGCTTGTAGAAAGTATGACAATTCGTTCCATAAGGTTTTTAAGCTCACGTACATTTCCCCTCCATTCGTAAGACATGAGAAGTGATTTGGTATCCTCTGTTAAGTACTTTGCTGGTTTTCTATACTCTCTTGCAAACTTATTCAGAAAGTACTCGGCAAGCAATAATACGTCCTCACCCCTTTCCCTCAAAAGTGGTAGCTTTATGGTAAAGGCTGATATTCTGTAATAGAGGTCTTCTCTAAATTTGCCTTTTCTTATCTCCTCCATAAGGTCTTTGTTGGATGCAGATATAACTCTAAAATCGGATTCTATAACTTGGTTTCCACCAAGTCTTGTAAATCTTTTAGTCTCAAGCACCCTGAGGAGCTTGGCCTGAGCTACAGGGCTCATGTCCCCTATCTCGTCCAAGAAAAGCGTTCCTCCATGTGCCAATTCTAACTTTCCCTGCCTTCTTGTCATGGCTGATGTGAAAGCTCCCTTCTCATAACCAAAAAGCTCAGCTTCTATCAGGTCTTCTGGAAAGGATGCGCAGTTTAGGTCAACAAAAGGAAACTCCCCTCTATCAGAAAGCTTGTGAATATATTTGGCAACAAGCTCCTTACCAGTCCCACTCTCACCAAGGATGAGAACGTTTATGTTTGTTCTGGCCACTTTTCTTATCACCTCTTTGACTTCAAGAATAGGCTTGGACCTTCCAACCATCTCCTCCTCTTCTTTTGGGCTTTCCCTTTTTTTTATAACCTCATGAATAGCTCTGTCTACAGTGAGGAGTAGCTTTTGAAGGGGGAAGGGTTTTTCCAGAAAGTCGTATGCTCCATCCTTAATGGCTCTTACGGCATCTTCTACCTTTCCGTGAGCAGTTATTATAACTATACTGGCATCTGGGAGGTAGTTTTTTATATCTTTTATAAAGTCAAGCCCACTGCCATCTGGCATCCACAGGTCAAGAAGCACAACGTGAGAGTACTCAGACTTTATGAGCTTTCTTGCAATTTCTAAACTTTCAGCGACCTTTACACTGTAACCCTCGTCCTGTAAGAGGTTCTTGAGGGACTCCCTTATGCTCTTTTCATCATCAACTATTAAAACAGACCCCTTCATCTGAAAAATTTTATATTAATCTTCTGTTAATAAAAACGCTTAAACTAAACTAATAAGGAGGTAGAATCATGAAGAAACTTATCCTCATCATGGCCTTAGTTAGCATTACCGTTGCCTATCCAAAAGATAGGAAGGAACATATGTGGTGCGAGCAAAATTGGGATACATGCAAAAAGTACCAATTGGAGCTGATCAGGATAAAGGAAAAGTATCTACCTAAGGAAAGGGAATGTGTGGAAAAGGCAGCAAACTACAGTGATATGAGACTCTGTATGATGGACGTAAGGGAACAGATGAGGAGAGAGCATTACGAAATTCGTAAAAAAATGCTCATGGAGGTTGGCCCTAAGCCGTGAGAATACTCCTCATAGAAGATGACCTTCTTTTGGCAAGGTCATTGAAGAATCTTTTAGAAAAGGAGGGCTACAGAGTTAGCTTAGCCTTGGATGGAAAAAGAGGTCTTGAATTGGCTCTCACTGGTGAATTTGACCTTATCCTGCTGGACCTCCTTCTTCCTACCATGAACGGAGACCAGATAGTGAGAAGGCTCAGAGAGGAGGAAGTTTATACACCCATCCTTATGCTTACCGTAATATCGGAGGTTCCACAGAAGGTGAAACTGCTTAGCATAGGTGCTGATGATTATCTAACAAAACCCTTTCATCTTGAGGAGCTTCTTGCAAGGGTAAGAGTTTTGGTAAGGAGAAAGTACGGCAGTATATCTGACATAGTTCAGGTAGGGGACGTAAAGGTAGACATTGGTAGAAGAAAGGTCCTTGTAAAGGGTCAAGAGGTTAAGCTCACCCAGAGAGAGCATGTTATACTTGAATACCTGTGCCTCAACAAAGGAAGGTATGTGGAGAAAGAAGAGCTGAGGGAAAAGGTCTTTGGCTATCCTTCCGACAGCAACAGTTTGGAGGTACTGATATCAAGGATAAAGAAGAAGTTGGGAACAAAGGATTTCATAAAGTCTGTTAAGGGATTAGGCTACATAGTAGAATGAAAAAGTCCATAAAGCTTCAGCTGAACTTGTTTTTTTTTATTCTCCTTTTTCTGTTTGCAGTTTACGACCTTACTGTATATATGGTAGTCAAGGGGGCTCTTCTTTCATCTGTAGACAGGCACATAACAGAAGACGCAAAGGCTTTTGAACTGTCCTACTTTAGAGGCTATGAACTCCACCCTGGCTATGAACTTTATACTATCAGAACTCCCAACGGCATTTCCTTAGAAACTGTTGATGATACCCTTCTGCCCTTTGACAAAGATTGGCATCTACCAGACCTACGGATTGTGGAGGTAAAAGGCACTTTTTACAGGATGTTAACCTACAGGAGGGGGGATGGTTTTTATATCCAGTACGCTCTTAACTTTACACCAGAGATGGACTTTCTAAAAAGCTTAAAGGTTTTTCTATTCATATCTTGGCTTTTCTTCCTTCTGATCCTGATGGGCGTATATATTATCACCTTCAGCTCCATACTACGTTCTATCAAAAAAGCCAGTCAAAGCGTATTTAAGGAGAACTTCGATATGAACGTGTACGAGGAGCTAAAACCTTTTATGATGAGGATTCATGAGGGGATAAAAAAGCTCAAGGAGAGTTCCGAAAAGCACAAAAACACACTTTTGGCTCTCAGCCACTCTGTAAAAACACCCCTTTCTACAGCTATACTCCTTTTGGAAGATATTATTAGATCCTATGAGGATAAAAGGCTAAGGATAGTTCGTAATGAGCTGTGGAGACTTGAAAAAAGCCTTACAGCCTTTCTTGGGATGGCTAAGATGGAAAGCCAACAGATTATAATCAGAAAGGAAAAATGCCATCTGCAACCTATTTTAAATAATTTAATTAGGCTCTACGACCCAGAGGGGAGTAAGATAAGATTGCACATAATCCAAGAGCCTATCTTTGTTTACTGTGATGAGAACATACTTTTAGAAATTCTTGGCATAATTGTGGACAACTCCATAAGGCATGGGGTTAAAGATGGTTGGGTAGAAGTGTACGTGGAGAAGAATAAGGAACATGCTTACCTTACAGTTGGCAACCTCTCAGAAAAATGTGTGGAAAAAGAAAAGCTCTTCAGGCCTTTTGAAGGAAAACATACGGGCATTGGGCTTTACATGGCTCGTGAGTTGTGCCGTATGATGGAATGTGAGCTGAGCATAGAACAGTCGAAGAAAGGGGAGGTTTACATGGTAAATGTTTCTTTAAAGCTGCCGTTAATTTTGGATTAATGTTCAGCTGATAGAATAAAAATAGGAGGAAGGTAAAATGGAAATTATGAAGCTTCATCCACCCATTGTGCACTTTGCTATAGCCTTTCCAGTGTTTTTGCTTGTGATAGACGTATATTACAGAGTAACTAAAAGAGAGCTTGATAGGATGCATGCCCTTTTGACTTATCTTACTGTGCTCTCTGTAGTATTAGGGACAGTATCGGGTATTATAGCTCACGAACCAATAGAGGAACTGCTTGAGAAGATCCCCATCTTCGAAACCCACGAAAGGTTAGGACTTTTCTTAGCTGTTTTCTTTCTTATCCTTGGTGCAGTGAGGTTTTTTAGACTTAGAAACGTTTTCACTATTATGCTTACGGTGGGTGTTCTGTTACTCTTTATCCAAGGCAACCTTGGAGGAAGGATAGTTTACGACCATCTTATTAAACTCATGCCATGATGCTTTTGTTGCTTTTTGTCTTTGGAATTTCACACGCCATAGAGCTCGAAAGTGCTTTAGAAAAAGCCATAAAAAACTACCCCTCCATAAAGGCTCTTCAGGAAGAAAGATTAAAGTTCAAAGGAAAAGCCTTGACTTACAGGTCTTATCTTAACCCCACACTCAGCGTAGAGGTTGGAAACTTTGGGACATCTAAGGACAGTGTAAAATCGAACCCTGTATATAACTTCTCTTACTCCCAACCTTTTGTCCCTTATCCTCTTGGAAAATATTTTAGAAAGATGATAGATTATGAAGAAAAAGCTTTCTTGCAAAGGATAGAGTTGGAGAAGAGCTCTGTTATAGGACAGGTTTATTCAGCTTATTATTCATCCTTATACAAAAAGGAACTTCTAAGGGTTTCGCACGAGAGTTACAACATAAGTGAGAGTATACACGGATTTATAAAGAGACTCTTTGAGTTGGGTGAGGTCACAAAGCTGGAGATGTTCAGGTCAGAGAGAGAGCTTGAAATGGCAAGAGTTGACCTTGAGTTTGCAAAGAACGAATACAAAAACTCTTTGAAATACCTCTCTTCCTTTGTAGATGAAGAGGTCTCAGATGTGGAGGGGAAGCTTGATGAGCTTCGAGACATGAAAGACCCGACGATGGAAGACCTTCCGAGAGTCAAACAGTATGATCTTATGATAAAGGGCTTAGCATCTGGAAGTGAGGTGGAAAAAATCTTAGCAAAGCCTCAATTCAGTTGGAACATAACAGGAGAAAAGGTATCCAGCAACGAATATGGCCTTAGAACAGGTTTTACTGTATTGCTTCCGCTGTTTTATGAAAGACAGGGGGAAATTATACAGCTCTCTGCCCAGGCCAGAAGTTTGGAGAAATTAAAGGAGTTAGAAAAGCTAAGCATAGGAAGGGATTACCAGCTAATCAAGTCAAGGTACAGAAAGCTCGTAGAAGAAATAAAGAAAATAGAAGAATTACAAGAACAAGGTTTTTCTGATGCCGAAATCAGTAGGATAATGGGTAAACCATACTACACAGTATGGTATCACAGGCCTAAAGTAAAGAGAAGAATAAAAGAGTATTATCAGAGGTCTG
>JBKBPE010000025.1:0-12782 GCA_046293375.1 Aquificaceae bacterium
CTGGGCTTCCGAATCTAAAAGGAAATTTCCTTTAATTACAACTCTATCCCCTTCTCTGAGACCATCGAGCAACTGATAGTATCCTTGTGCCCTTCTCCCCAGCTTTACAGCTCTCGGCTCATACTCTCCTGGCTGTATCTCTACAAAGACTATCTTTCTCCTTCCAGTGTCTACGACAGCATCCTCTGGAAGCGCCAAAACATTAGCCAAGTGTTTTTCAAAGTAAACATTCACCATTTGATTTACCTTTAACCTCACATCTCTGTTTGCCAAGCTAACCCTTGCCTTGATGGTTCTTGACATCCTGTCAGCCTCTGGAAATACATAGTCTACCCTTCCCATAAAGCTGTCTTCCTCTCCCACTGGGCTTACAATAACCTCCATCCCTTTTCTCAAGACCCCAACCGACTCTTGTGGGACCTCGGCTATAACCCAGACCCTTGAGATGTCCGCTATTTTATAGGCTACGTCTCCAGCCTTCAAGGATCCGCCGTTGTATACTCTTTTTTCCAATATGACACCATCGTAGGGTGAGCGAACAATATCACCAGACTTTAGATAGGAAAGTTTTTCTAAGACAGCTCTCTCCAGGTCTTTCCTTCCCATATCCCTGGAAAGTCTTAACTCCTCCTTTGCTATGTTCACATCTGGATTTAGAACCTTCATAAGAGGTGTCCCTCTCTTTATGAGCTCCCCTTCAAACCTTTCAAAGGTATCCAAGATCCATCCATCGCTTCTGACTGTGATTTGATAAACTCTTGACGAGTCATAAGAAACATAACCAACAGTAAAGAAGCTCTCTGTAACATCCATCCTTTTGACCACATCTGTCTGAATACCTATAAGCTGTAACTTGCTTGGGTCTATAGCTATCTTATTCCCTCCAACTCGTGCCTTCCTTTCGGCTGTAAAGGGTACGGATATGTCCTTTTTTATCACCTTTCCATCCAAACCCAACACTATCTGCCAAGACCCAGCCATGCTTATGTTTACACTCACCAAATATACTCCCGGGAAAACTTCTTTTATGCTTGCATCCTCCCTCATCTCACCCATTCCGGGCATGGGTGGCATATAGAAGTAAAGCTCTTTCAGCTTCTTTGCAGGCTTTGCGAAAACGTAAATGCTGTTTTTCCCCACATCCAGCTTACCATCCTTTGAGTAGAGAGCTATCTCTGTACCTTCCTCCGAAAGAGAAAGTATACCTTTGTAGTCTGAAGGTATCTGTTCAGCCTTTGGCTTTTTTTCAAAATAGTATAGAAGGACAGAGGTCAAAAGTATCAAGAAGAAAAGAGCCCCAATCCATACATACTTTTTCATCTAAAGACCTCCACTTGCGGGAGTATGCTTTCTACGGATAGCTCCGTATCCAGTCTGCTGAGCTTTAGCTCCCAAACCTCTCTATATAGCTTCAAAAGGTCTCTAAAATCTGCCTTTTGATATCTGTAGGCAAGCTCAAGGGCGTCAAGCTCGTTTCTCTTCTCCTTTATTAGGTTATCTATCCATCTTAGAATTTCTAACTGCCTTTTGTACTCTATTCTTAGGCTATTTATAACCTTTCTAAGCTCCAACTTTGTGTTTTCAACTTCCCACCTTTTCGCCATTATTTCCTCTTGCTTCTCTAAGATAAGAAGGTCTTCCCTCTTCCTTTTCCAGATGGGCAAGCTCACTCCCATCCTAAGGCTAAACATATCTGTCATAGAAGGTCTTATCATATACTCCACCATGAACTCAATGTCTGGCAAGTACTCTACTTTTGCTCTTTCAAGCTCGGCATTGAGCTTTTCTATCTGAGCCTTAAGTCTTCTTATATAAGGGCTCTCCTCCATATACACTGCAGGGAAATTTTCTTCAGAGAAAGGCAGGCTTTGCTCTTTCAGGTCAAAGCTTTTCCCCACAAGGTAGTCTATATCCTCCTTTATCTTGTCTCTTTCCAATCTTACATTTTCTATTTCCTTCTCTACCTTTATACCTTCTCCCTTTATAAAAAGAAGGTCCGATAGGTTTGTCTTCCCATACTTATAGTTTTCCTGAGCTACCTTGTAGAGGTTCTCTATCTCACGCTTTATGCTTTTTAGTAGGTCTTCCCTCTTGAAGGTATAGACCCATTCTATGTACTTGATCTTTATATCTCTAACAAGCTCTTTCTTGATAAGAATCTCTTCCTCGGAAAGAAGGAGCCTCTCCTGGGCATACACTTGTACCTCTTTCCTTCTTTTTATAGCAAGTGGGTACATCTGAGATATGCCTATGCTCAGACTACTCATAGGTTCCCTTGGAGTTGGATAGGGTCTATTTATGGATATGTTTGTAAGACCAACAAAGAATGTGAGATTTGGAATGGAAAGGTAATACTTCTCTCTGTAGTCTACAGAAGTTTTTAAATTTTCATAAAGTCTAACCCTCGGAGAATTCTCAAGAGCATAGAGTATAAGCTCTTCTAACTGCCCTCCCCAGGATATGCTTACAAACACAAAGAAAAGAAGAAGCATAAAACTATATTATTTCTCTTCTAATGTTATTTCAATCTGTTAATTTAAGCTCTTTTTATAGATCAAAAGGATGATTTTTCTGTTAACTTTATCTTCTCTGAGAACACATACATGGGTGACTTCCTCTCTCATAGAAGAGTAAACTTCCCCAAGGGCTCTGTTTATGTAGTAAACTTTACAATCCTTGTACTCTTCCTCTGAGAACTCCTCCATATCTTTTAACACAAGCTCCAAATGGGCCCCTCTATAGCCGTACACAAGTCCAAGTAAAAAGGCAAGAGCTTTGTTTTTTGTACCTATTTTTCTCATATTTTCCTCTTCCTTCTCAAGTAAGCGGGGATATCTTCCACTTCTGGTGGAATGGGTTCTATTACTGTATCGGGTATAGCTTTCTTAAATTCCTTCACATCGGACTTCTTGACAACTTTAAACTGAGAATGGGACTGAACGTTCTCAAAATCTGTTGCTACAACAGCAACACGCATAAAGTTATCCTTAGAATCCTCAAGAACAGCTCCAAATATTATGAGAGCATCTTCATGGACAGATTCTCTTATCTTTCCTATAACATCTTCCACGTCTCTGAAGGGAACATCTTCGCTCACCCACAAGGTTATTAGCAACCTCCTTGCTCCTTCCACAGTGTTGCCCTCAAGTAACGGACTTGAGATGGCTTGTTCTATGGCATACTCTCTCTTTGTATCTCCCCTTCCTTCCCCCATACCTATAAGGGCCAATCCTCCTTTCTCCATAACGGTTTTCACATCTGCAAAGTCCACGTTTATCAGAGCAGGAGTTACTACTATGCTCGTTATACCCCTTACAGCTTTCGAAAGGACATCATCAACCAACTTGAAAGCATCCTTTATGCTGAAATTTCTGTCAGCCATCTCAGCAAGCTTCTGATTGTTTACCACTATGTAAGTATCAACAACTTCCTTAAGTTTTTCTAATCCCTCAGCAGCTACCTGCATTCTCTTTGGTCCTTCAAAGTGAAAAGGCCTAGTGACTATAGCAACCGTCAGAATACCCATCTCCTTAGCCATTTCCGCTATAATTGGGGCGGCACCCGTTCCCGTACCTCCTCCAAGACCAACGGCTAAAAAGAGCATATCTGTGTTCCTAAGGATTTCCTTTATTTTGTCAGAGTCTTCAAGGGCAGCCTGTTCGCCTATCTCTGGCCTTGCACCAGCCCCAAGTCCTTTTGTGACCTTTTCCCCTATTTGTATCTTGTTAGGTACGGAAAGGAAAGTAAGATGTTGTATATCTGTGTTTATGGCAAAAAGGTCCACACCTTCTATCCCGTCCACATGCATACGATTCACAGCGTTTGACCCGCCTCCTCCTATACCAAACACCTTGATCCTTGTAGGATTTAAGTTTTCCATACTCCACCTCCTATATAACATCCTTGAAGAAAGATTTTATTTTATTAATAATAGACCACATATCTACTTTCTCTTTACCTTTTTCTTCTTGGCTCTGGAACACACCTTTGGGACTCATGAAAAGCTCCTGCTGAGAAAGCTTAAGAAGTCCTATGGCAGTTGCATAGGATGGGTCTTGTACCTTCTCCTTTAGACCAATGACGCCCATAGGGAAACCTATCCTGGCTGGAAGGTCAAAGTACCTTTCTAAGAATTCTTTTGTGCCCTTGAGTTTGGAACATCCCCCAGTGACGACTATGCCAGCATTGACAGAATCAAGATTGATACTATGAGAGCTTATCATATCCCTTACCCTGTCCATGATCTCCTCAAGTCTTATCTGTATAACTTCAGACAGCTGTTTTCTGCTTATCATGACCTCCCTATCCTCTCCTCTTGGTTTTATTTTAATCCTTTCTGTATCACTGACAAGCTCTGCCATAGCAAATCCATGTTCTATCTTTATCTGTTCCGATTGCTCGGTGTTTATCTTCATAAAATGTGCTATATCTTTCGTTATGTTGGCTCCACCCATAGCTACGCTGCCAGTTATACTGGGATGGCCTTCAATAAAAAGAACAAAGTCTGTAAGTCCAGCCCCCATGTCCATTAAAAGCACACCTTCTTCCTTTTCCTCGTTGGTAAGAATAGCCTCCGAAGAAGCCAAAGATGATAGAAACTTTTTTGATATTTTAAGGCCACTTGAGTTTACTGCCTTTTCAAGGTTTCTTAGCATACCGCTACCTACCTTTACTACGTGCACTTCCGCAGAGAGTCTTGAACCGAGCAAACCCACTGGGTCTATTACCCCTTCTTGGCCGTCCAAAACGAACTTTCTTGAGATGGCGCTTATTATCTCGTAACCATCCTCCTTTGCCCTCGTCAAAGCTCTCTCTATCAACCTATCTATGTGCAACTGTTCTATCTCCATGGGTTGTGGAGAGATGCTTATTGTATCCTTTTCATTCTGACTTTTTACACTCGGTCCAGATACTCCAATTACTACGCTATCTATATTAACTCCAGACATCTCTTGAGCTTCCTTAACAGAAGTGAGTATGGAACTGATGGCAAGATCAAGCCTTGTTATGTACCCTCTGTCGACCCCCTTGGAAGGCACTTCCCCTATGCCTATTACATGAATGTCCCCATAACTGTCTATTTCACCCACAAGCGTTGTTGTTTTGCTTGTACCAATGTCCAATGAGGTTATCACTCTCATTTCATTCTTCATCTCTTACCACAGCCATCTTATCTGATGTTAAATCTATCTCCCTTGCTTCTATATTCATATTATATATTTTTTTGAGCATTTCCAAGGTTTCATCATTCAATTGGGCAAGGAATGGCAACAGGACCTTCCTTCCACCTTTTGTGTAGACCACAGTGTTTGTATCTGTCAAATAGAACCTGTTTACATCTTTAAGGATATTTACTATGAGCTTTAACTTACCAAACCCTTTCTCTATTAGACTTACATCGTTGGTATACACATAAGGGGGTTTAGGTTCGTGGAATTTGGAGCCAAAAGGTATACCCCTTTCATCAAAGAATATAGAACTTTTGCTGGAAAAGACAGTTAAAAAGGGTTTTCTTTCTTCAACGTGCATGACAAGAATAACCCCATCCTTGCCAAACACTTTCTCTATTCTAACGTCCTCTACCGAGTTATCTGTGAGCGTGTTTAAAACAGAAAGAAGTTTCTTTTCGTTTATGAAGAGCCAGTTGTTTTTAAATTCACCAACAGCATATGCAAAGATGTAGTTCGGTATACTTACACTCCCTTTTACCTCTATACCCTTTACCTTAAAGTACTGCAAACTATCTATAAAAGTAGGCATAAAAAAGCCGGCAAGGGCCATAGAAGATACCCATACTATCGCAAGTATGTAACTCAAGTTCTTACGCTTTCTCCCTACATATATCCCCTCTCTGTTCATTGTTCAATATATAATAACATATTCAAAAATTGCTTAAAGTCTATACCTTTTTTCTTGCATGCCATGGGAAAAAGGCTAAGCTCTGTCATTCCTGGTATGGTATTGGCCTCAAGAGTGTAAGGCGTGCCATCCTCTGATACTCTAAAATCTATCCTTGAAATGTCCTTAAGTTCTAAACATCTATGTACCATAAGAGCCATTTCCTGAAGCTTCTGGACCAGTCCCTCCTCATCAAGGAATACATACTGGGACATCCCCTTGGTGTATTTACTCTCGTAGTCATAAATACCCTTTTTTGGACGTATTTCTATAGGAGGGAGTGGCTCATTCATGAGCACTCCAACCGTTACATCCCTACCCTCTATGTACTCTTCTACCAGTACCTTTTGGGATATGTCAAATACCTTCTTCACAGCAGACTCAAGCTCCTCCTCGTTCTTAGCCAGGAAAAGCCCAAGGCTTGAACCTTGGTCTGCAGGCTTTACTATGGCTGGGAAAGCATCCCACTTTAGATATCCACCTTGTCTTACACATATCCACTTAGGGACTGGAATACCATGAAAGGTAAGGATCTTCTTTGTTATCTCTTTATCCATAGCTATAGCACTTCCCAGAACGCCAGAACCAACGTAAGGAATGCCAAGTACATCAAGAAGGCCCTGCACCCTTCCGTCCTCTCCGTACGTTCCATGAAGGGCAATAAAAACCTTATCTGGTTTGATCTCCAAAAGTCTGCAGCAAAGGCTTTCATCAATGTCCAAAGGTAGGGCCTCGTGTCCGAGCTCCCTCAAAGCGTTAAGGACAGCTTCTCCAGACTTTAGAGATATCTCTCTCTCTTTGGACTTACCCCCCATAAGGACTGCAACTTTCAACTAACCTTACCTCCTCTTCCAGGTTTATACCAAACTCTTCGTAAACTCTTCTTTTAGCTTCGCAAGTCAGTTTGAGCACATCTGCAAACTTACCATCACCAAGGTTTACAAGAAAGTTAGCATGGACATCGGAAAAGATCACATCTCCAACCCTATAGCCTTTCATGTTAACCTTTTCAAGAAGCCTCCCTGCATAGTCTCCCTTTGGGTTTTTAAACATGGAGCCACAGGTAAACATATTTATAGGCTGCGTTCTTTTCCTCTTCCTCTTTATGTATGTGTACTCTTCCATTACATTTAAAGGGTTTAGGGTAAACTCAAACTCAGCCCTAAGAACTATCCCCTTTTCTGGAAAAGGCGAGCTCCTGTAAGAGAAGTTCAAATCTTCCTTTTCAAGTTCCTGTATCTCGCCCTCCCAGTTTACAAAGAGAACTCTTTTTAAGTTCCTACATATTTCGTATCCAAAGGCACCAGCGTTCATAGAAACAGCTCCACCTACTGTTGCAGGAAAACCGCCAAGCTTGTATATACCATCAAGGTTGAGCTCAAGGCTTATCTTTATAAGCTCAGATAGTAAAACACCACACTCTGCGCTTACATGACAGCTCCCCTCTCTACATGATACCTCAAGCCCTTTTAATTTTCTCATGTTGACTACAACACCCTTGTAGTTCCCAAAAATGGTGTTAGAACCACGCCCAAGAACAAAAAGGGGTAAACCCCTGCATTTAGCTTCCTCAATAGCCATAGAGACATCCTTATAATTCTCTGGAAAGTACATAAAGCTTGCTAAACCACCTATCCTCATGCTTGTGTAGGGGGCTAACGGCACTTTCCTTTCTACTCTCATCAATAAAATATATTAAAATAATTCCATGAGCTTTTTGGCTTTTATTCTACCACTTATGGTAGTCTCTTGTGCTTCCATGAATGATAAACTTGACCCTGCTACAAAAGAAATGTACAGAAGTGGTTTTAAAGGAGAGAGAGATTTCAAGGTGATGCTGAAGGATGTGAGCTGTAAAGATAGGATAAAAAAAGACTATACAGTAAAAGTTGATGCTGGGAGGATACTTGTTTTGAAACTCACCAATGCTGAAATTGAAAAGCTCTTAAAAGACGATTGCGTAGTTTATATAGAGATGGAGAAAAAGCTCGAGCCAAAATGAAGCTCTTAGCTCCTTCTATACTTTCTGCAGACTTTTGGAGGCTTGGGGAGCAAGTAGAAGCTGTTATAAGGGGTGGTGCGGACCTGATACACTTTGATGTAATGGATGGGCACTTTGTGCCCAATTTAACCTTTGGACCCGTGCTTTTGGAAAGTATAAAGAAACGCTGTGACTTACCCATGGATGCGCACCTTATGATAGAAAACACCGATAGGTACATTCCAGAGTTTGTAAGAGCAGGGGCAGATTGGATAAGTGTTCATATTGAAAACAACCCCCATATACACAGAACCGTTGAGCTCATAAAAAACCTTGGATCAAGGGCTGGTGTTGTTATAAACCCAGGAACACCAATGAACTTTATAGAAGAGGTCTTGTATTATGTGGATTACGTGCTTCTTATGTCTGTTAATCCTGGCTTTGGTGGCCAAAGCTTCATACCCAGGTCTATAGAAAGGCTGAAAAGGTTGAGGCAACTGGTAAATTCTGTAAATCCTAAAATCCTTATAGAGGTAGATGGTGGTGTAAAGGAGGATAATGTAATTGAGCTGGCAAGGGCTGGAGCAGATGTTTTTGTTATAGGCTCTGGTATATTTAGCCATCCCAATGTAGAAGGGCAGACCAGAAAGCTCAAAAACATCCTCATCTCTTCAGAGGTAGTGTAAGTTTTTGAAGGTCAAATACATTAAAGGTTAAAAAAACCTCCTTTATGTACTTTTGCCTGTTCCCATCGTACGTGTTTCTCAAAAGCATACCCAAACTCCAACATGCACCAGTCTTTTCTATGTTAAGCTGTTTGTAAAGGTTCTTATCTATCCTATTGTCCTTAACGAAGCTAAAGGTAAACCTAACACCTCTGTAGAGTGTGCCCATAGAAAAAAAAGATTGGTCTGTAATTTTGTTTCCCGATAGATCCTTTGATTGTACATAGCCGAGGGATAGGCTCATGTTTTTGTAGTTGAGGTTCAAGTAATTGGTTGTGTTTAGTAAGCGTGAGCTGTTGGCATCATAAAGGTTATCACTGCTGAACCTTATGAGCGACAGAGGAGATAATGTTACTATACTCCTTATGGGTATCAGTCTTCCTTTTACTGTCCTTTTTGTTGTAACAGTTTGCACCTGTAGTTCTGTAAAGGATGGGGTCGAGAAAAAAGGGGAAGGACTAAAAGCAGGATTTTCTAAGAAACTGTACCCACCCTGCACGTACAAACTTAAAACTTGCCTCCCCTTATAAGTACTGTAGTTTTTGAAAGATAGGCTCAACAAGCTCTCTTTATCTATGCTATCAAAAGAGTCAAACCGTGGGTTGTTGAAGCTCTTTGGTCTGTAACCATAAGCCACCTCTAAAATATTCTTAAAGTCTAAGTTTCCAAACTTTCTATCGAAGAAGAAAGGCACGCGCTCAATGAATCTGGCCGTAGAGAAGCTCCTGTCTGTGTTGGGAATGTTAGAACCCATGTAAACTCCATTCTCTAAGGTTAAAGTGGAGTAAAAGGTTCTACCAAGAAAGTTCATAGGTATGGAGAACTCTGGAAAAAGTATAAGCCTGTTAGCTCTAGGCCCATTTTCTCTGTAAAAGTTTGTATACACAAAAGTTGTGTTGAAGTATAAGTTTTTAAATATCTGTGCGTCTTTGTAATATATGCCGACCTCTGGAAGCTTTTGAAGTGTTTGTCTGTTGTTAGGTGATGTTAAGTCATAAAATCTTCTTGCGTCTACAGTAAAGAGGAATCTATCCCATTCCTTAGTGTAGGTTAAGTATGAGCTGAGATAGGGGACTGTTCTCTCCCTTGTGTGAAGATAAACATCTTGCATAAAATAAGGGTCCGATACAAGGTCCAACCCTCCCTTTAGATTTCCAAGGTTTAAGTCAAAGCTTACCTTGTATCTGTTCCTTTTAAAGGTAGTAGGGTCCCTTCCTTCCCACCACTTTCCTGGCGGTAGAGGTTCTTTGTAGAATGATACAAAACCCATAAAGTCTTTCTTCTCAGAGAAGGCTTGTCTGTATTCTAAAGAAATACCTGAGGCTTGTTTATCCCTTATGTCGAGAGTCAGGGTGGCATCTTTATCCTGAGATAGGGCCAAGTAGGCAGGTTGTTGATATATGAAGTTATTATACACATTAGAACCTATGGTGGGGTATAAAAGTCCAGACCTCCTCTCGCCTACAGGAAGGGAAGCAAAGGGGAGGTATGCTATAGGAACTTTAAAGAATCTAAGGAAATTGTTAGAGGAGAAAACGTGCTCTTCTGTAACCTTAGCATGCGAGAAACAGAGGGCCATCTCCTTTCTGTCGGGTGGACACGTGGATATCTCTCCATCCTCAACAAAATAAACATCCTTATTCTTGTTTACCCTCTGAGCTGTAAAGTAAAACTTTTCAAAGCGCCCATGCGTGTCTATAAAGTATCCTGTGTTCTCTTTAAGGTCTAAAAAGGCTGACTTTCCCCACGCTTGCATCTTACTATCCAAGGATTTTACATACACATTCCCCTCGGCGTAAACCTCTCTCGTTTCTGGGTTATATCTTAAGTAGTCTGCTTCCAAGTAGTATTTTTCATAGTAAGCCTGTACATACCCCTCTGCTATCACATAACCATCTGGTAATCTTTCTAAATAATCAGAAAAGATCTCGGCAGAAAGAGAGCTGTACGAGACAAACAATGTAGCCAGGAAAACCCTTTTCAGCACCTGTATATTATAGGTTAAAATGATTTTCACAATACACCAAGTAGGAAATTCAAAATAGCCCACATAGTTGATAGAGGACGCTGGCTTGTACACTAAAGTATAATATTTTTTTCGTATGAAAGCCCTTATAATGACCGCTTTCAACCCAGAAACCTTTAAAGGGGGAATGGAGAGGCTTACTATGCGTATGGAGGGTATTTTGAAGGAGGAGGGCTGCCAGGTTAGTATACTTCACAAGGACAACGTAGAACCTGTTGGGGATTACTTTCCATACTGGATAGGAAGATACGCATGCAACAACAAGCATTATTATGATATTGCCATTGCTAACGGCCTTTATGGGCTTGGTTTTTTTCCAAACAAAAGAAAAGTAGGTAGGTTTGTAGCTTGGTTCAGCATGCTCTATTTAGAGTTTTCCGAAATCATGAAAATGCACGAAAGCTTTGAGGAATATATTTGGAATAAGTACTTGAACGGTCTTGTGGGAGAAGTGTTCGTTGCGGAGGCTGCAGACTGTCTTGTTGCTGTTAGTGAGAGCGTAAAGGAAGAAATAAAAAGATATATAGATAGGGACCTAAAGGTAATTCATAATCCCGTTGATGAGGCCTTTAAAGTTATGGATAAGGCTAAGCTCAGGAGTTATTTTAACATACCAAAGGATGCTTTTGTGGGTCTCTTTGTTGGTAGGAATGACAGAACAAAGGGTTACGACGTTTTCAAAGAAGTTGTTAGCTACACCTATAAGGATGTGTTCTGGATACAAGTTATGTCAGGCGGCGGTTTTAATAGCATCCCCATGCTTAAGGATATAACTACCTTTACAGACGTTCCCTTTGAAAAGATGCCAACCATTTATAACCTGGCAGATTTTCTCTTTTTCCCTTCAAGGTACGAAGGCTTTGGGCTCAGTATAGTGGAAGCTCTTGCCTGTGGCCTTCCAGTTATAGTGGGTAGAGTTGGAATAGTCAAGGAGTTAGAGAGTGTTTTAGAGGGTTTACTTATGGAAAGCATTGGCGTAAAAGAAGCCTTGGAGAGGATAAAAGTGTTGAAAAGGTATAAAGGAATCAGAGAGTATTACAAGCTCCATGTTTCTCGTGAGATACAAAGGAGGTTTTCTGTAAAATCATGGAAGGAGAAAACGAAAAAGGTCCTATTTTAGTGGTAGCTCCACATCCAGACGATGAGGTTCTAGGATGTGGCGGTACAGTTTACAAGCATACCATCAATGGTGGGGAGGCTTGGCTATGCGTTGTCACGGATGGGTCCAGGCTTTATAAGGATACAGACGTTTTAAGAAGGAAAGAAGAATGTCTCTCTTCAGCACAGATCATAGGCTTTGAAAAGGTTGTCTTTTTGGACCTTAAGGATGGGGAACTTATGGAAAACTTGGAAGTGCTGAAGACAAAGCTCAGTGAATTGGTAAAAAATTTTGAGAGTGTCTTCATCCCACATCCCTTTGACCACCACCCTGACCACATAGCAGTCTCCCTTTCTACGCTTTCAATATTCCAAGAAAGGCCATTGTTTAAGCTGTACCTGTACAGTGTTTATAATACTCTTAGGTACAACAAGGTTGTGGATGTAACTGACGTTTACGATGTCAAGAAAAGAGCCATGTTCTCTTACTCTTATAGCCTTTCTAAACCAGACATCATGATAAATAGGACAGAAGGTATGATGAGGAGCCATCAGATACATACCATGGAAGACAGACTCTATGAGACCTTTCTTCTAATTGAAAAACCAATGACAATAAACGAGATACTAAGGTTTCTGTCCTACGACCTCTTATGCACAGACCCGCAGGAAACACTTTTACAGAAGATAAAGGCCACTCAGAACTTAATAGAAGAACTGATACAAACAAGAGCTCAGGCAAAAATACAGAAGGAAGAGTTGGAAGAAGAAAAAAAAGCACTCACAAATGAGCTTAATATACTAAAAGGTTCTGTATTCTTTAAGTTGTACAGCGTGTACCACAAGCTCAGAGCTAAGTTTTTCCCGGAGGGAAGTTTAAGGTATGTTATCTACAAAAGGTTTGTAAGACTCATAAAGGGTACTTAGCTCTTTAGTCAGTTCTTCCACAAAACTTTTAAGGACTGGTATATGATCCTTCTCTACAAACGTGAAAAACTTATCTTTTATAAGCCTAAGGACTTTATGAAATGGTTTGTAAGCATCAGCCATCCTC
>JBKBPE010000026.1:0-12683 GCA_046293375.1 Aquificaceae bacterium
CTGTCCATCTCTCTCCTTATTATCTCCTCTATCTTCTTTAGCACCCTAAACCCAGCCGGTGTAAAGGCATATACGCCAGAGGCTACTTGCTTTATGAACCCACCTTTTATGAGGTACTTATGAGACGGTGCTTCTGCATCGGATGGCTCTTCCTTTGAAGTGAACCAAAAGTATGTACTCCAACGCATAAAAGTTTATTATAGCCTAATCAAGTTCCATCTTTTTTGCTGTTCCTATACTATACTTCAACTCTGGATACAATGGGAAGTGTTCACAAAGCTCCATAACATCTTGTTTGACTCTTCCTATGACAGCTTCGTTCTTTATATCTTTTATAACCATGGATATGAGCTTTGCTATGGTCTTCATCTCATCCTCTTTCATGCCCCTTGTGGTCATGGCTGGAGTGCCTATTCTTATTCCGCTCGTCTTTACTGGAGGAAGTGGGTCAAAGGGAACTGCGTTCTTGTTGACTGCTATGTTGGCCCTTCCGAGAGCTTCCTCTACCTCTTTACCCGTTAAGCCTGTACCTCTAAGGTCCAAAAGGATCATATGGCTGTCCGTACCACCAGAGACTATCTTAAAGCCTTCCTTTATGAGCTCTTCGGCCAGGGCTCTTGCATTTTTTACAACTTGTTTGGCATAATCTTTAAACTCTTCGCTAAGGGCCTCTTTGAAGGCTACAGCCTTTGCAGCTATAACATGCATGAGGGGTCCACCCTGTATACCAGGGAAAACAGATTTGTCTATATCCTTTGCAAACTCAGCTTTACACAGGATAAAACCGCTCCTTGGCCCCCTGAGTGTCTTGTGGGTTGTAGAAGTTACAAAGTGAGCATAAGCTACTGGGTTGGGATATACACCACCAGCTATAAGGCCTGCATAGTGTGCCATGTCTACCATCAGGTAGGCCCCAACGCTATCGGCTATTTCTCCCATTCTTTCCCAATCTATCACCCTTGGATAGGAGGAGGCTCCTCCTACTATCATCTTGGGCATGTATTCCTTTGCAAGTTTGTACATTGCATCGTAGTCTATGAGCTCTGTCTCTGGATTTACTCCGTAGTAAACCGCATTGTACACCTTCCCAGAGAAGTTGGCCTTAGCACCGTGGGATAGATGTCCTCCATGAGCCAAGTCCATACCCATAATAGTATCACCAGGCTTTAGCATGGCCATGTATACAGCCATATTAGCCTGGGTTCCAGAGTGGGGTTGGACGTTTGCATGCTCCGCACCGAAGAGCTTTTTCACCCTCTCTATGGCCAAGTCTTCTGCTATATCCACAAACTCACACCCACCGTAGTACCTCTTGTGGGGAAGCCCTTCTGCGTACTTGTTGGTCATAACTGAGCCTTGAGCTTCCATAACGGCAAGGGATGTAAAGTTCTCTGAGGCTATAAGCTCAAGATGATAAAACTGTCTTTCGTACTCTTTCAGGATAGCTTCGTAAATCTCTGGGTCTGTTTCAAGCAAGCGTTTCATATTTCCTCCTTTAATAAAATTTAGTCTTGCAATAGCAAACCAAAAGATTATTCTTAAGTTATGAATATAACACATCTGTTTCCTCTCTTACTCCTTTTTATCTCGCTTTCTTTCTCAGAGCAGAAAGTTTTTTATCTAATGGGAACTTATGCTATAGTTGACCTTCCAGGCGGAAAAGACTATGAGACTTACAAGTATATGAGAAGCCTGGAAGAAAAGCTTTCGGACTATATAGAAGATTCGGAGGTTTCTAATATAAACAGACATGCTGGGGAAAGGCCTGTTCGCCTTTCTGAGGAAACCCTTGAAGTAATCAAAAAAGCCCTTTACGTATCCCGGATGACGGATGGTGCCTTTGATATAACAGTTGGGGCTTTAACTATAAGAGCAAAGAGGCTAAAGGAGATTTCACAGGACCAAGCAAATAAACTTATAGACTACAGAAAGGTGAAAACGTTCGATGAGAAAGTCTTTTTGGAAGAGAAAGGTATGGCCATAGACCTTGGAGGAATAGGCAAAGGGTATGCAGTACAAAAGGCTTATGAGTACATAAAAACTCCTTGGGGCTTTATATCTATAGCTGGAGATATGAAGGTCTGGGGGCATAGGAGGTTGGTTGGTATTTACAACCCTGCAACGGGTGGGGTGCTTATGGAGGGCATAAACAAAAAAGACCTTTGCCTTTCTACATCCGGAAACTATTTCAGAGAGCATATAGTGGGGAAAACAAACAGTCTGCTTCAGGTGAGCGTTGTGCATACAGACTGCACCCTTGCAGATGCTCTTTCTACGGCTATCTTTGCCATGGATGACAGAGAAAGGGAAGAGTTTCTCAGAAAGCATCAAGATATAGGATTCCTTTTGCTTTTTAAAGATGGTTCTGTTTATTACAACAGAGAGTTTTTTGATAATTTTGAGGTAATAATCTTTAAAGATTAACTTAAAATAATAATCTATGAGCTGGCTAAAGTATGCTGTAGACTATGGCATAATAGGCTTTCTCTTTATTCTCAGCATCTTCTCAGTAGGTATAGCCATAGAGAGGTTTCTCTTTATAAAGAAGGTGGACATGGACAGGTACCGGACAAGGCAGGAGATGGAAATAGACTTAACAAAGGGTATACATTGGGTTGCAACAGTTGGAGCCAATGCACCCTACATAGGCCTTCTTGGTACTGTCCTTGGTATCATGCTCACCTTCTATACCATAGGTCAGGAAGGTTTTGTGGATACAAAAAAGGTGATGGTAGGTCTTGCTCTGGCTCTTAAGGCAACAGCCATGGGACTTTTTGTGGCTATACCATCGACAGTTCTTCACAACACTCTTTTGAGAAGAATAAGGGAAAAGGTAGCCCTTTGGGAAGCAAAGAATGGAAGACAAAGAATTTAAGGACATAAACGTAATACCCTTAGTGGATATAATGCTGGTGCTTTTGACTATAGTTCTCATCACTGCCACCTTTGTGGTGCAGGGGTCGCTTCCTGTAAACCTACCAACTGCCAAATCCCAAGAGGTTAAAGAGCTCAAAGGTATAGAGATCATAATAAAAAGGGATGGGACTGTAGAGATAGAAGGCAGACAGATGAATTCTAAGGATGTAGAAGGGTTCATGTCTGGCATGGACAGAAACGCTGTCTGTAATGTTCTTGCAGATAGGGATGCAAAAGTTCAGTCCCTGGTAAATATTCTTGATATTCTTAAGAGGCTTGGCTTTTCAAAGGTGTCCATAAGAACGCAGATGGAGTAAATTATCTTTTTGAGATAGCAGAAGCCACTATTGATAAAAAAACAGCGCTTAAAACAAGAAGAAGAGATACGAAGATTGGTATGTGATAAAAGTCTGATATTAATATCTTAAACCCTATGAAACCAAGTACGAAGGAGAGTCCATAATGAAGATAATGAAACATTGGGAGTATCGCGTTTGCGGCAAAGTAGAGGGAACGCAGACCAAGTATGGCGAATATGTTAGAAGTGTAAACTACAAAAGGGTCCTTGGATATGGCAAATATAGCAGGTACAGAATCTATAGCAAATATGATATCCGAAGATTCTACAGAAAGAAGGGCTAAAAAGATGGGTGTGGCATAAACCATTCTACCCTCCCTTATGAAAAACCGTCCTTTATCCATCTGAGGCCTCATAGGGAGGACCTTCTTGGCAATTTTGTAAAGAAGAGTGCTCTCTGGATGAAACTCCCTCTCCTCAGTTACCAAGAGCTTGACAGCAGAAATTATTAAAATGACCCCGAAGATGTACATAACCCACTCAAGCCTTTTTACAAGCTCTATACCAAGAAATATAAAGATGCCACGAAAAACTATTGCACCAAACACTCCCCAGAAGAGAACCTTGTGCTTATACTCTTCTGGCACTCTAAAATAGGAAAGTATGAGTATAAAAACAAATATGTTATCTAAGCTCAGAGATTTCTCTAACATATAACCCGTAATATACTCTATGGCTGAACCGCTACCCCTGGCATAAAAAACGTAGAAACCAAAGCTAAGCCCCACAATTATCCAAAAGATGGAAAGAAGAAGGGATTCTTTCACAGATATCCTGTGGGGCTTCCCTTGGAACACAAAGAGGTCAAGAAGGAGAGAAGTCAGGATAAAACTCCCAAACACTATCCATTCGGTATTGAGCATTGGCAATATATTATATAGAATAGAGGAGGTAGAACATGAAAAAAAACTTAATATTCAACCCTTCGGGAGACAGAGAAGCAAGTAAAAGGTCAATAGTTTTTGGCAACCCTACCAATATAATGGAGTTAAACAACGTAAAATACTCCTGGGCCTTTGACCTTTATAAAACAATGGGCTTTACAAACTTTTGGATACCAGAAGAGATACAGATGAACGAGGACAAAAAGCAGTATGACAATGAACTCTCCCCCCAAGAAAGGAGGGCTTACGAGCTTGTGCTAAGCTTTTTAATAGCCCTTGATAGCTATCAAGTCAACATGCTCAAGGAGTTTGCAAGATATATTACTGCTCCTGAGCTTGTCATGGCTATAACATCGCAAGAGTTCCAAGAGGCTCTTCATTCTTACTCATATCAGTTTATTCTTGAAAGTGTAGTATATCCTGAAAAAGCTGATGAGATATACAACTATTGGAGAGAAGATAAAGTCCTAATGGAGAGAAACCAAGTTATAGCTCAGCTCTACAACGAATTCATTAAAAAACCCACAGAGGAGAACTTTATAAAAGCTGTCTTTGGTAACTATGTGCTTGAGAGCCTTTATTTTTACTCTGGCTTTGCATTCTTTTATACGTTGGGAAGACAAGGCAAGATGAGGAACACAGTTCAGCAGATAAAGTATATAAACAGAGATGAACTAACACATGTGAGCCTATTCAGAAACATAATAAACACATTAAGAGACGAACAGACTGAGCTTTTCACTCCAGACATAGAAAAATGGGTATACGATTTCTTTAAGTTTGCCACAGAGAAAGAGATAGAGTGGGGTAAGTATACAACTCAAAATCAAATACTCGGTATAAACAATATGCTAATAGAAAGATACATAAAGTATTTGAGTAATTTAAGACTAACTCAAATTGGCTATAAACCACTTTATCCTGAAATATCTGACAATCCTATGAAGTGGATAGACACTTTTAGAACTATAAACGATACAAAAACAGACTTCTTCCAAGCCAAGCCACAGACCTATGCAAAAAGGAGTGAACTAAGGTGGTGATTCTTTCAAAAATGTACTGAATTATTAGGAAGGCATAGAACCAAACCATGATCTGAACCTTCTCTTCATACGTAAAAAGAGCAAAATAAAGATGGGTAAAGAGCCAAGGAGTCCCCAAAAACCTGCCGAGAGAAAGGTCCTCTGAAAAGAGTCTGAATAGGCATAAAGTTGCTGGATACCATAGAATAGGGCCTCTGCCTTGCGTTCTGGAACAAAGCTCATAAGTCTTTGGAGATAATCCATAACCACACCACCATTTTGGACCTCGCCAGATCTCTGGAAGTTCTCCCACATATACTTTTGCAAGTCATTTGTTGCCAGAGCCGTACCAAAGGAGCCTCCCACGAATCTAATATAGTGCATAAGGCTTACACCAAGCGTTGTCCTCTCTCCAAGCTTTTTAAGGGCCAAAATGGTTGCAGGGGCGAAGAAAAAGCCCATGCCAACACCCATAACTGTGAGGCTCAGAGAAGAACTCCAAGAAGGCGTAAAATAGTTGAACCTGGGAACTAAAAAAAGTGCTGAGTAAAGGTAGAGAAAGGTAGCGATGGTGAGAGAAAGTATCTCCGACTTTTTGTCTGCAATCATACCAGCAGCAGGAGAGGAAAAACCAATGGCTATTGCCATTGGAAGTATATGGAGTCCTGTATGCATGGTTGATATACCTTTTAGGTTCTCGTAATATAAGGGAATAAGGTAAAAGACCTGGTACATAGAAAAGCCAAGCAAAAAGCAGTAGATGAGAAAAGCCACAACAAACTCCTTTATCTTAAAGATGGAATAGTCAATGAGTGGTTCCTTTGAAGCAAACTCTGAGAGGAAGAAAAGCAAGATAGAGAACACAGATACAAGGGACATATACAATATGAAATCTGAGCTCCACCATCCCTGCTGCTGACCCTTAGAAAGGACTATGAGCAAAGAAACGGTAAACATAGATACAAAACCAAAGGAGATGAAGTTGAGCCTGAGTGTCTCCTGCGGCTTATGATGGGGAAGGATTATGAAGGCAAGCAGAAGGTTTATAATCCCTATGGGTAAGTTTATGTAAAATATCCATCTCCAGTTTATGTGTTCTGTTATATAGCCACCCAATGTGGGACCTAGGGCTGGTGCAAAGCTCACACCAAGCCCATATATGCCCATGGCAAGGCCTCTCCTCTCTGGTGAATAAACACTAAAAAGAAGAGCCTCAGCACTAACTACTATGAGAGCCTCACCGAATCCCTGGATGGTCCTGGATGCGATCATAAAGTCCAAATAGGTTGCCTGACCACAGAGAAAAGATGCAAAGACAAAAAGGAAAAGACCTATAAGGAATACCCTTCTTAGACCTATCTTGCTTTCAAGCCAGTGAACTATCAGAATACCAGAGGCTGCCATTGTCATGTAAGCTGTTATCACCCACTGGACTCCGTAAAGGTCTGTAGATAGAGGAGCCATCATTTTAGGAACTACTATGTCCACTATTGTGGTATCAAGTACTGCCATAAAGACACCCACCATAAGCGATAGGGTGATAAGTGTTCTCTCAAAGGGACTGACCTTCTCATAAAGTTCTTTTTGATTCATCACTTTACCCTTTCTATCTCTACCTCCCCTCCCATACCAACCCTTAGAAGAGAGATATCCCCTTTAACGACCCTTATCTTTATGGGGATCCTCTGCACTACTTTTGTAAACTCACCCGCCGATATGTCTCTTGGGACTAAGGCAAAGGTTGCAGCAGAAGCTGGGCTTATGCTCTCAACGGCCCCCTCAAATACTCTGTTGGGATAAGCATCCAATCTTATGTAGGCTTTACATCCTTTTTGGATACCCTTTAACTTAGACTCTTCCATAAGAACTTCAACGTACAGAGAACCGTCCTTTATAAGAGCGTAGATGGGCATTCCAGGTTTTATTACATCACCAATACTCGTGTACTTTTTGGCTACTACACCATCAAAAGGAGCCAATAGCTCAGTGTATCTCAAGTTGTTCTCAGATAGCTCTTCTTGCTTTTCTAAGCTCTCTATCTCCTTCTCTATGGCTTTTATCTGAAGCTTTAGCTCTCTTTCTCTAAGGAAGGCCACTCGAGAGAGGCTTATCCCTTCCAAGGACTTCTTGTATACTACCTTTAACTCATCAATACTCTTTTTCAGACTTCGATCCTGCTCCAGAAGAGCTCTGTACCTTGTGTCTGCTTCCTCGTAGGTCCTTCTGGGTATAACACCCGATTTCAGGAGGTTTTCGTATCTTTCCTTGTCCTTTTTAGCAAGCTCTAACTCTGTCTGAACCTTGGCAAGCTGACCCTTTAGTGCTTCTTCCTTTTCCAATACCTCCCTGGTTGTGAGCTCTGATATGGAGTGGTTGGTCTTTAGCTCCCGAGAAACCCTGCTCATCTGGATAAGGAGTTGATCCCTCTGTGCCTTAAGGCTTTCTATCCTTGCCCTTATGGATTCAAGCTGGGCTTTATAGTCTGCTGGGTCTATCTGGGCTATAACCTCCCCTTCTTTTACTTTGTCGCCTACGTCTTTATACAGCCTTATAATCTGTCCAGATACGTTTCGAAAACCTACGTTGGAAAGCTCATCTGACTTTACAAATACAGCATCCGTTATGGCATAGTCCATCCTATGTTTTATCCATCTTGTGGCTAAAAGAGCAAAAAGGATAAGTAGCAAGACCACAAAGGCTATGCCTATCCTCCTCATATTTTATCTCCGACGGCACGCAGTAGTTCAAAGTAAGCCTTGATATACTCATAATAGGTTGTTGTCTTATCTTTCCTTGCCTTGCTCAAACTCGCCTCTGCTATGAGAAGGTCTGTAAGGCTTATGATCTGGTTCTTATACTGCTCTTCCGAAAGTTTATAGTACTCCTCTGCGTATCTTAGGGCACTCTCTGCAACCCGCAAGTTATCCTTGCTGGTAAGAAAGTTCTCGTAAGCTTTTTTTACCTCGAGCTTCACTAAGTTCTTTGTATCTTCAAGTTCGAACTGAAGGCCCTTCTCTTCCGCTGCCTTGCTCAAGAGCCTGTAGTAAGGCTCTAAAGATTGAAATTCAACATTTAGGCCTGCTGAGACTCCGTATACGCCTTTGGGACTTAGTAGGGAGTTCTGGTCTGAGTAAAGATACTCTACCTGCAAAAAAAACTTAGGAAGGTACCTGCTTCTTTCCACATCCTTTAACCTTTTTGCCTGAAAAATACGCTCTTCGTAAGCTACCAAGATGCCTCTCCTCTGAAAGGCTATGCTGTAAAGTTCTTCTAAGCTCGGAAGGCCTTTTACATCTACCTTTACTGGCTCTATGTTCTCAAGTTCCTTTTCAGACATACCAGTGAGTTTGGAAAGTACTGCAAGGGCTACCTTGTAGTTCCCTTCTGAATATCTCATGTCCCTCTGAACCTCAGCAAGCCTTACCCGTGCTTGGAGAACATCCGTTATAGCTACAAGTCCTTCTCTGTAAAAGGCTTCTGCCCGCTTTAGCTGGGATTCTACAGCTTCCAGCTGCTTCTTGCGGACTTCTATAATCTCTCTGCTTGAGAGCACATCCATGTAAGCCTTTATGACATCCCTCTCTATATCCAGCCTCTTCTCCTTGTATAGACTTTCCTGAGCCTCTACCTCTGAACGAGATATGTCTATCTTAGCTTCTCTTGTACCCCCATCGTACAGAACCTCTCTAAGACCTACGTTAAACTGCTTATAGTTCTGCTTTGTTGATTCAATAGGTGGGATGCCAGAGATAGAAATGTCCATCTTCTGCCTTTCAGAAAACCAGCTGTAAGAAGTTTTAAGGAAAAAAGTTGGCAGATAAAGGTTCATATCCGCCTTAAGGCTGTAGAGGGCTGATGCTACAGTGCTCTCCTGAGCTTTCAGTTCAGGATTGTTCTTCAGAGCCTCTTCTAAAACATCATGTAAGGTCAAAGAGAAGGAGAATGAAAATGTTAAAAGGGTAGCAACCAGCAACCTCATCCTCTTATCCCTCTGAAAATTATCTCTATCCCTTCGTTTATAAGCTCAACGAACTTCTCTAACTCGACCTTTTCTTTTATCAAATAATCAAGATAGATGATTCTAACATAGCCCATTATAAGGTTTGCTAAGTTTTCCACATTCTTGTATTTGAAAAGCCCGCTTTCGACACCCTTGCTGAGAATTTCCATAAGGAGCTTCCTTATCCTTCCGGTCTTTTCAAAGTACATTCTCCTGAACTCCTCGTTGGTTCCCACAAGCTGGAATAGGAATATGTATGCTATGTATCTCTCCTCATACATTATCTTGGAGAAATCAATGATGGAGTTTCTTATTATATCCTCCACATGGTCTCGTTTCTTTACACACTCCTCCAAAAGCTTTATGAACTTATGCGACATTATGTTGACCAGCTCCTTGAATATATCCTCCTTGCTTTTAAAGTAAAAGTAAAATGCTCCTTGAGATAACCCTGCACGAGAAACTATGTCTGAAACTTTTGTCTCGTGATAACCCTTCTGTGAGAAGAGCTCTTTGGCGGACTCAAGCAGTCTCGCCTTTGTACTCATCTTGTCAACCTATCGTAATATGAAAGATCGCTCATGTAAAGATAGAGGAGCATATGGTAATGGCTAAGCGTTTGATTGTAGTTGTTTCTTGCGTCAAGAACTTCTAACTGTGTTCCCACACCGTACTTATACCTTTCTGTGGCAAGCTTTAGAGCTTCCTCTGCTGCCTTAAGGGATTCTTCTGTAGCTTTGATCTGTGCCCTTAGGGATGTTATGTCTTCTATGGTTTTTCTTAACTGTGACCACATTCTATATTCGGTGTCCAAAAGGTTTTCCTTCTGTTTTATATAGTCTATGTTGGCCTGTGCCACGTTTGCCTTTCTGTAAAAACCATCAAAGAGCTCATAGGAAAGTTGAAAACCAAAAGTGTATCCGCTTATCCACTCGGTCCCACCAGTAAAACTCCTTCTTCCAGTATTTCCCTGATAAGTGGCAAAGCCAGATAGAGTAGGAAAGTAAGCATCCTTTGCAACATCTATCTTTCTTTCAGAAACATCAAGACTCTTCTTTGCCACGAGTATGGTGCTGTTTCCTTCGATGCCCTTGCTTAGGTCTACCTTCTCCTCAAACCTTAGGCTTCCCTCCGGTTCTACGTCCTGGTCCATCCTCAGATAAGCCTTAAAGTCTTCAAGAGATCCTCTATAGTCCGCAAGGGTCTGTTGGTATTCTGCCCTTGCGCTTTCAAGCTGTGCCTTGCTTCTGAGAAGCTCCACTTTAGGTTTTATACCAGCTTTGTACTGGTTTTCTACAAGCCTGTAGTTTTCTTCCCAGTAAGATAGGTTTTCCTTTGCGAGATTGACAACCTCTTTTTTGTAAAGCAGGGCGTAAAACATCTGCTTAGTTTGGTTTTCCACATCCCTCTTTACATCTTCAAGTATATATCTTTGCAGTTCCTTGCTCATGCTTGCCACTTTTAAAGCATCAAAGACAGATTTATCGAATATGTTCTGGCGTAGCTCAAATAGGTAGGAATGCCTATTCCTCGGTGTGAAGCCAAAGGAGAGGGATCTATCAAACCTTGTATAGGAGTAAGAAAGGGTCACGTTAGGCAAGATGCCAGACCTTGCTTTTGTTATCTCCTCTTCTGTCCTTTTAAGGTCAAGCTCCGCAAGCCTTATATGCGTATTGTTCTTAAGAGCTATGTTTATGGATTCTTCCAGTGTGATAGCTTTCACCAATGTAAAAGAAAAAAGCAGAAGAATCATATACCTCATTTTACTCTCACCTTTGTGCCCTGATTGAGCAAGGATGCGTTCTCGGTGGCTATAGTATCACCGTCCTTTAGGTTGGCCCTTACGTATACATAGCCTTCAACTTGCTTTAAAACATCTACAGGAACTGGCTCAACAGTATCTCTTATCACTTTCCAAACTATCTTCCTGTTGCCTAAAAGAATTATGGCGCTCTCTGGAATCTTAAAACCTTCCTGAAGAGATGTTGGGATGTCTACTTTTGCGTACATATCTGGCCTTAGCTCACCCTTTGGGTTTTCTACGTAGGCCTTTAGGGTTATCATCCTACTTTTATCTGCCACTGGAGATAGGAAAAAGACCCTACCCTTGAAGTTTCCAACGCCATCCACTTTTACATCTACGTAGTTTTCTTTTTTAACACTGCTCAAAAGTTCTTGAGGTACTTGGAAGACTACTTTTATGGGGTTTAATGTCACCAACCTGAAGGTTTGAGATTGGGGAGTAAGATAATCGCCTATGTTTACAAACCTTTGGGCTACATAGCCAGAAAATGGAGCGTAGAGAATAGTTCTTCTGAGCTGTAGCTTAGCATTCTTGAGCTGTGCCTCTATAGCTCCAACTTGCTCTTTGGAAGCTTCCATTTGAGCCCTTGCATTATCCAGCTCTTCTTTTGCTATTAGCTCCTTCTCGTATAGAAACTTTCTCCTTTCGTATACGGACCTTTGATTCTCATAGTTAACACGTACCTGCATTAGCTCACTGCTCAGCTGCCTTACTGTGTTCTGATAGTCAGAATC
The DNA here is from genome assembly GCA_046293375.1 of Aquificaceae bacterium. GTDB lineage: Bacteria > Aquificota > Aquificia > Aquificales > Aquificaceae > Hydrogenobacter. The sequence goes on from JBKBPE010000026.1 coordinate 11,719, forward strand.
GTCTACCTTTAGGAGGGGCTGTCCCGTTTTTATACTGTAGCCTTCATCCACAAAAAGACTTACTACCCTACCGCTCACCTCTGGCTTTAGAGTCAGGTCCTTTTCCGCTTCAAAGTAAGCCTTTGTAGAGTATAAGATCCACACAGACTCTTTTTTTACCTGATAGGTAGATATCTGCAGGGCTTCCTTTTGAGGGAGTTCTGCTTGTTTCTTACCACAACTGGCAACCATTAGGAACACAACCACGATCCATAACATAGCAATTGATTATAACGTATGCATATTGACTAGTCAATCGGTTATAATAAACCTATGCATAGACTTTTCATAAAAAGGCCTGTCACCACATGGATGTTTATGTTTTCCTTTATACTGCTTGGTTTTTATGCTTACAGAAGTATACCCGTGGATAGGTTCCCAGATGTGGACTTTCCTGTGGTCACTGTAACGACTACATACGTCGGTGCGGATCCTAAGGTTGTTGACGTAAACGTGACCAGAAATATAGAGGATGAGGTTGCCACTATAAGCGGTATAGACTCCGTGGTATCACAGAGCTATGCGGGTCTCTCGAGAGTTATTATAATCTTTGCCTTAGAAAAGAACATAGACGTTGCAGCTCAAGAGGTAAGAGATGCAGTTCAGAGAGCTTACAGGAAGATGCCAGTTGGTGTTGACCCGCCTATAGTGAGGAAAGTAGACACAAGCGGAGCACCCATCTTAGCCATACACCTTCACTCAAAAGCCTTTGACTACCAGACGTTGGCATACTATGCAGATAAGGTTATAAAGAAAGAGTTTGAAAAGATAAATGGTGTTGGTGATGTTGGCCTCGGTGGCTTCCGTGATAACGTTCTATGGGTAAGGATAGACCCTCAAAAGCTTTACTCTTATGGCCTTACCGCTCAAGATGTGCTGGATACTTTGCAAAAAAACCACCTTGATATGCCATCTGGTACTATCTA
>JBKBPE010000027.1:0-12656 GCA_046293375.1 Aquificaceae bacterium
GTAATAGAATCAAAGCTAAACAAAACCACATGGTACGAAACAGTCCCCTACTTGGAGTTGGAAGAAGAGATGTCCACCCAATGGCATCCAGAACCCGTAATGACGGAGGAAGATTGGAAATTCATAAAAAGACATATAAGGGGGAGGAAGAACATCTTCATAAGGGAAGGAGACAAGGAAAGGTTTGTGTACGTAGATGTAGACCTGCCAGAAGAAGAAATAGATAAGTACAGAAAGGACAGAGAAGGCCTTAAAAGACTGCTCATGAGCAAGCATAAGATAGATGAGATGGGAGCCGAACAAATACTTAGGAAAGCAGGTTGGGAATCGGATACCTATCACATAATACCCCCAGTGCATACGGATGTGGTTGTAAATTACGGCAGTAAAGAAGCCGAGGAAGAAAGATTTATAGAAAGCAAAGAGGAGAGCATGAACTACCATGAACTTGCAAGCATTATAAGATACCTTGGGGGTCTTGAACTGCAACAGCTAAATTACTATGAACTCATCTACGATAAGGTAGAGTCGGATGTACAGGACATTCTTGATAATATAATAAGAACTCAGAGAAGGATCCTCGGAAAGATGTTCGGTGTGTTTTACACTGTTGACCCTCTTATGGCTGAATCTATTCTTACCATAAGACCCGAGAGAATGGAGTTCCTAAAAAGTCTAAATGTAAGAAAAACTGTCACGCACAAGAAGTTCCATCTTTTTAACAATCCGGTTGCGTGGAACATAGTAAAGGAGAGAATAGTTTCAAAACTGCCAGAGGTAAGAATGGAGGACTTGGAAAACTTCAAGGGTAAAAGGGAGGAGTTCATAAGCTATGTAGTTGAAAAAACTGGCAAGTTGAAAGAAATAGTAGAGAACATACTCGATGAATGTGGATGGACAAAAACAGAGGAGATACCAGCCTTCCTAAGGCAGATAGGACCTTAAGTGTCTGGAAGTTCATCCTTGAGGTACATATCATAAGCTTGAAGGTCAAAGTAGCCATGCCCAGATAGATTAAAAAGTATAACCTTCTCTTTGCCAGTCTTCTTGCACTCTAAGGCTATGTCTATAGCCTTTCTTATGGCGTGTGCTGTTTCGGGTGCTGGGACTATCCCTTCTGTCTTTGTGAATATAATTGCCGCTTCAAAAACCTCCCTTTGCTTATAGGCTGACGCAGATATAAAACCCTCTTTGTAAAGGAGGCAGACAAGAGGGGCATCTCCATGGTATCTGAGCCCTCCAGCATGTATGGGTGGAGGTACAAAGTTATGTCCAAGCGTATACATCTTTATAAGCGGTGTAAGTCCAACGGTATCCCCATAATCGTATCTGTATTCTCCCTTTGTAAGGGTAGGACATGCTTCTGGCTCAACTGCAATAACTTCCAAGCTTGGTTTTTCTCCTATCAGCTTGTCTTTGAGGAAGGGGAAAGCTAACCCTGCAAAGTTGCTTCCACCGCCAACCGCACCTATAACATAGTCTGGATAATAGCCAGCCATTTCTATCTGCTTTCTTGCTTCCAAGCCTATGACTGTTTGATGTAAAAGCACATGGTTTAAGACACTTCCAAGAGAATACTTGGTGTTTGGGATTGTTACAGCCTTCTCTATAGCCTCACTTATGGCTATACCAAGACTTCCTGGATGCTGTGGATCTTGATCGTAAAACCTCTTTCCCGAGTTTGTATAAGGGCTTGGTGAGGGGATAACTTTAGCTCCCCATGTTTCCATAAGTATCCTTCTGAAAGGTTTTTGGTTGTAGCTCACCCTTACCATATAGACTTCACACTCTATACCAAAGAATTGGGAAGCAAAGGCTAAGGAGCTTCCCCACTGACCTGCTCCTGTCTCAGTGGTAAGCCTTTTCGTACCAGAGATCCTATTATAATAGGCTTGCGCCACTGCCGTGTTTGGTTTATGGCTTCCTGGTGGTGACGTACTTTCGTTCTTATAGAATATCTTTGCAGGGGTTTTTAAGTATTCTTCCAAGTTTTTGGCTCTAATGAGGGGTGTTGGTCTCCACAATGAGTAAACCTTGAGAACATCTTCAGGAATATCTACCCATTCTTCCTGAGAGGCTTCCTGCTCAACTATAGGTTCTGGAAATATAGCCAACAAACTCTCTGAGCTGACAGGCTCACCAGTTCTTGGGTCAATAGGGGGGTCTAATGGTCTTGGAAGGTAAGGAGCAATGTTAAACCACCTTTTTGGTATTTCAGATAAATGTATGTTCATCCTTTACACCATAATCTTATTTTAAACTTCTCACCCGGCATAACACTATTATAATTTATTCTTATATGCCGGGTGAGAAATTCAAAAAATTTCAAAGACAAGTCTATCAATAAAAAAGTGGTAGGGCTATAATTATTGCCCCTCTTAAATGTGCCAATACAAAAAGCAGGCAGAAAGCCTATACTGACAGATACAGAAGGTCTGCTTGATAATGCATAATCTTTCACCCGGTGTGGATATAATTTTATAGTATAAATGCAATGGGCCAAGCTCGAAAGGTCTAAAATAAGGGTCTACGGAAAGAAGGGGAACGTACTGCCAAAGGGTATAGAGGAGCATTCAAGCTTCCTACACGGTCTTTTTAGCAACGATATAAGAGGAATGAAAGATAAGAGTATGCTGTACAGTCTATGGCTAAGGCAGAATGGAAGTCCCATAGAGGATTTCTTTATTTACAAGATGGAAGGGGAATACATTCTTGATACTCAGATGCATGCTCAAAAACTAATAGAGGAGTTTCAAAGGCTTAAACTATCTTTGAGGGTTTACTTTGAAGATCTAACAGGCAAGCTTGATCACTTTTTTGTCTTTGGTGATGGCTCCGAGGATTTTGTTAGAAGAACCTTTGGTTTGGAACTCAAAGAAGGTGAAGCAGAAAAAATGGATGGTACTACTGTAGCAAAGAATAGCATAAGGCTAAGGGAAGAGGGTTATGACATTATTGTGGAAAAAGGAAAGTTAGAAGGTATTTTAAAAGAGGAAGAAAGTATGAGCTTGCAGGAGTGGGAAGACCTGAGGATAGAAAGGCTCGTTCCTAAGATACACAAGGAGTTAAGGGAGGGCTTTTCACCTTTAGAGTCTGGAGTTTTGCCCTTTGGTGTTAGCCTGACTAAGGGATGCTACGTTGGACAAGAAGCTATAGCAAGGGTTTACTACAGAGGAAGAACTCCAAGAACTTTGGCAAAGTTTGAAGTTAAGAGTGTAAAGGAAGGGGACAGAATAAGGGATGAAGAAAAGGATGTTGGAGTGATAACATCGGTAAACTCAAAGGGTAGCTTGGCGCTTGGTTATATACTGAGAGAAAAAGCTAAGCTTGGTAAAGAATATGGCTGTGGAGAGGGTAAAGCAATACTCATACAAACTATACAGTGACAGCCTCAGCATAACAGGGAGGGCGTATCAAGAAAGATGATACTGTTAAGGAGAATTAACCAAATCTTAACAATAGGCTTTTTAAATATACGAGTATGATTGAGTATGTATCTAAAAGAAAAGGAGAGGTAAGGCTACTTTTCAGTGCAAGGGAAGAGAGGGACCTTTTTTCTAATGCCATATGCAAAATAAATGGGGTTGTAAGCGTTGATTACAAACAAAGCACAAGAACTATTACTGTCAAGTATAGAGAAGACAGTCCAGCAAGCCTCATTTTGGAACACATAGAGCCTAAAAGGCTCAATATGTTGGATAGAACAGATATCCATTTCTATATCTCTCCCTTTTTAAAACACCCTGCCGTTAAGCTTATCTTTAGCATGCTAATGCTAGGTAGCATATCTGGTATTGTGGTTTTTGGTGCTTGTTCTCTTTTCCTTGTGCCTTATTTAAAAACAAAGCTTTAGGAGGTGTTAGATGTTTAACATACCGCTTAAGATTGGTGGATGCTTATCCACTAACGTGATGTTTTATGGTGTTGGTGCCCTTGCGGGACTGGTTGTGCTTAACAAGCTCTTTATGGATTCAAAGCCATTGCTAGTTGCTGTTACAAAAGAAGCTATAGCTTTCCAACAATGGGTATCTGGCAACTTGGAGGAAAGCAAAGAGTTCTGGGAAGATATGTTCTCTGAAGCAAGACATGCATATAGAATGGAAGTGGAGAAAAAGATCCAGGTGCTTCAAAAACAACAAGAGATACTCCAGAAAATAAAAGAAAAACTATGAAGGAGGATAAATATGAATGGGATAGGCTCTATAGTTGGGAGAATCTTTTGTTCTGGACCCTTTAGTTTTGCCTTAGGTTTTGGCATAGGGGTTTTTGCCTTGTACCTTTTAGAGAGGAGCAAAGAGAAAAAAGGTTTGAAGAAACTTATAAAGAAACGGAGGCTCTTCTGAAAGCATTAGAGGTAAAGCTGAAAGAGAAAGAAGCAGAGGTCTGATATGCCCCTACCATATAAGATAAAGAGGTTATCTCGTGGAAAGATAACGGTTAGCTCTTATCTTTTTAGACATCCAGGCCTTGGAAAAGATACTCTAGAAAGATACTTTCTTGGGTTTAATGGCGTAATGAAAGCCAGGTGCAGAAAAAGCAGCGGAAGCCTCAGTCTGGAATACAATCCAGATACGTTTGACCTTATAGAATTTATAAACTTCTTACAGAATAGCTCTCTTGAACTCTTTCTTGAGGAGCTTTCCAAGCGCAATGTGAAGGAAGAGCAAACTAAGAAGACAAACTGGCTATTTTTTACATTGGCCGGATTTGTACCCTATATTTTCAGGTCCTTTTTGCCAAATCCATTGTTAAGTAGTATAACTCTTTCCCTCTCTTTTCCTGTTTTTAAAAAGGCCTTTAGCTCGTTAAAAGCGAGAAGACTTGATGTTCATTTCCTTGACTCTGCTGCCATACTTACATCCGCCCTTTCAGGAAACCCGCTGACATCCCACATTATGATCTTCTTGTTGTCTGTTGGTGATTATATGGAGGATAAGATAGAGAAAAAAGCATACAGTCAGATAGAAAAGTTGCTAAGCTATGAAGAGGACAATGCATGGCTCGTGGTAGATAATGGGCAAGGTGTTAGAGTAAAAGCCAAGGACCTCAAGAGAGAAGACCTTATAGTTGTTTATGCAGGTGAGAAGATATCTGCAGATGGAAGGGTAGAGGAGGGGGAGGCTTTAGTGAATCAAGCATCTTTAACTGGTGAATTCAATCCTGTCCTTAAGAAAGTTGGAGATAAAGTATATGCAGGAACTTTTGTGGAAGATGGGAAGCTTTACGTCAGGGTAGAAGAGGTAGGAAGTGAAACTGTGCTTGCCAAAATAGTTAATATAATAGAAAACAGTATAAAAGATCCCATAAGCATACAGGAAAAAGCCGAACGCTTAGCCAACAGGTTTGTTACCCCAACATTGCTTTTGGGCTGTGTTTCTTATCTTGCAAGTGGACAAACTAGTAGGCTCACAGCCACTCTTATAATGGACTATCATACGAGTATACACCTTGCCACACCACTTAGCATTATGTTTCATATAGCACAAGCGGCAAAGTTAGGCATTCTCATAAAAAGCGGTAGCAAACTGGAAGCTCTATCAAGAGTAGATACTATAGTGATGGACAAGACTGGGACCCTCACTGTGGGCAGACCAAGGATAGTTGACATTGTTAGTTTTGATATGGAAAAGGATGAGGTTTTACTTTATGGAGCATCCCTTGAACAAAGGATAACCCACCCAGTGGCAAGGGCTTTTTTAACGCTTGCCAATGAAAGAGGCATAGAGTTAATTCCCAGGGAAGACTCTAAGTATCACATAGGGCTTGGTGTAGAAGGGTATTTAAATGGTGTACCTTTTATGCTTGGTAGCACAAGGTTTATGAAAAAGAAAAGGATAAAAATAAATCAGGAGATAAAAGATACTGTAGATAAGTTTCATTCAGAATCTAAGTCCGTACTCTACTTGGTAAAAGAAAGAAAGGTCGTTGGACTATTTACCTTTACTGACCCTCTCAGGGAAGAGGCTGCGAATGTAGTAAAAGAGCTGGAAAAAAGAAATAAAAAGGTAGTTTTATGTACTGGCGATAACGATGGGGTGACCAAATACATAGCCGCGAAGCTTGGGATTGTCGAATACTACTCTAGAACTTTTCCAGAAGAGAAAGCCCAGATAGTCCAGAGAATGAGAAAAGAGGGGAGGGTTGTGGCTTTTGTTGGAGACGGTGTTAACGATTCACCAGCTTTATCTTCATCAGATGTAGGCATATCCCTAAGAGGTGGAACAGATATAGCTATAGAGCTTGCGGATATAGTCATAGGTGATAACTTATGGTACCTATTGGATGCTATAGATATAGCTGATAAGGCTATGAGCAAGCTAAGGAGAATATATCAGGCAAATGCCTTTACAAACACTCTTGGACTTTTAGGTTCAGTGTTAGGTCTTTTCAGCCCTAGCATTTCTACCCTAATAAACAATGGTACTACTGTGCTTTTAGGTTTTTATGCCATAAAAAAATAGAAAGGAGGTAAAACATGGAAGAGAAGAACATTTACCAGGAGCTTGAGAAGATCAAAACTGAGCTTGAGGAGTTAAGGAAGAAGATAGGTAGCACAGAAGAGAAAAGCATAAAGGCTATGCCCATGGAACTTTTAGGTAAGGTGGCAGAAATGAGCAAGGATATACTAAAGCAAACGGCAGAAATAGCAGAAAAGACTCTCCTTATAGTCAAGTATTCTGCTGAGGGTGCCGTAGAAGGTGCAAGGAAAGCTATAAGAGAAAAAGAAGAGGGAAAGCCTGAGAAATGAAGTTCGTAAAAACAAGAAGCGGGAGATTTCTCAGCGTCCTTCATATGATATCTCTTTCTGTGGAAGAGACCAAGATAGAAATAGATGGTAAAAAGAGGTTGGTTTATAAGCTCATAGCGCATATGAGCCAACCTCTCCTTCCTGCTGTTCTTGGTATATATTCTACCGAAGATAAAGCCTATACTGTGTTAGAAGACATAGTTAAGAGACTTTCTGGAAACGAAAAGATAGTAGGCGTTGAAAGTGAGTTCTGAGGACATTCTTATAAACCTGAGAACTATCATCCAGAAGATAAACTGCGAGCATAAAAAGACTCTTGAAAAGTTAGATAAGGATGTGCTGTTGATGGTCCGTATACCAGACCATAAAGAAGTCCACCTTTTAATAGGCAGGGACGGTGTAAAGTATTTGGAAAAACCAATAGATGTTGAGAGTGTTGTGAAGATCAGCTATAAAGACCTTATGCGTCTTATGGATGAACCATCAAAGGTTGTCAGATACATGCTCCAAGGAAAGATCCTTATTAAGGGAGATTTAGGCATAATAGAAAAGCTCATGGATATTATAGGATCCTATTGATAGTCTTAGTTATCAAGTTTTCAAGCACACCCCCAATTACAAAAGATTCTATCAGTACGGTTTTATCCTTTTCTGTAAAGAAAGTGTCCCTTTCCCTTTTTCTGATCTTATCCCCCTTCTTTAGATACTTTCTGTACTCTTCAATGCGTCTTTCTACCCTTCCCATCAGCTCATCTATCTCTTTCTCCATAGATTGATATTTTAAAGTCCCAATGTTAAAATTTTGTTAAGAAGATACACATGTTTTCTTTGTGGGGAAAGTCATACATGGCATTTTGAAAAAAGGACTCTATATTCCTAAGGCACAGCCAGCAAAAAGCATGCTCCATAGGTCTTAACCCCAAATGTTCTACGAGACTTCTAAAGTGACAGTTGAACACTATAATTTTATTGTCTTCTTTTGATAGCTCATCATGTACAGGGCCTATCTTCTTAGCCAACACTCTAAGTATTGGAGCAACAACTCCTATACCAAACATCTCTTGCAATCTTTGTATAGTGTGGAATATCCTCTCTGTTTGATCTTTGTCCTCAAACTCTTTTGCGATCCTTTCGGCTAAGAGACTTACACCTCTTCCAGCATGAATTTCTAACTCTTTTATAAACTCATCCAACCTCATCCAGATTCAATTTTAAATACCTGCTCATCAACAAGACTGTAAACCTCCAACAACTTTTCAAAACACCTCTCCCATGAGAAGTTCTCCTTTATATGAGAGCTTACTTTCTCTCTCATTAAGAAGCTTTGGGCATTTGCTGCTCTGATAAGAGCGTCGTAAAAGCTTTCTGTATCTGGTGTTTTTACTAAAAAGTCTTTAAAGGGCTGGGTTTCTAAACCAAGGTCTGGCGCTACAAGCAAACATCCACATGCCTGAGCTTCCAAAAAGGAAAGCCCGTAAGTTTCTGATGTGGATGCAGAGATGTAAATATCACAACTTGCATAGATTCTGGAAAGCTCTTCTTCATTCTGAATGTAACCCAAATAACTAACGTTGGGACGCCTTTGGGCAAACCTCTCAACCTTCCCCTTCAATGGTCCATCTCCAGCTATTAAAAAATAGAAAAGGCTGGGATCCATAATGTCTATAACATCAAGGAGTATGTCTATCCCCTTCTCTGGTGAGAGTCTCCCAGCGTATATGACCTTGAAGGTATGGTCCATGATACCGAGCATTCTGCTAAGGCGATGGTCTCTTGTGGACGTATTAAACACATGTGTATCAACGCCTAAGTTCACAGTTTGAACTTTTTCAAATCCGTTTTGCTTCAGAAATTCCTCTTGTCTTGTGGATGGTGTTATGATAAAGTCAGCAAACGAAAGCTTCTTGGTGAGGGTAAAATTGATCAGTTTCTCTTTTAGCTTCTCTGGAATGGGTAACAATGAAGCGTCAGTTCTCACATCAGCATGATAAAAAACTATAAGTTTGTACCTCTGGGATCTTAAGTGTGTTATTGGGATATAAGTTCCACCAAGCTCTACCACGTTAGGTTTTTCCATCCTAAGTATTTCTTTTATATCTTTGAAGCTTCCAAAAAACCTGTAGCCCCCGCTCATGGGTATGGGGAAAGAGGGAATTTGATAAACCTTTGTAGACCAAATTCTGTAGACTTTTTTTTCCTTACCAGGTATAATAAGAACGTGCTCTATATCTTTACCCTCCAAATATTTGACCTTTTCTAAGATGTATCTTCTTATTCCACCACTCTTACTATGAAAGTATGGTGTTATATCAACCAACTTCATAAACGAGCCTCCCAAAGCCAGCTATTATGTTCATATAGTCTATGTAAGTCTTTCTCATATCAAGCTCTTGGGCTTTCTTATAAGCTTCAAGAGACATTCTTCTCCGTAAGTTATCGTCAAGGAGAAGCAGAGATACCTTGTTTACAAACTCCTCGGGCCTTGTGGCTATAAGACCGTTTACACCCTCCTGAACGTGCTCATGAGCCCCTCCTTTTGAACTCACTACAACAGGGAGCTCGCTTGCCATTGCTTCAAGGACAACCTGTGCATAAGTGTCTGTTTCTGACGGAAATAAAAATATGTGGGAACTAGCGTAGGCTTTAGCTAACTCTTCTCCTTTTCTGTAGCCTACAAAATGCACGTTTTTTGGCTTTTTTCTTTCCAACTCTTCCCTGTAAGGACCGTCTCCTACTATCACAAAGTGTTCTTCTGGCAAAGCCCTTGCAACGTACATAAAGTTGTCCAACCCTTTCTCTTTTGCAACCCTCCCGACGTAAAGAATGACCTTTGAACCTCTCTTTATACCTAACCTATTGCTCCAGAAGTTCTCTTCCCTTTTGTAAGGGGAAAAGAGTTCAGTATCAACACCTCGCTTAAAGAGGCTGAGCTTAGAGTATAATACCCCTTTGCTCGAAAGCAGTTTTTTGTAATGTTCTGAAGGCACAAAACATCTGTCACAGTTGTTCATGATAAATCCAAAGACCTTCCATAAAAACTCCTCTAAATTTTCATCTCTTGTGTAACTCTTTGCATAGCTTGGGATGTCTGTATGAAAGGTAAAGGTTACCCTGAGATTTAAAAGCTTTCCGGCAAGGTATGCCATAAGACCTAAGGGTCCGGGTGATGCTATATGCAAGTTAGTAAAACCCTCCTGTTCTATGAAATCTACAAGCTCTAAGAAGGAGGGAACTCCCATTTTGAGCTCTTCGTAAAAAGGTACTGGTATGCGAAAACGTGCTTTGAGAGATACAAGATTTCCATCTTTGAACCCTTCCTCTGTGCATATGACAAAGGTATAAGGCATATATTCCTCCTGGGCTATCTTTCTCATGATTTTGGCAGTCCGTGCAACACCGTTAACTTCCTCATAAGTATCTGTAAAATAGGCAACCTTCACAGGCCTTGTGTTATCTATGCCAAACTCCTCGGAGAGTGACCTTATCTTCTCTTCCTCTCTCCTTTGAGCATGTTTTAAAAAGGCGGGTAGGATGTGGAAGGTAAAAGATAGTACCACCTCTCCCAACCCTTGGAGGGATTGCCTTTGTACAAACCTTTTCAGAGCAAAAAAGGGTAAGTTATTCAGGATATTTTTCAAAAGTTCTTGCCTTTCACCGTTTACACCAAAAGCGTATTTTAACATCATACCCACAGCAGGATTGTCAGAGTACATGAAAATATAGTCGAGAAAAGGCTTAATATCAAAAGGAATAGTATGCTTGCTCTGTATATAGTCGTATCCAACCTTAGCTACTATGTTGAGAATCCGCTCGTAGCCAAGCTTTTCTGTACCCGTATCAGTCTTTCCTTCCCAAAGACCTATCAGAAAGCTCGGCACATCTTCTGCATCTTCTACAACAGTCCATGTTCTTCCCACATCTATACCACCGTGGTCATCGGAACCTGCAGTAAAGCTTATCTTTGGTCTGCTCCTTAAAGTTCTTATCCTGTATTTTTCTTCCAATTGATTTATCCTCTCCCATCCGTCATACATACGTGCTATTGACTCTTCTATGTAGCTGACACCGTTACCCCTAGTTCCATTTATCACTTCCCAGTTATCAAAAAGCAAAACCATCTTCTCTATAAGTCTCTTTGTTATTTTTGTCCCCTGTACCGAGTAGAGGGGATGGGCAAGGGTATGTGGTATCTTGCACTGTTTTAGGTAGCTTACAAACTCGTAAACGTTGCCCCTTAGCTTAGAAAGCGTCTCATGGCTCTCTTGGTTTATACCGTAAGCTATAACATGTACCATTGCAAGCTCCTCGGGAAATTCGACCGTGTACTCACAGCTCATAAAAACGTCTGGCAAATGAGCAATCTCCAGCACTCCCTCTATAGTGTTGTGGTCTGTTATAGTCACAAAATTCATACCCCTCTCTTTCAGCCTCTTGTATATGTCCATAGGCTCGGCATAGCTTTCCGGGCAACCTATGAGCTTACTAAACCACCCACCCGGCAGGTTGGAAGCTTTGGAATGAAGGTGCAAATCCGCTCTCGCTAAAAACTTCCTCATAGCTTATTAACCTCCTTTGCTTTTTTGCCTTTGTGAGTATAAGCCTCCACAGCTTTACTTTTCTTGGGTCTTTGAAGTCTCTCGTATGGAGAGCAAAGCGAACGAGCTGCCTTTTCTCCAAAAGGCGAGAATAAAGAGTAACAAAAAACAAGCTCATAAGAGAAAAAATCCTTCTGTTGCTAAAGGTTAGACTATGGGATGGGATAACTTCATCAGTCAAAAGGTTCTTAAAGTAATTTCTGTATGCTATCCCAACAAATCCAAAGGAGTAAAGGATATCTTCAAGAAACCTGTTTCCTAACCAGGCAGGTGGAACAAAAAACTTTACCTCAGTGTTTAGGCTGTGCATAACTTCAAGCGATTTTTCAACCTTTTTGTAAGTTTCTAAAAGGCTTGCCTTTTCAAACTCTCCCTCCCCATAGGTCCATAGAATGCTTGATAAGCTCTTTCTCCCTTTGTGATTATAACCGTGCAAAATTATCTCTTTCTTTAAAGACCTAAGAAGTTCGGCAAAACTGTCCCTTTTGTAAAGGGGAAAAACATCCCAAAAGTTGGGTACGACAAGGAGAGAATATTTTTCTATCCTCAACCTTTCCAACAGCTCAATGGCATAAACTACTTCATCGTAGTAATGAGGACAAACATCGTGGACTTCTACTAATCCCAGCTTCATACCAATAAGGATACGCACGCCACTTTAAGTTTTTATTAAGGTTTAGTTAAAAAAGTGTTAACTTGCCTGTATATTATAATTCTTACTCCATGAGGGTTTTGATGCTCTTCATACTGTTATCTTTGCTTTCCTACCTTCCCAACCTCAACCTCTATGAGTTCAGGAATGAGGAATCCTTGAGAACTGTTGTGGCTTATGAGATGTACCATACTGGGGAATACTTTCAACCCACAGTCCTTGGAGAGCTGTATTTTAACAAGCCAACACTTTTCAATTGGTTTATAGTGCTTTACTCTCATCTTATACCATGGAGTGAGATGACAGCAAGAGCTGTAAGCCTAACCTTTTTAGTGCTCATTTCACTTCAGCTTCTTTGGTTTTCTCATCACATTACAAAAGATAAGCAGGTAAGCCTACTTGCCACTCTTATATTCTTAACCTTTGGTAATGTGCTTTTCTTTTATGGGTACCTTGCAGAGATAGATATAACCTTTAGTTTTTTCCTCTTTTCTGTTTTTTTACTCCTCTGGCTTTGGTTCGAGAAAGGGAAAGCCTACTATTTAGTCTTTTCTGGTCTTTTGACTGGTGTAGCTTTCCTGCTCAAGGGTCTTCCTTCTTACGTCTTCTATGGAATAACTCTACTAACCCTCAGCATGCTTGGCAGAAGATTTAAAGAGCT
>JBKBPE010000028.1:0-10324 GCA_046293375.1 Aquificaceae bacterium
TCACCAGTACTGCCTCCTGTGTTGTAAGGTTATAATTATAGCCCTACCACTTTTTTATTGATAGGCTTGTATCTGAGCTTTTTTGAATTTCTCACTCGGCGTAAAAGAAAGTATAATAAATCTATGCATCACTTGAGCGAGCAGCAGATAGCTGAGTTGAAAAATATACTCCTTTCTATGAGAGATAGAATAATAAAATCCGTCGATAAACAGATAAAAGACCCATCAAACATAACCTTTGAAGGTGGTGATGAGATAGACAGAGCAAACATAGAGACAGAAAGATATCTGCAGCTTCAGAGGGTTAAAACAAGAGAACTCAACCTTTTAAGAAAGATAGATTATGCTCTCGTAAAGATAGAGCAAGGTACTTATGGAGTTTGTGAGAGTTGTGGAGCATTTATACCCTTTGATAGACTAAAGGCTCGGCCTGTAACTACCATGTGTATAAACTGCAAAGAGTTTGAAGAGGAAATGGAAAATGAGTGAAGATTGGATGTTTCCTAAGGTGAGAAAGCTACCCAAGTATGTCTTTGCAATGGTAAACGAACTCAAGTATAAGCTGAGAAGAGATGGAGAGGACATAGTAGACCTCGGCATGGGTAATCCAGACCTTCCACCAGACCAACGTATTATAGGCAAGCTATGCGAAGTATCTATAAGGGATAATGTTCACGGCTACTCTGCGTCAAGGGGAATACCAAGGTTGAGAAAAGCCATATGTAACTTTTATATGAAAAGGTACGGGGTAAAGCTTGACCCAGAGACTGAAGCTATTATGACCATAGGTGCAAAGGAAGGGTACTCTCACCTCATGCTTGCTATGTTAGAACCTGGAGATACAGTTATTGTGCCCAATCCTACCTATCCTATACACTATTATGCTCCTATAATCGTTGGTGGAGATGCAGTATCCGTACCCATACTTCCTGAAAGCGATCAAGACCTTTTTGCAAAAAAAATTTACGACCTTCTTAGGTCATCCTTTAGAAAACCAAAGGCAGTGATACTGAGCTTTCCACATAATCCAACAACTCTCTGTGTAGACCTAAACTTTTTCAAAGAGATGGTGAGAATAGCCAGGCAAGAAGAGATCTGGATAATTCACGACTTTGCTTACGCAGATTTGGGCTTTGATGGATACGAACCACCAAGCATACTTCAAGTGGAAGGTGCAAAAGATGTTGCAGTTGAACTGTATAGTATGTCAAAAGGTTTTTCTATGGCTGGTTGGCGCATAGCCTTTATGGTAGGGAACGAGAGACTCATTAAAAACCTAACACATCTTAAAAGTTACTTGGACTATGGTATTTTTACTCCCATGCAGGTGGCAACGATAATAGCTTTGGAAAGTCCCTATGAGATAGTGGAGAAAAACAGAGAAGTTTACAGAAAAAGGAGGGATGTTCTTGTGGAAGGTTTGAATAAGATAGGATGGGAGATAGAGAAACCTATGGGAAGTATGTTTGTATGGGCAAAAATCCCAAGTTGGGTTGGAATGTCTTCTTTAGATTTTTCCCTCTTTCTTCTGAGAGAAGCCAAAGTTGCAGTTTCTCCTGGCATAGGCTTTGGTGAACATGGGGAAGGTTACGTTAGGTTTGCTCTTGTAGAAAACGAGCACCGCATAAGGCAGGCAGTAAGAGGTATAAAGAAAGCTTTTGATAAGTTCAAACAGAAGGTTTGAAAGCGCTTAAAATATTAAACCATGAAGCTTCTGGTGATAAAGTTTGGTGGGACATCCGTTGGTACGCTCCAAAGGATAGAGAACGTTGCAAGAAAAGCTATAGAAAAGGTAGAGCAAGGCTACAAAGTTCTAGTAGTTTCATCTGCTATGGCTGGGGAAACAGATAGATTGATAAACCTTGCCAAGCAGGTAGACCCAAAGGCTCCTTCTCGAGAGGTGGATATGTTAATAGCCACTGGAGAGCAGCAGGCGATAGCCCTTTTATCCATCATGATAAACAAGCTTGGGTATCCATCGGTTAGTTTATGCGGATGGCAGGTTCCCATAATAACGGACAGCATACATACAAAGGCAAGAGTAAAAAAAGTGGGAGTTCAGAGAATAAAAAACCTTTTAAACGAAGGATACGTACCAGTGGTTGCAGGCTTTCAAGGTGTTACGGAAGATTGGGAGATAACCACTCTTGGGAGAGGTGGTTCGGACCTCTCTGCTGTTTTACTTGCTCATGCCCTAAAAGCCGACTGCGAGATATACACGGATGTAGAGGGTATTTACACTGCAGACCCAAGGATCGTATCAGAATCAAGAAAAATACCTTACATATCCTATGAAGAGATGTTGGAGATGGCATCCCTTGGTGCAAAGGTGATGCAGGCAAGAAGCGTTGAGTTTGCCATGAAAAACAACGTAAGAATTCATGTTAGAAGCTCCTTCACAGAGAAGGAAGGAACTTGGATAGTGCCGGAGGAAGAAGTTATGGAAAAGGTTGCAGTAAGAGCTATAACTTTGGATACTAAGGAATCAAGAATAACCGTGGTGAGGGTGCCAGACAGACCAGGTATAGCTTACAGCATATTTAAAGCTCTTGGGGACGCCCACATAGTAGTGGACATGATAGTTCAAAACGTCTCTCATCAAGGTTACACAGACATGTCTTTTACTGTTAACAAAGCAGATGCTAGCAGAGCTGAAGATATAGTAAAAAAAGTGGCTAAGGAGATAAAAGCTCAGGAAGTCGTAAGGGATGATAACGTAGCGAAGATATCCGTGGTTGGCATAGGGATGAAAAGCTCTTACGGTACTGCGGCAAAGATGTTTGAGGTGCTTTACAAAAACGGAATAAACGTAATGGCCATATCTACCTCAGAGATAAAGATATCATGCCTTATAGAAGGCAAGTATGGGGAGCTTGCAGTGAGAGAGCTTCACTCAGCGTTCATTGAAGAAGGAGAAGAAGTAAAGGTAATGAATGAGACTGAGTAAAGACAGAGCAGAATTTTTCTTTGAGAAGTTTAAAGGCCTTAAGGTATTAGTTGTAGGGGATGTGATCCTTGACAGATACGTGTTTGGGAGAGTAGAACGCATATCACCAGAAGCGCCCGTACCCATAGTAGAAGTCGAAAGGGAGGACTTTAGGCTAGGTGGTGCTGGAAACGTGGCCAGCAACCTATCTTCTCTCGGGGTGAAAACCTATCTTGCTGGAATTATTGGAGAAGACTACGGCATGCATATTGTTTACGGGCTTTTGAAGGAGAAAGGGATTCAAACCCTATTGGTAAAAGATGCAGAGAGACCCACAACGGAGAAAACAAGGATAATATCTCTCTCGCAGCAACTTATAAGGATAGACAGGGAGGATAAAAAAGGAGTAGATGGAAGGGCTTTAAAGGAGCTAATGCAGAGTCTTGATGTTGATGTGGACGGTGTGATACTCTCCGATTATGCAAAAGGTGTAGTGTGCAAAGATGTTGTAAGCAGGGTAAAACAGAAAGGGGTTTTTTATTCTATAGACCCAAAGCCAGACAATATGCGTATTTACAGAGATGCTCACCTAATAACTCCCAATGAGAAAGAAGCCAGAAGCATGTTTTTAGCAGACAGTATAACGGAGATTGGCTGGGGTTTAAAAAAGGCTCTCAACCTAAGAACCTTAGTTATAACATTAGGACCAAAGGGGATGGCTCTTTTTGAAGACAGTTTTAAAATATTTCCAGCAAGGGCAAAGCAGGTTTATGATGTGACAGGTGCTGGTGATACTGTTATAGCGGTTCTTACTGCTTCTTATCTTGCTGGTGCTTCTTGGGAGGAGGCTTGCGAGCTTGCTAACTTATGTGCTGGTATAGTAGTAGGTAAGCTCGGAACAGTAACTCCAAGTCTTGAGGAGGTGTTTAAATACCTTGAGGAAGGGGAAGGACTTTGAGGATATGGCTTGCGAGTATCTTGAATCCCTTGGCTACTATATAATACGCAGAAACTTCCATTGTCAGGGTGGAGAAATAGATATACTGGCAATGGACCAAGATACTCTTGTGTTTGTAGAAGTAAAGGGGAAGAGGTGTAAAGGATATTCAGACCCTGCAGAGAGGATAGACAGAATAAAAAAAGGTAGACTTTTAAGGTGTATAGGAGCTTACCTCTCTGAATATCCTACAGAAAAGCTAAGAGTAGATGCTATTCTGATTAGGGAAAAGGACATAGAGCACATCAAGGGTATAGAACTTGACAGCTTATGAATTGTATAAGATAATTCTTCATACTATGAAGAGGGCGGTTATCATATTTGCTCTGGCAATGACATCATGTGGACCCATTACCAAGGAAGAATTAGATATGAAATTCTCAAAGGTTGAAAGCAGGCTAAGCAAGATAGAGGAAAGTCAAAAGAAGCTTGAAGAGCAAAACATCAAGACGGAGATGAGGGTAGACAATCTGGCGGAAACTCTTACAAAGCTCAGGCTTGACGTGGAAAAACTGAAAATCCCTGAGAGAGGGGAGAACTATCAAAAGACAGAAAAACCACAGACTCCAGAGAGAATAGAGAAAGAAACAAAGTCTGTAGAAAATTATCAAAGGGAGTACGAGGAAGCTGTTAAGTTATACAACATGGGACAGCTAACTCAAGCAAAGGATAAGCTTATAGGGTTTATAAAGAAAAATCCGCAAACTAACCTAACTGATAATGCTTACTTTTGGTTGGGGGTGACATTCAGGGACCTTAATGAACTTGATAAGGCAGAGGTGGTTTGGCTTACTCTTGTAGAGAAGTGCAAAAAGATGGAGCTTCCAGATTGTAACAAGGCTCCAGCAGCGTATCTGCAGCTTGCGAGGCTTTATGAGCAAAAGGGTAACCAGCAAAAAGCCAACGAGATTTATCAATCCTTGATAGAAGAATATCCACTCTCAGAAGAGGCTGAGATAGCCAAGAGGAAAGTAAATAAGTGATGCTTCTAAACAAACCAAATCACGTTGCTGTTATAATGGATGGCAATGGGAGATGGGCTAAGGAAAGGGGTTTGCCGAGAATATATGGGCATTACGAGGGTGTCAAAAGAGCAGAGGACTTGGTAGAAGCCTGCAAGGAGGTTGGGGTCAGATATCTTACGCTTTTTACCTTTTCAACGGAAAACTGGAGAAGACCCAAAGAGGAGATATCTGCTCTCTTTGACCTATTTGAATCCTATTTAAGGAAGAAGGGGAATGAGCTTATACAAAAAGGCATAAGCGTAAAGTTTATAGGCAGAAGAGACAGACTACCTGACAGCTTAACCACCATTATAGAAGATATTGAAATAAGAACAAAAGACTGTAATGACATAACCGTATGCCTTGCCCTAGATTACGGTGGAAGGGATGATATACTAAGAGCTGTAAACAGAGCTATGAAGATGGGTTTGGGTAGAGTTGACGAGAAAGCTTTCTCTGACCTCCTTGACCTAAGCGGTATACCGGATCCAGACCTTTTGATAAGGACAGCTGGGGAGAGAAGACTATCCAACTTCCTGCTTTGGAACTTAGCTTATTCAGAACTTTATTTTACAGAAATCTATTGGCCGGACTTTGACAAAAAAGAGTTTTTGAAGGCTATTGAAGATTATTCAAAAAGGGTAAGAAAGTTTGGAGCAGTTTTATAAGAGTAGAGAGTTCATAGGAGCTTCCGTAGGAATCGTATCCATACTCTTGGCCATATCCCCAAACTACATTTTCTTGCTTGCTGTAGCTCTTTTATCCTGTCTTATGGCCTTTGAGCTTTCAAGAGCCTTAGGTATAAAAAACATCTCGCTCTTCTCACCAGTCGTTTTTTTGCTGAGCTGTTATAACTTGGGCATAGGTCTCCTCTTTTCTTTGCTCATATCCTTTATAAAAGGCTACAGGTCGTGGAACCTTGATGAACTTTTGAAGAGCTTAACCATCTTTATATACTCTGGAGCATTACCCTCCTATCTTTACACTGTTAAGTCTTCGAATGATTATGAACTGGTTAAGCTATTACTTTTTGTATGGAGTGTGGATGTTTTCGCCTATTATGCGGGAAAAACCTTAGGCAAGACTCCCTTTTTCCCAAAGCTTTCACCAAAGAAGACATGGGAGGGCTTTTTTGGAGGCTTCTTTGTTGGATCGATTGTTTTTGTATTGACCTCAAATATTCCTCTATTTAGATCCGTCTTACTTGGAACTTGGCTTGTATTGCTTGCAGTATCTGGAGACCTTTTCAAGAGCTTTATAAAAAGGCAAGTTGGAATAAAGGACTTTTCTAGTATACTTGGAGAGCATGGAGGCTTTACGGATAGGTTTGACTCTTTACTTTTTGTGGCACCCGTTTATTCTCTCTTTTTGAATTGAAGCCCCCCGGCGGGGGGCAGAAGGTCAATCAAGCTCTGGCATCTCTGGAGTTGGTGCCTTTTCCTTCTTTTCTTCAGGTATTTCTGCAACTAGAGCTTCTGCCGTTAGCATAGTACCTGCCACAGATGCAGCGTTTTGTACAGCCACCCTGACAACCTTTGTTGGGTCTATTATGCCTTGAGCAACCATGTCTACATACTCACCAGTTGCAGCATCAAAACCCCAGCTTTTGTTCTTTTCCTTTCCAAGCTGCATAACTTTTTCCAAGACTACGTATCCTTCAAAACCTGCGTTTGATGCGATCTGTCTTATGGGTGTCCTGCAAGCCTTCTTCAGTATATCTATACCGAGCTGCTGGTCTGGCACATCGCTTTTCAGTGTTTCAAGTACCTCCGATGCACGTACAAGAGCTACTCCACCACCAGGAACTATACCCTCCTCAACAGCAGCTTTTGTAGCATGTACTGCATCTTCAACTCTGGCTTTCTTTTCTTTTAGCTCAGCCTCCGTTGCAGCACCCACTCTGATTATGGCAACACCTCCTGAAAGCTTGGCGAGCCGCTCTTGAAGCTTTTCCCTATCATAATCAGATGTAGTTTCTAATATCTGTTTCTTTATCTGCTCTATCCTTGCGTTTACCTGTTCCTTTGAACCTTTACCACCTACTATGGTTGTGTTATCTTTGTCCACTATTACTTTATCAGCCCTTCCAAGCATGTCAAGCCCAACACTTTCAAGCTTTATGCCAAGCTCCTCAGTAATGGCGGTCCCGCCCGTAAGTATGGCTATATCCTGGAGATAGTCTTTTCTTCTTTGCCCAAAGCCTGGAGCTTTTACAGCGCACGCCCTTATCACACCCTTTATATGATTTACCACAAGAGTTGCCAAAGCTTCCGCCTCCACGTCCTCAGCTATTATAAGAAGAGGTTTGCCCTGTCTTACCACTTGTTCAAGAATGGGGAGAAGGTCCTTAACGTTGGATATCTTTTTCTCATATATGAGAATGTATGGGTCTTCCAATACGGATTCCATTTTGTCAGGATTGGTCACAAAGTAAGGTGAAAGATATCCTCTATCAAACTGCATACCTTGAACTGTTTCCAAAGTTGTCTCCGCAGATTTTGACTCTTCAACAGTTATAACACCATCCTTACCGACTGCTTCCATGGCATCTGCTATTATCTTACCTACGGCTGGGTCATTGTTTGCAGATATTGTAGCCACCTGTTCTATCTCTTTTCTGCCCGAAACCTGTATGGATAGCTTCTTTATTTCACCCACTACCACTTCTACAGCTCTGTCTATACCCCTCTTTAAGTCCATTGGGTTTGCACCAGACGCAACAGCCCTGAGGCCTTCGTTGAATATAGACTGGGCAAGCACGGTTGCAGTTGTAGTACCATCGCCAGCCACATCGGATGTCTTTGAAGCAACCTCTTTTACCAGCTGGGCACCCATATTTTCGTAGGGATCTTTGAACTCCACCTCTTTTGCAACTGTTACACCGTCCTTAGTTACAACGGGTGTTCCCCACTTCTTTTCTATTATGACTTCTCTACCTCTTGGTCCAAGCGTAACCTTAACAGCATTTGCTAACTTATCAACACCTGTTTTGAGCCTTGCCCTGGCGTCCTCTCCGTAAATGATTCTCTTTGCTGCCATCTTTGCACCTCCTTATAAAGTTTATTCAATTATTGCAAGTACTTCATCTTCTGACATTATTAAGTACTTTTCACCGTCAAGCTCTACTTCTGTTCCTGCATACTTGTTGAAAACTATCCTATCCCCCTTCTTTACCTTTGGGGAGACTACCTGACCGTTGCTGAGGAGCTTCCCCTCTCCTACAGCAATGACCTCTCCTATCTGAGGCTTTTCCTTCGCTGTGTCAGGTATAATAATACCTGACGGTGTTTTTTGTTCTTGCTCTTCCATCCTTCTGACAACTATCTTGTCGTACAAAGGTCTCAGCGTTGCCATCTTCTAACCTCCTTCTCAGTTTTAGTTAAAAAAAATTATATTAACATCTATCCCAGTTGTCAAGAGTTTTTCTCCAAAAAACTTAGTTTGTATTACTAAACTTTTCTATACAAATAAAACTAAGGATTGTTTGCTGGATTTATAGGCTATAGATTTATTTATCATGAGAATCGCCGTTGGAATGAGTGGTGGTGTAGACAGCAGTATTGCAGCGTTTCTTTTGAAAGAGGCAGGGCATGAGATTATTGGTGTAACTCTTAGATTTTACAAAGAGAGTTGCAGCAATGAGCTAAGGGTTTGCTGTTCCCCTGAGGATGTAAAAGATGCTGCCTACATCTCAGAAAGGCTTGGTATTCCGCATATAACCCTTGACTGGGAAAAGCTTTTTGAGCAGAGAGTCATACAGTACTTTGTTGAAGGTTATATGGAAAGTAAAACTCCCAATCCGTGTGCCATATGTAACAGAGATGTAAAAACTGGCTACTTAGCAAGGTATCTCAGAAAAGTTGCAGACATAGACAGATTTGCAACTGGACATTATGCAAGAACTGCGGAGCACAAAGGAAGGAGACTGATCAGAAGGGGTAAAGACATAAGCAAAGACCAGTCCTATTTTCTAGCCCTCATAAAGAAAGAAGATATTGACCTTCTTGAGTTTCCAATAGGCTCTATGAGTAAAGAGGAAGTAAGAAAGACAGCAAGGCTCTACAAGCTCCCAGTTGCAGAAAAGAAGGATTCACAAGAGGTTTGCTTTCTGATGGGAAGAGCGCCTGGAGATTTTATAGAAGCAAGGGAAGGAGTAAGAGAAGGTTTGATAGTTCACAAAGAGGGCCATGTTCTGGGAAAACACAGGGGAACATACCATTTTACGGTAGGGCAAAGGAGAGGCCTTGGGATATCCCACCATAGACCTTTGTATGTACTTCAGTTAAAGGGGGATGAGAACAAAGTAATAGTTGGATACGAAGAGGACCTATACAGGGATACTATCCTTTTAAAAGATGTGAACTTTCATCTGCCTTTGGAGGAGTGGGAGGATGTCTATGCAGTGGTTAGGTACAGGTCTCAGCCTGTAAGGATAAGGGATGTGCAAAGGGTTAAAGATGACTACCTTATCAAGCTTGAAAGGCCCGTCAAAAATATATCTCCTGGGCAAGTGTGTGCTTTCTACGATGGTGATGTTCTTCTCGGTGGTGGTATAATAGAACTCATAGAGGCCCGGTAGCTCAGTTGGTAGAGCACCCGGCTGAAAACCGGGGTGTCGGCGGTTCAATTCCGCCCTGGGCCATTTTCAAAAACTCCACCCTTATGCGGTAGTCTATAAGTATCTCAAGAGGTTCTCTCCTTAACTCCGTATCCAAAAAGGGCAAAGCATAAGGAGAGATGGAAAGCTTTTTAGCCTCTTCTTCCGAAAGCTGGTCTTTTCCTACAAGATAAGCCTTTGTGCCCCCTCTTTTTCTCCCAACGCTTTCTGTGGTAGAGAGTTTAAAAGCAATATCCTTTAAAGTCCTTCTGACAGGCAAGGAGGAGGTATAAGATACCCAAACACCCTCCAAATCCATCAATCTTTTTATATGCTCCAAAAAGTGGATACTCCAAAGCTCTGGATTTCTGTAAGGTGAAAAGGCATCGTGGAAAACACCATGGGCTCCAAAACTTTGAATTTCCTTTATCCTTTCCCTTGCATCTCCCAAATAGAGTTTAAGGCTTACGCCACCCTCTTCAAAGTGGGGAAGTTTTTCCCATATCTTTTTATGAATTTCTTTAAACTCTTCGGGCATGGGTGGTACATGGGAAGGTAGTTCTTTTTCAAAGGATAGGATCTCCATTTCAATCAAGGGGTTTACCTCCTTTAGCTTTTTTATGGCAACAGCCACGTTGTAGCCAAGGCCAAAGCCGATGTCCAACAGGCGGAGTCTTTTATAAGACTTTGCCTTTTCTAAAAGTCCAGAAGGAAAAAGGAACTTTTCCAAGCATTCCCTTACAGCGCCTGCTGAAAGGCTATGATAAGGCTCACCATAAATAGGGTGGAGGAGGGTATAA
>JBKBPE010000028.1:10334-12410 GCA_046293375.1 Aquificaceae bacterium
AATCGCCCTCTTGGGTTTTAACAAGACCATTTCCTAAACAGGAAGGCCTAAGCCAAGCTTCTATTTCCTTTAATACAGCTTTGAGGTTTTCTTTGGGAAGCTCTATACCAAGCTTTGATAGGTGGCGGTTTATTTCAATTTCCATAACTTTTTAAGATCTTCAAAAAACTTTTTATGGGTTTTACTTTGCAGCTTTCATCTATCCTTCTGTCATTGTCTACCATAACGTATGTTCCGTTGGTGTCTATTTCTGCAATGGCTCTTCCTTTTTTGGCTGGGTGCTTAGTAGTCAAGTCGCCATCTTCATCCAAGGTTATAAAAAATGCTTTTATATTCTTTGTGATACAGATACTCGCAAGCTTTAATTTCCAATAACCAGTTTGGGCTATTCTCTTTCTTAAGGTCGTTTTAGATGATATTATTGCAAGAAGCTTACCTTTAAAAGGCTTCCAAGATTGCTTTGGATCGGCTTTGGTGCATAGAAAGACTTTCAACACAGACTCCAACCACAACACTCCATTATCTTAACACACACAACTTTAGGATGTCAAAGATGGATTTTAAAAGGCCTTCTGTTTTTGGCTTGTTGGATAGCCATAGGAAAAATGCTTTGTCGTATTTAGATAGGGTTATTTATGCACCAATGCCGCTTCCAACCTAAAGCGATCTATTAAGTTATTTTCCTTCGTCAACACTCCTAAGATATTCAAGAAGAGCTCTTGCATCTTCCTGAGATACGTTCTGGAAGGGCATTGTTGTTGGGTATTCCGCCAAAAGCTCCTTTGCCATAGGATCCTTTTGTATCATCTCAGAAGGGTTTAATATCATGTTCATTATCCACTCGGGCTTTCTTCTATGCGTAACACCCTTAAGGGGTGGGCCTACGTATTTTTCTTCAAACTTATGGCATGAAGCACACTTAGAGTTAAAGATCTCCTTTCCCTTTTTTACAAGAGCCTGATCTATGGGGCCAAGCTTTACCTCGGTTATAGGTCCTATACCTTTATCGCTTACTACCTCTTCCTTTTTTTCTACAGGGGTGGGAGGAGCTTCCACCTTTGGGGCTTCCTCTGTTGGTTTTTGTTGACAAGAAAAGATGAGGACCGTTGATATAACCATGAGTACACCTTTTTTCATCTGTCTACCTCCAGATATAGTATCTTTAAATAATAAGATATAGAAATGGCTTTGTCAAGTAAGGATAGAGACTTTTTCAAAAACATGAAGCTTTTGTATGATCCTTTTCCTATGAGGATGGCTAACTTAGATATCCACACAAACATCTAAAAGACCACAAACTCCCATCCCTTAAAGAAATGGTAGATTAAGCAGGAGGTAGTAGTGTATGGATAGTAAAAGTTGTTTGCTTCTAGGATTTTTTATATAGCCTCTGAAAGTTATTGACAAAAAATAAATGTATGAATATAATTATAAATACAGCTTATATTTTTATAAGCTGAAATAATCAAGGAGGTGCCACATGGAAGGACATGAAGAGTTCTTTCCCAAAGGAGCCGTAGCTTTCTTAGTAGTCATGCTTGCCTTTTATGCTCTTGTGTGGTTGTCCATTTACCTTACACTTTTAGCAAGGGGGTAAGGCCATGGATAGAGCAGAGAAGAGTGCTTTTATCACTGCGGTAGTTTTCCTTGGTTTTTTCTTTGGTCTTCTTGTGTATGCGGCGAAGGGTTTGAACATTGATGTCCCTACATGCATAACTGATGTGAAACCCTTTACTCAAGGGCAGGTAATACAACATGCACCAGATAGGTACGAGGTCCACTACCTTGCCAAAATGTGGTACTTTGAACCCGCTGATATAGAACTGCCTGTAGGTTCTACAGTAGACATATATCTCACAAGCGGGGATGTAATACACGGTTTCCAAATAGACGGTACAAACGTAAACCTTATGGCTATTCCTGGTTCTATAACCTATGCAAGGGTAAAGTTTGACAAGCCTGGTGTTTACCATATAGTATGCCACGAGTACTGTGGTATAGGGCACCAGGATATGACTACCAAGATCCTTGTAAAGGGAGGTGAACAAAGATGAAAGTAAGCGGTAGTATCAGATG
>JBKBPE010000029.1:0-12211 GCA_046293375.1 Aquificaceae bacterium
GGCTTTGATTGGATAAGCTTGGCAGAGGAGGTAAAAAAACACGGCATGCGAAACGCTTATCTTCTTGCCATAATGCCAACAGGCTCTACATCTCTAATAATCGGTGCTACACCATCAACGGACCCTATATTTGCCAAGTATTACAAAGAAGAAAACATGTCGGGAATACTTCCACAAGTGCCACCAGAGATAGACAAATACTTCTGGCATTATAAAAGTGCCTATAACATAGACCAGGAGTGGATAATAAAAGCCGCCAGCATAAGGCAAAAGTGGATAGACCAGGCTCAATCCTTGAACCTTTTCATAAACCCTGAAACTATTGATGGTAGAAGGCTTTCTAGGTTGTATGAGCTGGCTTGGGAGATGGGATTGAAAAGCGTTTATTATTGTAGGAGCAAGTCTCTAACCGAGATAGAAGAATGTGAAAGTTGTAGTACTTAAGTACTTAATTGGAAAAATGGTCAAACCCTAAGGGGGTTAGTTCCTCTCCATCCAAGTATACACCCTTCCCATCCTCCACATAACCTATGTGTGTAATATCTAGAAAGGGGTTATGCCTACTCTCATGATGAGTAAAGAGAAGCTGGTAGTCTTCACCCCCATGAAGGGCATACTCCAACGGGTCTTTACCGTGTTTTTTACAAAAGAGAGAAAGCTCTTCTGAGAACGGTATTCTATCTCTCCTTAAGGAGAGCTTTACACAGCTCCTATTGGATAAGTGCCATGCATCTGAGGATAGGCCGTCGCTTATGTCTATGCATGCATTTGCATGTTTGGATATATGCTTTGTATAATCTATCCTGGCAGTTGGTCTTGTGTGTCTTTCTATAAGTTTTAGCTCAAAGTCCTCGTAGCTCTTTCTTTCCATAAGAAGAAGTTCAAGTCCTGCTTTTGAATCTCCCAAGGTACCAGATACATAAACGCCATCACCTACCTTAGCACCTTTCCGTGAGACAAACCTCTCTGCTCTGCCAACCATGAAAATATCTACACAGATCTTTTCTGACCTTGTTAAGTTCCCACCTATGGCCTTACATTTATAAAAATCACAGGCTCTTTTTATCCCCATATAGACCTCTTCAACGTAAGAGACCTCTATGTCTGGAAGCATAAGGGATATTAAAAGATACAGGGGTTCTCCGCCGCTGGCAACTATATCGCTAACATTTACACTTACAGCCTTCCAACCTACAGAAGATGGAGCATATTGTCTTTTAAAATGTCTGTCTTCAAGCATAGTGTCTACTGTAAGTAGAAAATTTCTTCCGTTTACCTCTAAGGGTGCCGTGTCATCCCCTATAATGGGTGATGAGAGTATCTTCTTTAGAACTTCAATGAGTCCAAACTCACCTATCTTTGAAATCTTCATTCTGTAAATATCTGCCCCTCTATGGGTTGCACTGTTATTCCCTGCTCTTCCATAAACTTCACGGCTTTTTCTATCTCCTCTGCCTCCCCATCTAACTCAATGGTAAGTATACCAGCGTCTTTGCTAACCTTGGCTGTCCTTATGTTCACAACCACTTCAAAGTTCTTGCATACCATACACAGAATTGGTTCCTTTACCTTTTCCTCTGGGTATATGAGTTGGAGTCTTATCAGGTTCATGGGGTTATTATCTTACAAAAAGTTTGAAATTTCAAGTATAATAAGTACCTTGAGGGGATGGTGTCCCCCTTAACCGCCACAAAGGCTGATGACACCTACCAGGGCTTAAAAGGAGGTAGAGCATGAGCGAGCTTTGGTGGGATTTGTCAGTGTGGTTTGGTCTTGCTCTTTTATCGAGCATTGTCTCTCTGAGGCTTGGTATATCTGCCGTGCTTGCCGAGCTGATCGTTGGCATGATTGCCGGAAACCTTTTCCATCTGTCTATATCTGACTGGGTAAATCTTCTTGCTAACTTTGGCGCAGTTGTCATTACTTTCCTTGCTGGTGCTGAGCTCGAAAGCAGCGCCATAAAGAGTTTTTGGAAAGACTCTTTTGCTATTGGATTCATGGGGTTTTTCCCTCCCTTTTTAGGGACAGGGCTTTTGGCTTACTTTTTTCTCGGTTGGAATGTAAAGCAATCTGTTTTAGCTGGGACAATTCTTTCATCCATCTCCATAGCGATAGTTTATGCCGTGCTTATGGAAGCCAATTTAAATGAGAAGCCTCTTGGGAAGCTTCTCTTGGCTGCTTCTTTCATAAACGGGCTTGGGACTCTGCTTGTGCTTACTCTTTTGTTTGTCAAAATAGATAGGACTTTCTGGATATTCCTTTTTGTAACTTTAATCTTGCTCGTTACCCTACCCTCTTTTACAAAAAGGTATTTTGGGTATGTAAATAACCATCCAAGTGAGCCTGAGGTTAAATACGTACTTTTGGTTCTTGTCTTCTTAGGGTTCTTGGCAAGCCAAGCCGGTAGCGTTGCAGTATTCCCTGCATACCTTGTGGGTGTTAGTCTTGCAAACCTCTTTGCAGAAAACAGAGAGCTTGCAAAGAGGATGAGGATGTCCGCCATTGCGTTGCTGACTCCCTTCTACTTTCTTAAAGCTGGGAGCTTGGTTGATATAAAAATGGTACTAACAAGCCTTGGGCTCGTCTTTCTCTTTTTCTTTGTAAGGTTCTCTTTGAAGTTGATGGGTCTGTATCCCGTTGGTGTTTTTCTAAGACTTCCAGGAAGGCTAAACCTATTTCTAACTATGATGATGAGTACTGGACTCACCTTTGACACAGTGGCGGCTCTTTATGGTTTAGACCATGGGCTAATAAACAAGTGGCAGTATTCCCTGCTGGAATCTGTAGTTTTGTTATCTGCCGTAATACCAACCTTGATGGCTCAGAGGTTTTTCTTCCCGAGGTTTGAGGATGCCAGTTTGAAAAGAAAAGAGGAGGTGAAAAGGAATGTTTAGTAGGATACTTCTTGCTTATGATGGTTCCGAGGGGGCAAAGCTTGCTTTGAAGAAAGCTTTGGAACTTGCAGGTCAATGTGGAGCTGAGCTCTTTGTTCTATCAGTGGGTAGGATTCCGGAGTACGCTGGTAGTATCTCCGAGATAGAAGAAGCTAAGGAACAAGCACAAAGATACTACTCTGGGATCATGAAGGATGTTTTTGAGAGAGCAAGGGAGGAGAGTATAGAAGTGAGGACAATGATAAGGTACGGTAAGCCTGGAGATACTATAGTGGAAGCTGCCAATGAGATAGGGGCAGACCTTATAGTTCTTGGTACAAGAAAGCATAGCCCGTTGGCAAGGCGCATCCTTGGAGCTACAGCTGATAAAGTTGTAGGTGGAGCTCAATGTTCCGTTTTGGTTGTGAGATGAAACGATCAAAGAGAACTCTACAGCAATATAATCTATACTTATAATTTGTACAAACACACGCCGAGTGGGAAATTCCCTTGTAGATGCGTACTGTCAAATCATATGGCAGGTTGGAAGCTTGATTAAATTCTTAGGTTAGTGTTTTTTATACCATGCATGGTAGTAATTTTTACAAAAAACGTAGGAAACAAAACAAAAAGCTCATAATCTGTATGGTATAAACTTTGCTAATAATATCATTAAAACCCTAAGGAGGTATACATGTGTACATCAAAAGTCGTTTTTAAAAGTGGTTGCGTAGGAGCCTGTGAGGAAGGAGCAGATGTGGAAACCCAAAGAACACTGTGCCATACAGAAGAAGAGAAGTATAGAGGCTTGAATCTTGAGCAGCTCAAGGATGAAGTTAAGAAGCTTAAAATGGCGGCGGTGAGTGCAGCTGCAAAGCTCCATGACCTGGCTGAGGAAGGGTTACCTGAAAAATGGGAAGATATACCCAAGGTGGCAGAGGAAGTTTATAAAGTTCATAAGTCTTACTACATAGCAAAAAGGGTATTTGAAGAAAGGATCAGGTGATAATCACAACTTCTCGGGGACCAAGCTAATTCCTCCTTATCTCCTAAACAAATATACCTCTTGGCCCTCTATTATCATATAGACCTTTTCTCCAACTCTTAATCCTAGATCATCTACACGGCTTCTTGGCAAAACCATTCTAACCTCTATATTTTTAAACTTAACAGCTATATCTGAAAAAAACTCGCCAGCATCAAGCTCGGTTACTATTCCTCTGAATACCGCCTGTTTCTTCATTCAAAGCCTCCAGCTCATGCTCAAGACACCCTACAAATATATTCAACCTTGGAAAATACACAGTGTAAACTGTCTTTGTAAGCAAGAATGTACCTATATCTATAACTATGCCTTCTTCCCCCTTATCTAAAAGGATCGCATCCCAAGAAAGTCCAGGAAAAGTGCCGTCGTTCTTTATCTTCCTGCGTGTTATGACCCCATCACCTATGTTAAACTTCCTCTCCATGGTTATCTTTTCTTAACTCTAAACTCACTAAATATGATTTGATAGCCTCCTTATGAACCTTGAATAGTCGCCTACTTGTGGGATCCGATGTGAGAAAATCCTGGTAAGCTCTTATAAGACACTCCCTTAGCTTATTGTACAAGCTCTCATCCTCTGCATCCTCGGCCTTTTTAAGTACTTCCTCCATGTACAAACTAAACATCTTAAGTATGTGCAGTCTGTAAGGCTTTACTATCCCCTCGTCGTACTCTATACGAAAATACATAAAGAAATCCTCTGCATTCCTTAAGTTTCGCAAGTCATCTAACACACTCATGACTCTACTTCTCCCAATCTAACTATACACCTATCTATAGGACATATGGCAATGCACTGAGGCTCATCATAAAATCCTTCACACTCCGTACATAAGCTGGGGTCAATCTTAAACATACCCTCTTCATCACAGCTTATAGCCTTTGTAGGACATTCTTTCTCGCAAGCATAGCACAATATGCAATTCTCCTGCATTATGAACATTGCCATATCAAATCCCTACTGCTTCCTTCTTCAACACATATTTCCTATAGTATTTGATCAGGGCTTCCTCTATTGGAAGATAAGCAAACTCATCTATGCACTGAATTCCCCTTTGTTCTAAAACATCCCTTGGCTCAAAGCCTATCTTAGAAGCAAGAATGGCTTTGCAATCGGACAGTTTATAGATAATATCTTCTAATACGTCTTCTCCCTCAAGGCAGGAAATAGATCCATGACAGTAAGGTGTAACTTTTCTGTGATGTACAAACTTACACCCTTTTTGGGATACTTCGTATATAAGAAACTCATGAGCTGTACCAAAATGCTCATTTACAAGCATATTGCCTTTACTAGCAACTGCAACAATTACACTCATACCTTTCTCTTCTTGAAGAGATAATAGCTCTATTGCCCTTCTTAACTTTTTTCTCTCCTTTTCTATCTCTTCATGTATGGATCTTCTGAATTCTGGGTCGTAGTTTATCTCAAGTTTAGCTATCTTATCCTTGGTAAATTCCTGACCCCGATCTTCACCCAAAAGACCTATTGCATCAGCCCTACACTGTCTACAATGTCTCATCAAGGACATGTGTCCCTCACATTTTTCTTGAACTTCTTTGAGCTGAGCGAATGTGGGAGGTCTTATACCCATACGTTGGTAAGCCGTTCCGTCACCTTCCACATAAGGCATAATATTATGAAGAAACGCACCCATACCTTTAACCTTTTTTGATAGTTCTTCTACCTCCTCTCCGTTTACTTCTGGAATAAACACTGTATTTACTTTTACGAGTATATCATTTTCTATACAGGCTTTGAGACCTTCATACTGCTTCTCAAGGAGTATTCTGGAAGCTTCAAGTCCTTTGTATCTCCTGTGGTTATAGAAGACCCAAGGGTAAATCTTTGAAGCTACTTGTGGACTTATCGCATTTATGGTTATTGTAACATGGTCTATGTCTAACTCTTTTATCCTTTCAATATATTCAGAAAGCCTTAACCCATTGGTAGAAAGGCAAAGTTTTATATCCGGTGCCCTCTCTTTAATGAGCTCAAATGTTCTAAAGGTACGCTCAGGATTTGCCAGAGGATCCCCCGGACCTGCTATTCCAACAACGGTCATCTGGGGAATTTCCATAGCAACGGTTAGCACTTTATTTGCAGCCTCCTCTGGAGTTAACAGTTCACTAACAACTCCAGGCCTTGATTCATTGGCACAGTCATACTTTCTGTTGCAGTAGTTGCACTGTATGTTACAAGCCGGAGCCACAGCAACATGCATCCTAGCATAAAAGTGATGCGCTTCTTGGGAATAGCAAGGATGATCATGTATCTTTTCCTTTATATGGTCCGGTAGAAGAGAGAGCTCATCCGTCTTGATTCCACATCCTTTGGCATTGCACCCGCTCATAGTTATACCTCCTTACACGCTAATTTTCTTGACCTCTATTGTTATGGGGAATCTGGGCTCTGATTCAAAGGATGGTACTTGCAAAACCCACCCATTTGATAGCTTAAAAACGCCGCCCCATGAGCCATTCTTCAGAATATCCACAACAATAGCTTCTATGTCTTTTTTGGGTATGTAAACCTCGAGATGACCATCTTTATTCTTCCTAAAGGTAGCCTTCATGATATCAACCTCCAATAAGAGCCTCTTCTCCCCTTTCCCCTGTCCTGACAGTTATGGCATCCTCAACAGGGAAAACGAAGATCTTTCCATCACCGTAATTGCCTGTTCTGTTAACCTTGATGATGGTCTCTATAGCTTCTTCAACCTTATCGTCTGGAAGAACTATAACTAGCAATTTTTTGGGGACATAAACTACAGGTTTTGTAATGGTTGCACCCTCAGCTACTAAGTAGGATGGAGTTGGTACTAACTTTGGTGCACTTGTGGCATAAGAAACAAGCTCTCTTTCCGTATCTGACATGATAAAACCTTTCTGTTTACCCCTTCCCCATACGGAGTGTATACTCATAGCACCGCAATTTACTTTATCAAGAGCCCTCTTTGTTTCAATATACTTTTCTCTCCTAATTATAGCCCATATTTCTTTCATAGCTCCACCTCCCCAGTTCTGATGGTTATGCTCTTTTCTACGGGACTTACAAAGATCTTCCCGTCTCCTATGTTCCCAGTTCTTGCATGTTCCAATATGATGCTTTCAACTTTCTTTAAGTCTTCATCCTCTACAACCATAAGCAGTAATACCTTAGGAAGTTCTTCATAAACTATATCCCCTACCTTTAATCCTTTCTGTTTACCTCTTCCCATTGCTGACATTTTAGTTAATGCTGGAAAACCAGAACCTTCAAGGGCTAGTACTACTTCCTGCTCTTTTTCAGGCCTTATAAATGCTCTCACAAGCTTCATTTCCACAACCTCCTGCTTTTTTATATGCAAAGAAGATACCAGCATATTGTCCTAAGTTTTAGACAAAAAATGTAATAAACGTTACAAAATGGACTGCTTTGTAACAAAACTGATCGGTGTAAAAAAAGGGGTTACAGGCTGCTGGTTGCCTTTACAAGTTTTACAAAGAGATGTCCACCATCAATTCTGGCTCCAGCTGGTTCATACTCTCTTAACTTCCTGGGTAGCATTATATGGCTTTTGAAATTACCCCATCTTACTATGAGCTCTCCTTCAGACTTTAAAAGGGATAATCCCTCCTTTGTTAAAAAGGGTGCTCTTAGTTTTACAATGTAATCACCTTCTTCTTGCAAAAATTCATAGGGTCTTTCTTTAAAGAAAACATGGGATGGATCCCTGTCGGCATATATGAGGTCTGCAAGTATACTGAGCCTTTCTTCCCCTACAACTTCATCTTCAAGCATGGGAACCCTATAAACTGGAACGGGTGCAAAGAGAGCCTCCATTTCCTCAAGATGCCTCTTTTGGGTTAGAACCCATTTGGAAAAGTGTTCACAGTCTCCCACAAATGGGGGAAGAACCTTGTTAACTATCACCGCATCTACGTTTGCACCGAACAAGTTAAAGTACATAAAGGCTCTTTGACTCTCCTTTAGGACCATCTTCTCTGGGTTTGCTACGAGTCTTACGGAAGTTACATCAGGGTTTATGATTATCTCATCTACACCTTTCAACTTTCCATAAAAGTTCTCTAAGGCTTTGAAGTAGGAGTCATCTGGAAGGGGGACATCGGTGAACCTTCTTGCTACCGGTCTTGCCACTTTCAGTATACTTCTTTCCACGTTGAATATCTTTTTCATGTACCACTTTAGGACTGTGGGCATGGACACAAACCTTAGGGATTCTCCCGTTGGTGGAAGGTCAAGAAGCAGTACATCAAACTCACCTTCCTTATAGTACTTGTTAACGTAGAGAAGGCTTGTAACCTCTTCCATACCAGGGAGTATGGCAAGCTCTTCAGAAATAACCTCGTCAAGTCCAGTAGTACTAAAAAGGATCTCTAAAAACCTATAAACATCATCCCAATACCTATCCACTTCCTCCTGTATATCTATCTCTTGAATGTAGAGCTTCTCGTTTATCTTTATAGGAAGGCCTTTTGCCTTTATCTTTTGGCTCTCTGGTATATCAAAGGCGTCTCCCAAGCTGTGGGCAGGGTCTAAAGAGACAACTATGGTCTTGTAACCAAGCTGGGATAGTCTGTATCCAGTAGCGGCCGATATGGTTGTCTTTCCAACACCACCTTTTCCTGAAAAGAGCAAGATTCGCATAGAATTTATTCTAAGGTATCTCTTTTACCTTTAGCTCTTCCTGCAGTTTTTTCAAAAGGTTTGGGTCTACAATACCTTTTAGCTCGCTTTCTGATGAGCCTTCTTGACCTGAACATACCCCTTGAGTACCATCAACAAAAACCATTGGCGTTGGGCAGCTTACAATTATTGTACCTTCTGGTAGGGGGAAGTCCTCATTGGGAAACATGTAAGCCGCTGTTGACATAAAATCCATCCAGATGGGAAGAGCAACCCTTGCACCAGTCATACCTTTTCCCATACTTCTCTTTGTGTCAAAACCAACCCATACACCTGTAACTATATTGGGAGAAAATCCAACAAACCACGTATCCATATAATCATTGGTTGTCCCTGTTTTTCCAGCCACTATCCTTCCTAAGGAGCTTGCAGATGCACCAGTGCCCTCAAGCACTACAGCCCTTAGCATGTCTACCAACACTCTAACCTCTTGGGGAGGTAAGACTTGCTCGCACTTGGGAGTATTTTCCTCTATAACTTTTCCATCAAGAGATAGTACCTTCTCTACAAAATAGGGCTTACACTTCACTCCTAAGTCTGCAAAGGCTTGATAAGCTGAAGTGAGCTCCAATGGTGTCACTTCGATGCTCCCAAGAGCCATTGAGTAGTAAGGCTTTAGGTCTATACCCAACAGTCTCCCAATTTCTATGGGCATATCAAACCCCATTTCAGAAAGAAGATTGACGGTAGCAGTGTTTATGCTTTTTGCTATTGCTGTTCTGAGCGTGACGGTTCCATACTCTTCTCCTTCGTAGTTTTTTGGTGTCCACTCTTTCCCTTTGGATGGGTCATAGAAGCTTTTTGGTGTAGAGTCTACAGTAGAAGCTTGTGTATAACCTTTCATAAGAGCTGCAAGGTATATGATGGGTTTTATAGCAGAACCTGGCTGTCTTTCTGCATACACAGCTCTGTTGTAAGGACTCCTAAGGTAGGAGTATCCACCAACCAAGGCTCTTATGGCTCCTGTCTTTGCATCCAGGCTTACCAGGGCCCCCTCAAGGTCCGGAATAACCTCAGCTTTCAGATTCTCACCTTTCTTTCTGATAAGCTTCACGATTACGTAATCACCTTTTTCAACTGAAAGTCGGTTCCTCGGTACTAAAAACTCATAATCCTTCAAGGTCACAAGGAGCTCATCTCCCCTAACATCTAAAACCCTGCCTATATATACCTTTAATGGTTTTAGGTCTATAACTTGCTCCTCATACTTTTTTTGAACCTCATAGGGGTCATCTGGGAGGAAAGGTATGCCGTTAGCCTTTGCCACTTTCATAACACCCCTTCTGACAGCTTCCTGTGCATACCTTTGAATGTCCCTATCTATAGTAGTGTAAACTTTATAACCACCCGCAAGGATAGCTTCTCCATACCTTTCTATTAGGTAGTCCTTAACATAATCAAGAAAGTAATCCATACCGTAGTACCTATTTTCCCTTTTGACCTTTACTGGCATAGATGAATACCTTTTGTACTCGTCCTCGCTTATGTATCCATCTTCATACATCCTCTTCAGCACATAGTTCCTCCTTTCTTCTATCCTTTCAGGGTTTCTAAAGGGGTTGTATTTTGTGGGAGCCTTTGGAAGTGCCGCAAGTAAGGCTGCTTCATCCAAGTTAAGGTCCTTGACATGTTTACCAAAGTATATTCTGGATGCTGCCTCAACCCCGTAAGCACCTTGCCCCAAATATATGTAGTTTAGATACATCTCAAGAATCTTGTCCTTTGAGAAGGCTCTTTCTATCTTTATGGCTAAAAGAGCTTCCTTTATCTTTCTTTTTAGGCTTCTTTCGGGTGTGAGGAAAAGATTTCTTGCAAGCTGTTGAGTTATCGTAGATGCACCCTGTGATACTTCTCTCTCTTTTATATTGGCCAAAAAAGCTCTGAGGATGGCAGTTAGGTCTACACCAAAGTGCCTATAAAAGCTTCTGTCCTCGGCTGATATGAAGGCCTTTCTTACGTATGGAGGTATATCTTTGAGTGAGACATAGTATCTTCTTTGAAGGGCTACATCCCCAAAAACTCTACCTTTGTAGTCATATATAAGGGTAGCTTCCGGAGGCTTCCAATCTTTGAGCTTTTCAACGGATGGTAGGTCTGTGTACATTAAATAAAGAGGAACAAGAAACAGAAAGGACAAGGCAATTAAGGAAAAGATCAGGACTTTCCGCACTTGCTATATTATACACCATATCGGGGTGACGGGACTTGAACCCGTGACCTCTGGCCCCCCATGCCAGCGCGCTTCCACCTGCGCCACACCCCGTTTTTTTTATATTTTACTCCTTCTGGAGAGCATATTCAGCCTTGCTATCAGTTTTTTGCTTGGCTTGAATTGTACAGTGTTTTTGGACGATATGATGCGCATTTCTCCAGTCCTTGGGTCTCTTCCTCTTTTTTCTTTTCTCCTTCTAACCTTAAAAGCTCCAAACCCAGAAAGCTTTACCTCTCCTGTTTCGATGAGCATATCGCCCATCATTTTGAAAAAAGCGTTAAGCAAAGCGTAAAGCTTTCTCTTCTTTATAGAGGGATACTTACCACTTCTGTAAATGCCTTCAGCTATGCTTCTCTTTGTCATATTACAGCTTTATCCTCTTCTTTAGAATGTCCCCCAACGTAAATCCACTCTCCGAGTTTGTCGTGATAAGGTCTTCGTGTTTTTCTTTTTTCTCCTCCCTCATGCTGAGTGTTATCCTCTCCTCCTTTGAAGATATCTCTGTTATTCTTACCTCTGCTTGGGAACCTTCAACAAGCTCTATACCCTTGGGTATCTCTGATAGCGGCAGTAATCCGTCTACGCCTTCAGGAAATTCTAAAAACACACCAAAGGGATGGGAGGATTTGACCCTCAACGTTACCTTTTGTCCAACTTTATACCTATCCACCATCAGATCCCATGGATTTGGAGTTAGCTGTTTTCTACTTAGCTTTACAAACCTACCTTCTAATGAAAGGACTACAAAGTCCATATCCTCACCTTCCTTGAGAACTTCCTCTATTCTACCAGGCTTCGTCCAAGAGAGATCACTCCTGTGAATTATCCCCTTCGCTCCATTTCCTAAATCTACTATGGCTTTTGCAACCTCTATCTTTTCAACTCTCCCTTTCACCTTACTTCCTGCAGGATGCTCCTTTATAAACTCCTCCCATGGCTTTGGCAGTGCTCTCTTTACGCTGAGTATCAACCTTCTCTTTGACGGGTCAAATTCAAGAACCCTTACCTTTAACTCAGAACCCCTTTTGTAGCTTACCCATTCATTGTTGAGTATTTCCTCCTTTGGAATGAAGCCTTCAACCCCCTCATGAACTTCAACTATAAGCCCTTTATCGGACACCTCTAAAAGCTTAACGTTTATAAAATCCCCTTTCTTTACTTTGTCTTTTATCTTCTCCCATGGGTTTTCCTTCATGTCTTTAAGGCTCACAAATATGAAGTTTCCATCTTTGGGTATCCTTTTTACTTTAACTCTGAGTTTTTCGCCTATTTCGGCGTAGTTGTATGGGTTTCTGCCCCTTCCCCAAGACAGTTCTTCTTTTGGAAGAAAGGCGCGAAGTGCACCATGTATAAGAAGAGTTATGCCTTTTTCTGGGTCTATCTTTATAACT
>JBKBPE010000030.1:0-12201 GCA_046293375.1 Aquificaceae bacterium
TCTTCCGATTTTACAAAGGGCTTTATTTCTGCCTCTTTGCTCTTTACCGTGGGGCCTATAACCCTTATGGGTTGTATCCTTGAGGGAGCAAGGGGTGATAGTACCCTTATTTTATCAAAGGCTTTTATGGATGGTTTTTCCTCAATTATCCTTGCTTCATCTCTTGGAGGGGGTGTTTTGCTTTCTTCCCTTTATGTGCTTGTCTTTCAAGGGTCTATCACCCTTTTAGCTTACCTGTATGGAGATTTTCTTTCGGAAAGGGCTATATCCAACTCCCTTTTTATAGGCGGCGGCCTTATGCTTCTTACCTCCCTTAGGATCTTTGGCATCCTAAAAGAGATAAAACTTTTAGACCTTTTACCCTCTTTGCCCTTGGCGCTTTTGCTTTGATTTTAGGACTTGCTCCATATCCTTGTGTTGAGGTTTAATTCCTCTACGATATCGTAGAGTAGTTTTAAACCCTCATAGTAGTCTAAAAGATGCTTATAGCTAACCTTTCTAAAGATGGGGATTTTTAGGAAGGAGAGACCAAGCTCTATAGCTATAAAAAGTTGGGAATCTACGAAGGATAATCTCATACTGCCGGCTCCTTGTTCCCTTAGCTTTTGCAAAAGCCTTGTTATCCTTTCCATCAAGCTTGTGGAGAGTATATACCTTGTTTCTACTTGGTCTTCGCCATAAACGTCAAAATACTTTTCAAATTCTGGATCTTCCATCTTCATACGCTTTAATCCACCACTAACCTTTACAGAGTTTGGCACCACCAAGACTTTACTTTTAAAGCTCTTGTTAAAATCTGCCATAAACACAACGCCTTTAAAAACTGTTATCCAGACAGTTCTCGTTATCAATCTACCTTGTGAATCCACGTAGGTACGCTTTTCCTTACGTTGGGAATGTACATAGGTAATACTCCAAAGAGGGGTCAATAAAATTAACCAATTTTTCCATAACTTTGTTTTTTAACTCTCTATGAAGCCTATAAAGGATAAGACTTACAATGAAAAAAGGCACAAGTAAGCCAAAAAGCAGCACTGAAAGGGCATGTTCTGGAACATACTTAGAAGCAACCAGATACCCAAGTGGCACAAGTGAAAGGCTAACAAGAAGGCCGAAGAAAACTTTTCGCTTTTTTTTCCTCAAAGGAATCAATTAAAGGCTTTAGCTCTTCCTCGTATATTTCTGCAATGCTTTCCATGTTATTGTTTGAAAAGTTCCTTTATATTGGGTTTTTGTCTTTCTTCTTCTCCTATGCGGTACCATTCTACAGGCTTAAAGCCAAAAATACTGGCTATAAAGTTATAGGGTATGCTTTGGATAGTGGTGTTGTAATCGGTTATCACTGCCGCAAGGGCACGCCTGCCTGCGGAGATCTGCTCTTCCACCTCGTTTAAAGCTTGTTGTAATTGTAGAAAGTTCTGACTTGCCTTTAAATCGGGATAGTTTTCCGCTACCACTGTTATGTTTCTCAAAAGGCCGCTTATTTCCTTGTCTATCCTTTCCTTCTCTTGCAGGGATAGGCTTTGCGTAAGGGCTTTTGTTCTTAACTCTGTAAGCTGGTTTAAAAGGTTTTTCTCGTATTCCATATACTCCTTTACCGTTGCTACTAAGTTGGGGATAAGGTCGTACCTTTTCTTTAAAAGGGCATCAAGGCTTGAGAGCACGTTTTCTATCTCGTTCCTTTTGCTAACAAGTTTGTTGTAAGTTAAAATCAAGCCTAAAACTATCAGGATCAAAAGCACAACAACCCAAAAACCTAAGGATTCCATTTTACCCTCCTCCTGGCGTTATTATAATATGCGCTGAGTAAGAAATTGTATGTAGGGGCAATTCACGAATTGCCCGATGCGTATTTCCATACACCCCTACTTTTAATTTCTCACCTCGGCGTGTATCTTGGAATATAATTAATATATGGAGGATGGTAAATTTATAGAAGGTTACACCTTTGATGATGTTCTTTTGATTCCCCAGTACTCCGAAGTCCTCCCTCATAATGTGAACGTTTCCACTTACCTTACTAAAAATATAAAGCTTAACATACCTATTGTTTCTGCCGCAATGGATACTGTTACGGAATCTAAGCTTGCGATAGCTCTTGCAAGAGAAGGCGGTATAGGAATAATACACAGGAATATGGGTATAGAAGAACAGGCGCAAGAAGTAGAGAGGGTTAAAAAGTCTGAGAGCGGTATGATACTACAGCCTATAACTGTGAGTCCTAACAACACAGTTAGAGAAGCTTTGCAGATAATGGAAAGATACAAAATATCTGGTGTGCCGGTAGTTGATGAAGAAGGTATTCTTGTGGGTATACTTACAAACAGAGACCTGAGGTTTTTAAAAACTACCGATTACGATAAACCAGTATCCCTTTTTATGACTAAGGAAGGGTTGATAACAGCTCAGGAGAGGGTAACCTTGGAAGAGGCTGAGGAAGTTTTCCAAAGGCATAAGGTTGAGAAGCTACCCATAGTTGACAGGGAGGGAAGGCTAACAGGGCTTATAACCATAAAGGATATAGCAAAGAGGAAAAAGTATCCTAACGCATGTAAGGATGAAATGGGAAGGTTGAGGGTTGGGGCTGCAGTTGGAACGGATGCAAACGTAAGAAGTCGGGCTGATACCCTTGTTTCCGCAGGTGTTGACATTTTGGTTGTGGACACAGCTCATGGACATTCCAGAAGGGTCCTTGACACAGTACATATGCTAAAATCCCTCTACGGGAGTGTGAGCGTTATGGCTGGAAACGTGGCAACAAAGGAAGGTACAAAAGATCTAATAGAGGCTGGTGCAGATGCCATCAAAGTAGGTGTTGGTCCAGGTTCCATATGCACTACCCGCGTAATTGCTGGTGTTGGTGTGCCGCAGATAACAGCCATAATGTGGGCTTATGAAGTTACAAAAGAGTATGGCATTCCCATAGTAGCTGACGGTGGGATAAGGTACTCCGGTGATATAGTCAAGGCCCTTGCCTCTGGTGCAAACGCTGTGATGCTTGGAAACATCTTTGCTGGGACAGAAGAAGCTCCAGGCGAAGTTATATACTATCAGGGTAGAGCTTACAAAGTTTACAGGGGTATGGGGTCATTGGGTGCTATGATGAGCAGAATATCCGCAGATAGATATGGACAGGAGAAGATGGAGAAATTTGTGCCTGAAGGTATAGAAGGTAGAGTGCCTTACAAAGGAAAGCTTAGCGATGTAATATTTCAGCTCATAGGTGGTCTTCGCTCTGGTATGGGCTACGTTGGAGCAATGGACTTAGAAGAGCTGAAAAATAAAGCTATGTTTGTCAAGATAACACAAGCAGGTTATAAAGAATCCCATGTTCATGATGTGGTGGTTACAAAAGAAGCGCCCAACTACTGGATTGATTAGTTTTAAAAGAGTCCAAAGCCTCTGAGCGTCAAGTCTCCACTTATTATTTTCTTACTGCCCTCTGCGGTTATGACTACGAGCTCGCCCTTTTCAGAAAGGTCGGTAAGTATACCAACTACTGGAGGGTCATTGTAAATTATAACCTCTTGACCGATGAATAGTAGCCTATCCTTTATTTTGTCCCGCAGGGCCAAGAACCCTTGCCTTTTGAAGATGTCCAGGTTTTTAGATATGTGATCAATAAGCGCCAATAGAACATCAACACATCTGTACTCTTTTCCAGTAGTCAAAAGCATGGAGGTTGCTTGTATACCGCTCGGAAAGGAATCTTGATTCACATTGAGTCCTATCCCTACTATAACTCTCCCCCTGCTTTTCTCTACAAGTATACCGCATATCTTCTTACCCTTTACGTACACATCGTTTACCCACTTTATGC
Organism: Aquificaceae bacterium; assembly: GCA_046293375.1. Classification (GTDB taxonomy): domain Bacteria; phylum Aquificota; class Aquificia; order Aquificales; family Aquificaceae; genus Hydrogenobacter. The sequence goes on from JBKBPE010000030.1 coordinate 3,821, forward strand.
TTGGTACTATGCCTATGTTTTCAAGAAACTCACAAACAGACAAGCCTAAAACAAGGGGGAGCTCTCGAAGGTTATTCATATCTTCCAAAAGGAAACTAAAGTAAAGTCCTCCATCTTGAGAATACCATGACCTTCCGTACCTCCCTCTTCCCCTTGTCTGTCTGTTGGATACCACCAAAGTTCCAAAGGGAAGGCTTTTGTCTTTCAAAAAGTCCTGAGTTGAGGAAAGTTCCTCAAACCACAGCATGTGGGTAAACATAATCATAAGCTCTCAATGGCCCACTTTAGTGCATCTAACACTCTCTCCATTTCCTCAAAGGATATAACAAGAGGCATCATAAGGACCATAACATCGCCAAGAGGCCTAAGAAAAATCCCCTTTTCTCTACACTTGTATGCTACTTTAAACCCTGTTCTTTCCCCGTAAGGAAAGGGTTCGCCCTTGTTTTTATCCTTTATAAGCTCGATCCCAGCCATAAATCCAAGTTGTCTTACGTCTCCAACATGGTCAAGCTTTTCAAACTCCTTTAACCTCTCCTTGAGATATCCTATCTTTGGCTTGATATTTTCCAGAGTTTTATCCTTCTCGAATATCTCCAGGTTTGCTATAGCTGCAGCGCATGCTAAGTTGTTACCAGTGTACGTATGCCCATGATAGAAATGTTTACCCTCTCCAAACTCACCAAGGAAAGCATCGAATATATCCTCCCTTGTTAAAGTAGCGGCAAGGGGCAAGTATCCACCAGTTAGGCCCTTTCCAAGACACATAAAGTCTGGGCTTACTCCCTCTTGCTCACAGTAAAACATGCTGCCAGTTCTTCCAAAGCCAGTGGCAACCTCATCCAATATAAAAAGTACATTGTATCTTTTTGTTAGATCCCTAACACCCTTTAAAAACCCTCCTGGGAAGGGTAGTATGCCAGCTGCAGCCTGGATTCCAGACTCAAGCACTACAGCTGCCACATCCTCTCTCTCTTTCAAAACGCCTTCTAAAATACTCAAAAGCTCATCCCTACATTCGTCACAAATTCTTCCGTACCTTTCCTTACAAAATAGGTACGGAGATGGAAGCTTCACTGTATCAAAGAGGAGGTCCTTATAGGTCCCATGGAAAAGTTCAATTCCACCCACGCTTACAGCACCGATAGTATCTCCATGGTATGCCTCAGATAGAGTTATAAAAGTTTTCTTTCTTTCACCCTTGTTTACCCAGTAGTGGTATGAAGTCTTTATGGCAATTTCAACAGCCTCTGCTCCATCCTCTGAGTAGAAGACCTTTGTTAGACCTCCTGGTGCTATGTCTACAAGCTTTTTTGCCAAGATTATAGCTGGTATGTTAGAACTTCCCAAAGTTGTTGTGTGTGCCACCCTTTTTAGCTGTTCCAAAATGGCGGCGTTTATCTTGGGATGGTTGTGTCCATGCACATTGCACCAGAGGGAAGAGATGGCATCTATATACTTTCTTCCTTTTATATCATAAAGATAAACACCCTCTCCCCTTTCAAAGATTAGGTTGTCTTCTTCTCTATATACCTTCATCTGTGTGAAGGGATGCCAAAAGTACTCTTTATCCCACTGGTCAAGAAGAAGAGGGTCAAGCATAGAATAAATTATAATGTCTCCCATGAAGCTTAGAATAGGTACACGCAAAAGTAAATTGGCCCTTTGGCAAGCAAATTACATAAAAGAGGGGCTGGAAAAGTTTGGGAATGAAGTAGAGCTTGTACTTATCACAACATCCGGGGATAAGATGCTTGATGTTCCCTTAGCAAAAGTCGGTGGTAAGGGGCTGTTTGTCAAGGAGATAGAGGAGTCTCTTTTGAGAAAAGAGATAGACTTGGCTGTTCACTCCCTTAAGGATGTACCAATGGTTCTTCCAGAGGGTCTTACGTTGGGAGCAATAACTGAAAGGGAGAATCCCTTTGATATCCTCATCTCAAGGAATGGCAAAAAGTTCCAAGACTTACCAAAAGGTGCACACATAGGAACGTCCTCCCTGAGAAGGCAAGTACAGATAAGAAGAAGGAGGGAAGACTTATATACGAGTCTTCTCAGGGGGAACGTGGACACAAGGGTCAGAAAGCTTGATGAGGGTATGTACGATGCAATAGTGCTGGCTTACGCTGGTGTGAAAAGGATGGGGTTTGAGGATAGGATAGTTGAGGTGCTTGATGATTTTATTCCAGCCGTAGGTCAGGGCTCTCTGGCCATTGAGGTGAGAGAAGAGGATGAGAAGGTCTTAAAGTTAGTAAGCTTATTTGACCATAAACCCAGCAGGGTCAGGGCAGTATGTGAAAGAGCCTTCTTGAGAGAACTGCAGGGGGGATGTCAGGTACCAGTTGGTGCTTACTCTTGGATTGAGGACAGCGTCATTTTTTTAAAAGGCTTTGTCTCAGACTTGGAAGGGATTAAATTTATAGAAGGAATGAGGAGCGGAGGTGTCAACGAAGCTGAAAGCGTAGGCAAAGAGCTTGCTCGGGAGCTCCTTGAGAAGGGTGCAGAAGATATACTGAGGGAGGTTTATGGATGGAACATGTAGGCATAGTTTTGGGGACAAAGCCAATAACACCCCTTGAGTTTTGGGTAGGTGTAAAGGAGAATAGCCTGTTAGAGCTTGATGATGTTGTTTGTATAGAGTCCCAGGTAGGAAAGAATAGAGTCGCATTCTATGGTGTAGTTCAGGAAGTTCACAAGTTTTTGGAGGGGGCAGAATCTGTTTACGATGCTCATCTTGTTAGCAAGGGCATAATACCGGTCAGCGTAGCTTACATAGCAAGAGTGGGAGTTACAAGAATAGAGCCAGAGGTTTTCCTACCACCTGGTCCAGGAGATAGTGTCTTCAAGGCTTCTGGTGTGCATTTTGAAAAGGCTCTTTACTATGACCAGATGAATGTAAAGATACCCGCTGGCTTAACAAGGAGTGGAAATCCAGTTTACATAAACTACCACTTTATGAATGGAAAAGAAGGAGCTCATGTTAGTATATCCGGCATGTCGGGTATAGCCACAAAGACCTCTTATGCTCTTTTTCTTCTATACTCTCTGCTCAACAAAGCAGATGACGTAAGAAGAGGCGTCCACGGTCTTATCTTTAATGTTAAGGGTAAGGACCTTCTATGGATAGATAAGAGAAATAAAAACATCTCTGAAGAGGACATGAGGTCTTTTGAGAGAATGGGACTAAAGGCTGAACCTTTTAGGGATGTAACTTTCTATGTTCCACCCCAAGAGAGTAATCCAAACGTACCAGATTGCGAGAGACAGGATGAGAAAATTGTCCCCTTCTACTGGAGTATGAGGGAGTTTGCACAGGAAGGGCTTATAAAGTTCATGTTTGTCGAGGGTGATGAGGGAATGTCCAACATAAACTATGCCATAGACAAGGTGGCAAACAAGCTTTATAACCTTGCAGCCTACAGTCCACCAGAAAGGCTCATAGACAGATTTGGTAGAGATATGGAGAGCTTAGAAGACCTTGAGAAGGTTCTTGAGGAAGCCATCCAGGACAAGGAGCAGGATAGGACATCTTCGCTTTACAAAGAGTGGTTTGGAGACTCTCCGCTCCAGACGGCTTACGCCTTCATGAGAAGGTTTCACAGGGCAAGCATTTACGTCAAAAGGTTGGTAAGGGAAGGAGGTTTCAGTGCAGTAAGATGGAGAGACCATAAACTCTCCGTTGTTGACATAAGTGGACTTCATAGCATAGCCAAGATGTTTGTAGTTGGTGCTCTCCTCAAGAAGGTTTTCAAAGAGAAGGAAGATATGTCCAACCCTTATCCAAGGCTTTTTGTGGTTCTTGACGAGCTAAACAAGTACGCACCAAAGGACGAATGGAGCCCAATAAAGGACACGATCCTCGATATAGCAGAGAGGGGTAGGAGTCTTGGTGTGATCCTGATAGGAGCACAGCAAACGGCCAGCGAGATAGAAAAGAGGATCCTTGCCAACTCAGCCATCAAGGTTGTTGGCAGGATAGATAGCAGTGAAGTCCTTAGCAAAGAGTATGAGTTTTTAATAGGCGCTTTCAAGCACAGAGCCATAATGCTCAAAAAAGGTACTATGATACTCTATCAGCCAGACATACCAAGCCCCATAATGCTTAGATTTCCAAAGCCCCCCTGGGCAACAAAGAAGGAGGAAGCAGAGGAGGTGGTGCATGTACCTGACGATTTTAATAATTTTTAGCTTACTTCTCCACTGTTTTTCCTTTGGCCAGGTGCTGACCGTAAGGTATGGGAACTATGGGGATAAAGAGAGGATAGTCCTGGATTTGGGTGATAGAAAGGATTATAAGGTCTTTGTGCTTGAAAACCCAAAAAGGATAGTGGTGGATATTTTCTCTCAGAAAGAATCAAGTCTAAAGGTACCAAAGGGTATAAACTACAGGGTTGGAAAGTATGACTGGGGTACAAGGGTAGTTTTTGAAAAGGATTTTACAACAGTGAAGGCATTTTCGCTGGACGAACCCTTTAGGATAGTTATAGACGTTTTTAAGGAAAACAAGGGTTTAGTACAGGATGATGAGCTAATAGCTATACTTGACCCAACAGTCCTTAAGGTTATACAGTACAGAAGTGAAAACAAGGAAAGGCTTATAAGTGAACGAAAAAAAAGCATGGTTGTGACACAAAAGAGGATAATAGTGGTTGATGCTGGACATGGTGGTCATGACCCTGGCGCTATAGGCTATGCTGGTATAAAGGAGAAGGATGTAAACCTTGCAATAGCTAAGAAGTTGACTGATTATCTTAGGAAGGATGGGAGGTTCAAGGTACTTATGACAAGAAACGGTGACTATTTTGTACCTCTTGAAGAAAGGGCACGCATATCACTAAGGAACAAGGCTGACATATTTATAAGCATACATGCCAACGCATCACCGAGTGGCATATCCCATCATGCAAGCGGAACCTATGTTTTTGCCATATCCCAAGAGGCAGCCAGGAGAAAGAAACAGCAGATAATAAACAACGATGGTTATGCAAAGCTTGTGCTTGGCAGTTCTGATGTTCCAACCAACACAAAGGTAGTTCTTGCAGACTTAGCCATGGACGTAACCCTCTACGAGAGCGTTTCCTTTGGTAAAAGGATAGCAAAAAGTGTTGCAAGAGAGCTTGGAAGAGAGGTTACTTTTAAGGGCATACAAAGAGCAGGTTTTGCTGTGCTAAAAACGCCTGGTATACCATCGGTACTTGTAGAAACAGGTTTTATAACAAACCCAGATGAAGCTACGCTTATGGCATCTGAAGACTTCCAAGATAGGTTTGCTTATGCTTTATACAGGTCTGTAGTAGATTATTTCTTTCCCAGCAATAATAAACAGCTCACTTTAAGCCAATGATCTTATGAACCTGTGGTATGACTCTGACTGTATATCCATCTTTCAGTAGGGTCTTTTGGATTGATAGTGCTTTATATAAAAACTCTGGTTTGTTACTCTCAGGTTGCAAGACAACGCATCCTCTTTCAAGAAAGGAGATGAATTTATCACTCCTTAGGACGCTGATCGAAAAAACATCATCAACCACAAACTTGAGCTCCTTCAAGTATAGAAGTATCTTTGGATGTACGTAAAAACCAGCTGTCCATTTGGGAGAGCACGTTATGTGTATGTCGTGTGCTATGCTGTCAAGGTTTCTGTTCCAAAGGGTTCCGTTGGTCTCCATCTGCAGAGAATAACCTTTATTTAGAAGTTCAAAAACTATCTTGTGTAGATTATCGTGGGCAAAAGGTTCACCTCCAGTCAAAACCACATGCCTGTGTGGATAGGCTTCTATCTCATCCATTATGTCTTCCAGGTGCCTTTCCTTATTGGTAAAACCAAGAGAAGAAGGCTCATCACACCAAGGGCATCTCAGATTACACCCTTGGAATCTTACAAATATGCATGGAGTACCAACAAAGATACCTTCTCCCTGTATGCTCGTATAGATCTCCTTTATGTTTAGAGTTGTGCCTCTTCCAGTTTTATTTCGTAGCATTCTATAACATCACCCACCTTTATATCATTGTAATCTTTGAGCTTTATTCCACATTCAAAACCTCTTGCTACTTCCTGAACATCATCCTTGAACCTTTTGAGCCCATCTACCCTACCATCGTAGATAACCACACCATTTCTAATAAGCCTTGCCTTTGTATTTCTTAGAATCTTTCCGTCAAGGACATAAGAACCAGCTATGTTTCCTACACCCTTAACCTTGAATACAGCCCTTACCTCAGCAGAGCCAAGGATCACTTCTCTTTCTATAGGCTTTAGCATACCTTTTAGAGCCTTCTTTACGTCCTCTACCACTTCGTAAATTATGCCGTATAGTTTCAAGTCAACTTTTTCTTTTTCTGCCATGTCCCTTGCCTTTACGTCTGGCCTTGTGTTGAACCCTATTATGACGGCATTGCTCGCTTTTGCAAGCATTACATCGTTCTCAGTTATCCCACCTACATCACTATGTACTATCCTCACAGAAACCTCCTGGGCTGAAAGCTCAGAAAGAGATTTTTTAAGAGCTTCTAAGGAACCAACAGTATCTGCCTTTACTATAAACCTAAATTCCTTTATCTCTCCCTCCTGTATTTTCTTGAAAACATCTTCAAGCATCAATCCCTTTGATACTTTCTCCATACGTTCCTTTTGGAGTCTTTTAGCTTCCGATATGTGTCTTGCAGTCTTCTCATTGCCGACAACTCTAAAGATATCCCCTGCCATGGGTAACTCCTCAAAGCCAAGGACTTCAACTGGTGTGGATGGGCCTGCGGACCTTAGCCTCCTTCCCTTGTCATCAAACATGGCTCTGACCTTTCCGTATGTAGTGCCAACAACAAAGACATCACCTACGCTTAATGTCCCATCTTGAACTAACATGGTGGCTACTGTCCCTCTTTGCTTGTCAAGCCTTGACTCTATAACAGTACCCTTTGCCTTCTTTGTTGGGTTTGCTTTAAGTTCAAGCATCTCAGCAAGGAGAAGTATGTACTCAAGAAGTTGGTCTATATTTTTCCCCGTCTTTGCAGATACATCTACAAATATGGTGTCTCCTCCCCACTCTTCAGGTATAAGTCCAAGTTCCGAGAGCTCTCTCCTAACTTTCTGAGGGTCTGCTCCTGGTTTATCTATTTTGTTAACGGCTACTATTACTGGTACATTAAAAGCTTTTGCATGGTTTATGGCTTCAACAGTTTGAGGCATAACTCCATCATCTGCTGCAACTACAAGGACTGCTATATCGGTAACTTGCGCACCCCTCGCCCTGAGGGATGTAAAAGCCTCATGTCCAGGCGTGTCCAAAAAGGTAATAGCTCTCTTGTCCGGAAGTTCAACTACAGAAGCACCTATGTGTTGGGTTATTCCCCCTTTTTCCCTTTCAGCCACGTTTGTTTTGCGAACAGCATCCAAAAGTGTAGTTTTACCATGGTCTACGTGTCCCATAACGACAACTACTGGGGGTCTTGGTCGCATGTTCTCAGGTGCTAACTCTTCTGCTTCTTCCTCTTCTGTAATCTTCTCTGCCTCTCCCATCTCTACAAGGTAGCCCATTCCTTCAGCTATCTGTACAGCTACGTCAGATGGTATAGTTTGGTTTATTGTGGCCAATACCCCTTTCTTTAAAAGTTCAGCCATAACCTGGTTGTATGGTACGTTTAGAATCTCGGAGAGCTCCCTTACTGTTATAACATCTGGTATCTGTACTATCTTTATCTCTTCTTTCTTCTCTTCCTTTTTCTTCTTTTCTATCTGCTTTTCAAGCTTTTTGAGGATGTTGTGCTCTTCCTTTGATATTTTCCCAACCGCTGGAGCTTCCTCCTTCGGCTTTTCTTCTACTTTTTGTTCCTTTTCCACTGGTTGGGTAGGTAGTGGCTTTGGTGTGGCTTTAGTATGCTTCCTTTCCTCCAGGAGGGGTTTTGGCTTTCTTCTGATTTGTTTTTCCTGTTCCTTGGATGGCTTCTCTGCCTTTCTCTCAGTAGCGATTTCCTTCTCTACCTTATCCTCAACGGAGAAGTTATCGTATATGATCTGCAGTTCCTCTTCCTCAAGGTGTGAGAAGTTGGTCTTTTCTATACCATAGCTCTTGAGTAAGTCCTTTACGCTCTTTACCCCAACACCAAGCTCTTTTGCCACATCCTGTAACCTAACTTTGCTCATATAATTTAATTATAAGCTTCTGAAAAGCACTTGCAAAATCTGACTCTCTTTCAACCCAAGTTCATACGCGGATACAACCCTTATGTCTTCTACGGGCACTTTCAGTATATGGCTAAATTTTGAACGGTCAATGTCTAAAAGAATACTACCTTGAAGCAGAAAAGTTCTGTTCATAGTCCTCATGGCACAAGCTAGGAATTTTTTACCATTCACGCTTAGCTCACCAAGAGTGGGGGATGAG
>JBKBPE010000031.1:0-11936 GCA_046293375.1 Aquificaceae bacterium
GGACTTTTACCTTCTCAGCATTTTTCAGGGGCATTATTGAACCCTTTCCAAACTTTCTCTCAATTCCTGCAAGCACGCTTTCTAAAGCTTTCTTTTTTTCTTCTTGTAACATATAAAACCTCCACTAGGTTTCCAAAATCCTTGGAACTACAAAGAACCCATCTTCCTTCTGTGGTGCGTTCTTAATTGCCTCATCTTGGCTTAGACACTCACCTTTCTCATCCTCTCTGAGAGGCGTATGTCCCAGTTCATAGGTTAAGGGGTCTACTCCATGAGTGTCTAACTCTTTAAGCTTTTCTACAAAGTTTAGTATATCAATGAGCTGTTTTTTGAAGACCTCCCTCTCATTGTCTCTGAGTTCTATCCTGGCAAGATAGGCTGTTTTTTCTGTATAACCTTCGTTAGTCATACTAATAAAATATAAGACAGGTCATCCTCTTTTTCCAGATGCACCCAAGGTAGAGTTTATGAGAAGAAGAAAGATGGATACGCTTATGGCTGCGTCTGCTAAGTTAAAGGCAGGCCAAGAGAGCTTTCCATAGGATAGGTATATAAAATCCCTAACATATCCGAGAAAGAACCTGTCGTAGAGGTTTCCTATAGCACCACCCCCTATCATACCCATGATAATGGATGTTCTTTGGTCGGGTTTTCTTATGGAATAGAGAAAGGTTATAAAGAAGGCTATAACAGGTGTAATAAGCACAAGGGGAACCCTAACAAAATCTGGAGCATCTGATAGAAATCCAAAGGCCACCCCTTTGTTGTATACAAGAACCAAGTGAAGAAAGGGTAAGATTGTTACATCTCTGTGAGATAGATACATCTCTGCAAACTTTTTTGTTATCAGGTCAGCAACAACTACTGTAAAAAAGGTTAACGAGTAAAAGACAGCATTCTTTCCAAAGAGCTTTTCCATATATTCTCTGTCTCCTCAAGGTTCAATTCAAAGATCCTCTCACCGTAAAGGCCAATATCCAGCCTTTTCTCTTCTGTAACCTCTCCAAGAAGCATCCAATCTATCCCATAGGCCTCTGTGATGTCCTTAAAAGCTTCTGCTTTATCTTTATCCACGCTGACTACTACTCTTGTGGGATTCTCTGAAAAGAGGAAAAAGTCGAGCCTATCCTCTACGTACAGGTTTATATCAGCACCGAAGGATGTACCAAAGAGGCATTCGAGCACAGCTATAGCAAGACCACCCGTTGATACATCGTGGGCGGACAGGATAATATCCTTTCCTATAAGCTCAGTAAGTAGCTGTAAAAGGGCTATCTCTTTTACAAGGTTAACCCGTGGTACATCTCCTGCAACCTTTCCATGTATAACCTTCAAAAACTCGCTCCCATCCAACATATAGGCTCTTCTTAAGTCACCTATGAGGAAGATCAAACTGCCTTCTTTCTTAAACTTATGGTCCAAGAACTTCCTATTTTCTATGCTACCAACTGCTACTACTACAGGAGTGGGATAGACGTTCCTTGCCTTTCCTTTTTCTACCGTTTCGTTGTACAGAGATACATTCCCGCTCACAATAGGAACGCCCAACTCACTGCAAGCTTCTGCCATCCCCTTTATAGACTGTTCCATCTGCCACATAACCTCTGGCCTTTCAGGATTTCCAAAATTCAGACAGTCTGTTATACCAATGGGCCTTGCTCCAACGCATGCAAGGTTCCTGCAAGCCTCGACTACTATAAACTTTCCACCTTCGTATGGGTTAAGATAAACCATTCTTGAGTTCCCTTCTGAGCTTATGGCAACCATCTTTTCACTGTTTACCTCTGGCCTTACAACCCACTTTAGCCTAAGGACTGTCGCATCTCCTCCAGGCCTTAGTACAGTGTTTGTACCAACCTGATGGTCATACTGGCTGTATATCCACTCTTTTGAGGCTACGTTTGGTGAGTCCAAAAGCCTAAGGATGGCTTCCTTTATATCAACCTGAGGCAGAAGCTCCTGGTTAAAATCTCTCAGATGCTCTATATACTCAGGTTCCTTCTTGGGCCTAACATATAGTGGGGCTTCTTTTGTAAGAAGACCTACTGGCAGGTCTGCAACGACCCCCCCAAAGAAGGCTCTAAAGAAGCCGTCGTCTGTCAATTTACCAATTATGCTGCACTCGAGATGGTTCTTATCTGCTATCTTTTTTATCTCATCAACTTTTTCCTCATCTGTTATGAGCAACATCCTCTCCTGACTCTCCGAGAGCAGTATTTCGTAAGCTTGCATCCCCTCTTCCCTGAGAGGCACCCTTTCAAGGTAAAGCTCCACACCCATGTTAGACTTGCTTGCTGCTTCAGCAGCTGCACCCGATAGACCAGCTGCTCCAAGGTCCTGTATCCCTGAAAGGAGGTCTTTTTCAATCATCTCCATTATAGCTTCTATGAGCTTTTTGCCAAAGTAAGGGTCTCCAACTTGCACATTGGACCTTTTGGACTCTTTGTCTTCTGCAAACTCACCAGAGGCCATAACAGCACCGTGTACGCCATCTCTACCTGTGGAAGAGCCAACAAGTATGAGAACCTGTCCAACCTCTTGAGCTCTTGCCCTGTAGAGCCTTCCGGCTGGTAGAATACCAATGCAAAAGACGTTTACCAATGGGTTTGTCTTGTAGCATTCCTCGAAGAAGGTCTCCCCACAAACCGTTGGCACGCCTATGGAGTTTCCATACTTACTTATACCTTTTACAACCCCTCTTACTATCTGCTTGACCTGTGCATCTGCTGGAAGACCAAACCTGAGAGAATCGGCAAGAGCTATAGGGCGAGCACCCATGGAGAGTATATCCCTTATTATTCCACCAACGCCAGTAGCAGCTCCGTTTACGGGTTCTATGAAGGATGGATGATTGTGGCTTTCTATCTTGAAGGCTATCCAAACATCATCATCTAACTTCAAAACCCCAGCGTTCTCACCAGGACCCTGAACAACCCAAGGTGCCTGCATAGGGAGCTCCCTGAGCAAAACCTTTGAAGATTTATAAGAGCAATGTTCGGACCAAAGGGCTCCAAAAATACCAAGCTCCACATAGTTTGGCTCCCTTCCCAGCTTCTCAACTATGAGCTCATACTCTTCCTTTGTTAGGCCATAAAGGGTATAGTCAGCCATCACAATGATTTTACCAGATTTTTTCTAACTCTTTGAGAGCTCTATAGTTGGTAAGATCAAGCTCAAGTGGTGTTATGGAAACATACCCATGGTACACTGCCCAATAGTCTGTACCCTTTTCCAATCTCCATCCAAACTCCTCTGCCGTTATCCAATAGATAGGTTTTCCATGAGGGTCAGAGAGCTTGAGAAACTTTTCTCTATAGCTTCTCTTCCCTTGCCTTGTCAGCATGAAACCTTTAACCTCTTCCCTCTTTAAATTTGGTATGTTCACATTCAGGTATGTATCCCCCGGCATTGAAGTTTCAAGCACTTTCACCACAACATCCCTTGCAATCCAAGCCAACTCTACAAAGTCTATCTCATCCCTACCAAAGGCAGAAAAAGCCACAGAAGGAATGCCTAATATCCTCCCTTCCATAGCTCCAGAGACAGTTCCCGAGTAGGTTATATCTTCACCCAAGTTTGGCCCTTCGTTTATCCCAGAACAGATAAGGTCTGGTTTCTTACCATCCAATAAAAGATAGTAACCGAAATGTATGCAGTCTGCTGGCGTACCCCCTATGACCGTCCAAAAATCATCGTCCACACGCCTTACTCTCAAAGGTGAACTAAAGGTTAAAGAATGTCCAACCCCGCTTAAGTTTCTGTCTGGAGCAACGCACACAACCCTTCCAAAGCTTTTTAAAGCATCCCTTAGGGCTCTTATGCCTTCGGAGAAGTAGCCATCGTCGTTTGTAAGCAAAAAAGTAGGCATTTCCCTATATTTTAAACTATGGAGAAGAAAGAATGCCCGCACTGTGGTGGGACTGGTTTTGTAGACAAGGGTAAAACTGTAGTTATATGCTCCTGTAGGTTTGACGAAAAGGATATGTCTAAGTATCTAAGGATACCGCCAAGATTCTACGATGCAACCTTTGAAAACTACATCCCGGTGTCCCAGGCTCAAAGGTCGGCATTAAAAGTGTGTTTATCTTACTCTATGGCTTTTGATTTAAAGGATGGTAGGGGGCTAACCCTCTTGGGACCTCCCCACATGGGAAAGACCCACTTGGCAGTTGCCGCTCTAAAGACTGTCTACAAAACTAAGATGGTGAAAGGCATCTTTTTTGATACCAAGGATATGTTTTTTAAGCTAAGGAGTGTCATGGAAAATGGCGAAAGGTACACAAGGATGATGAAGGTACTCTTATGGGCCCCACTCCTTGTGCTTGATGACCTTGGAAGCGAAAGGCTCTCTGACTGGCAAAGGGAGATCATTACACATCTAATATCGCATAGGTACAACAGCATGAAGAGCACTATAATAACCACAAACTATGCTCTGAGAAGAATGAACGAAAAGGAGATAGCAAAGACTTTAGAAGAGAGGCTATCAGAAGCAGTGGTATCTAAGATATCCCAGATGAACACCAGCGTTTACTTAATATGATAAAGAGCATATTGATTCCGGTAGGATGAGTCATAAAGTAAAAACTATCAAGCGTAGGAGGTGTCAATCATGTGTTACTACACAAAAGAAGAGCTAGAAAAAATAAAAGTCATGGCGGAAGAAAAAAAGAAAATAAAGGAAACGCTCAAGGATGTAAAACCCTTAGATTTTGAAAAAGAAAAGGAGATAGTCGCTTCTAAAAAGTAGTACTTTATTCTTTATGAACCTTAACGAGAGGGCTAAAAGGATAAAACTTTTCATTATGGACGTGGATGGTGTTTTAACAGATGGGAGACTCTACTATACAGAAAAGGGTGAGGATATAAAGGTTTTCAACGTAAGAGATGGGCTTGGCATTAAGCTTCTCCAGCAAGCTAACGTAAAAACAGCCGTGATCTCTGGAAGGAACTCTAATCCTCTATACAGGAGACTTAGCGAGCTTGGTATAGATGAGGTTTACCTTGGTTATAACGAAAAGCTCCCCATTTTAGAAGACCTCACTAAAAAGCATTCCATAGATTGTGAAGACGTTGCATTTATAGGAGACGATTATGTTGATATACCAATTATGAAAAGGGTAGGATTTCCTATAGCTGTGAGGAATGCATCAAGAAAAGTCAGAGATATCTGTTTGTATGTTACAAAGGCAAGAGGGGGAGATGGTGCTGTGAGAGAAGCCATAGAGTATTTGCTTGACCTTAGGGGGGAGCTTGAAAACCTTCTTAAAACCTACTACGGTTTATAATTATACTCATGTGCGGTATAATTGGTTATGTTGGAAAAAACCCCGCCATCTTAGTTCTCCTCAACGGTTTGGAGAGGCTAGAATACAGAGGGTACGACTCTGCTGGCGTAGCCCTAATAGAGAACGGTAAGATATTTGTAGAAAAAAAAACTGGAAAGATTAGGGAGCTCATAAAGAGTCTGTGGGGAAAGCCGCTCAAGGCAACTGTTGGTATAGGACATACAAGATGGGCAACCCATGGAGAGCCTTGTGAGATAAACGCTCATCCCCATACAGATGCCAAGTGTGAGATAGCTGTGGTTCATAACGGCATAATAGAGAATTACAGAGAGTTAAAAGAGAAGCTTCAATCGGAAGGAATAAGCTTTGTATCCCAGACGGATACGGAAGTGATAGCCCATCTCCTATCAAAAAATTACGAAGGAGACCTTTTGCAAGCTGTCCTTAAGATACTTCCCATGATCAAAGGTTCCTATGCCTTTGCGGTAATAACAAGCAAGGAGCCTAACAGAATAGTAGGCGTAAGATATGGAAACCCTATGGTGGTGGGCATTGGCGAAGGAGAAAACTTTTTATCCTCAGACATACCAGCCATACTTCCCTTTACAAAGCATGTTATTCCTATATCAGACGGTGAGGTAGTGGACTTGAGTCCAGAAAGCGTGGATATATACGACTGGGAGGGAAACAGGATAACAAAGGAGGTTATGGTGGTATCTTGGGACATAATATCGGCAGAGAAGGCTGGTTTTAAACACTTTATGCTTAAGGAGATCTTTGAGCAACCAAGAACGCTGAGCGACACGCTAAAGGGCTATATATCCAGAGACTACATGCTCCCCTTCTCACTTACAGATTTTAGAAGAGTTATCATAGTGGCATGTGGTACTTCTTACCATGCTGGGCTCGTGGCTAGCTATTGGATAGAAAAGTATGCCAAGGTTCCGGTAGAAGTTAGGTACGCATCCGAGTTTAGGTATGCTGATAGTCCAATAAACGAAAAGGACCTTGTGCTGGCCATATCTCAGTCTGGAGAAACAACAGACACCAGATTTTCTGCCCTTTCAGCAAAGGAAAAGGGTGCTACCTTAGTATCCTTGGTCAACGTTATGGGTAGTGCCTTGGACAGAGAGTCCCATTATACGCTATACACTCATGCTGGACCAGAGATAGGTGTTGCTGCAACAAAGACCCTCACCGCTCAGCTTGCACTTCTGTACAGTATCTCCATATCCCACCTTCCCGAGAGAGAGAATCTTACGGAAAGACTTTTTACTTTGTCTCATCTTATGGAGGAAGTCTTAGGAAAAGCAGAGGATATAAGAAGAACGGCCGTAAAATACACTAACAGTAAAAATATGCTCTATCTTGGAAGGTACCTGAGCTATCCCATTGCCTTGGAAGGCGCTCTAAAACTTAAGGAAATCTCTTACATACATGCGGAAGGTTATCCAGCTGGTGAAATGAAGCACGGACCCATAGCCCTTATAGACGAAAACATGCCAACCGTAGTAGTGGCACCAAGAGACAGGGCTTATGAAAAGATACTGTCAAACATGGAGGAGGTAATAACAAGAAAGGGTACCATAATAAGCGTTGGTTTTAGCAATGATGAAAACCTAAGAAGTTTGTCTAAAGACTACATAGATGTGCCGCCCGTAGAAGAAGACCTTAGTCCCTTCCTTACAATTATACCACTGCAGCTGATAGCCTACTACATAGCGGATTACTTAGGTCTTGATATAGACCAACCTAGGAACCTGGCTAAAACAGTCACCGTTGAGTGAAAAGGAATTTGAGCAAAGCCTTCTGTGTGTGCAATCTATTCTCCGCCTGCATGAATATAAAACCTTCAAAAGCTTCAAAGACATCCTCAGTTATCTCTTCACCCTTCTTGGCTGGTAAGCAGTGCATAACTTTTACGTCATTTTTAGCGTGAGATAGAAGCTCTCTGTTTACTTGATAACTTCTGAAAGTAGAAACCTTCTCCTCATCCCTCTCTTGGTTCATACTTATCCAAACATCCGTGTACACAACATGAGCATCTTTTACGGCTTCTACTGGGTTCGTTGTCAAATATATACTGCCACCAGTGACCATGCATAAGTCCTCACCAGCCTGATAGTAGTAACTACTCGGTTCATAGCCCTCTGGAGTAGCTACAAATAAGTTAAGACCGAAAAGGCCAGCAGCCACAAGCCATGTGTTGCAAACGTTGTTTCCGTCACCTATGTAAGCTATTTTTATGTTTTTCATCCCATCCCTGAATGCCTCGTAGATGGTGAAGACATCGCTCAGTACTTGGCAAGGATGGGACATATCTGTAAGTGCATTTATGACTGGTATGGTAGAACTCCTCGCATACTCCTCAAGCTTTTTATGAGAATCTGTACGTATAACTATACAATCCAAGTATCTGGACAGAGTCCTTGCCGTATCTTTAATGTCCTCACCCCTTGATATCTGTAAGCTCTGTTCTGTGAGATATATGGCATTTCCTCCAAGCTGATTTATTGCTACCTCAAAAGACACCCTTGTTCTCGTGGAAGGCTTTGTGAAAAAAAGGCCCACGTTCTTCTCAGAGAGATATTTATTTTCGTCCCTTCTGGACTTTATAGATTCTGCACTCAGTAATATCTCCCACCCTTCATCGGGGACTATGTCCCACAGATCCGCAAAGTTCCTTATCATTCTAGTTATTATAGCATAGCATATTTGTGTATATAATCTATGGTTCAGAGTATTTCAAAAATGGTCTGTGATTTCCACAGACTACAGCCCTGTAGTGGGAACTTGCGCCCTTCTCAAATCTCCCCACAGTGCCCACTTGTCCCATCTAGAGGTAGACCCCCTCACTCTTGGAGCTTTAATAATCCCAGAAAGATATACCATCAAGGGAGATTTTCCACTCAGCGTATTATACTTTTTATTATGAGGCTTATGTACTTTGCCATTCTAAAGGAGAAGTTGAAAAAAGAAGAGGAAGAGATGGATTTCAAAGGAAGCCTGGCAGAACTGAGGGAGTTTCTCATGAAAAAGCATCCAGATTTGAGAGACCTCTTTAGGGTTATCAAGTTTGCCGTTAACGAGGAGTATGAAGATGATTCTTATGAGCTAGAGGGTGACGAGAGGGTAGCTCTCATACCCCCAGTGAGCGGTGGATAAGGAAGCTCTCATAATAAGGTTTTCTTCCCTTGGTGATGTGGTACTCTCTTCATGTGTCATAGAACCACTTATCAGTAAGGGCTATAGACCCCATCTCCTCACCTTTGAACCATACGGTGTTGTCTTTGAGGATGATGTAAGATTGAAAGTCATCCAAGTAAAGAAAGGCAAGCTGTTTAGTAAGGAGACTCTAAGGAATATTCAAGGCTTTGACCTCTACTTGGACCTTCAGAAAAATTTCAAAACTTCTATGTTGAGGCTTTTGCTGAAAGGAAAATGGAAAACTTATAATAAACATTCCTTTAGAAGGAGGCTTTCTGTTTACATAGAAAGCTTTAGAAAACCTTTCAGTGTTGTGGAAGCATACCTTCAATCTCTCGGGGAGAAAGAAGGAAAGCCAAGAATTCATGTATCCCAAGAAAGATTGAAAAAATGGAAAGAGGAGATGGGAGATAACTATATATCCATTGGAGCTGGTGCAAGGTACAGAAAAAAGACGTATCCATACTTTGGAGATGTGTGTGAGCTGCTTAGCAAACATGGACAAAAGGTTGTGTTCGTTGGAGATGATGCAGACTCCAAGCTTGTGGATAGCTGGAAGGGAATAAACTTGTGCGGTAAGCTATCTCTGGTAGATACCTTAGCTGTGATAAAGACCTCCAAACTGTTCATAGGCAACGATTCAGGACTTCTTCATATGGCAAGAGCTGTTGGAACAAAGGCCATACAGATTTACGGAGGAACACATCCAACCCTTGGCTTTTCTCTTCACTCAGACGAGGGGAAAGTTCTTTTCAAAGGGCTCAAGTGCCAACCTTGCAGTATACATGGTAAGGGCGTATGCAAGTACGCCACTTATGAATGCCTTGATATAAATCCCCAGGAGGTTGTAACCACTGTTGTTGATTTGCTGAGGACTTAAATTTAATGGTAGGAGGTGTCAGATGGCAAGGCTTGTAAAGCACACGGAGAAAGGACCCTACAAGCTTGAGGTTGGAGAGGAAACTTACTACATATGCCAATGCGGTCTATCAAAGAAGTTACCCTTCTGCGATGGCTCCCACAAAAGAACCAGGGACGAAGAGGATGGGAAAGTATACGTGTACGATGAGAAGGGAAGGGTAGAGGTCTAATAAAAGGTCTTTACGCATACGTAGAGTTAAGGAGGATAGGTATGGTTATAAAGGGAGTTAACTTCTGGAGTTTTCTCTTTGCCAGTCAGATGGGCGGTTATGCCATGGTTCTTCTTGATGGAGTCTATTCTAAATGGTTTGGGCTTTTTGGCATGTTCCCAGGACTAAAGGACCCAGCATGGTTCATACACCATCAGATGGACGCTACCCTTTTTACCATTCCCCTCGTACTTCCAGCAATGTGGAAAAGATTACCTGGTGCAGGAATTTTAAAGGGTATCATTTATGCCATTCTATGGCATATATTCGTGATCATAGTCTCACTGATAGGATCCTTGGGTGGTGCAGAGTGGTTCCAAAGGCCAATGACTTTAAATGCGCAGGTTTCTACTTTTATACTTCACTTAGTTTGGGGTGGTCTTACTGGGTTTCTTTACAACCCACCAGAGGAAGCTATGCGCCGGTAATGTTTTTAACTGGAAAAACCTTAGAGATCCCACCTCTGCTTGTTACACCTATGAGCTTGTCTGCAAAGGATGCAAGAACCTCGCGCAGCGTGACCACTATAAACTGAGCGTGTTCTGACCTTCTTTTGATCAGCTCCCCTGCTTTCTTTGCGTTCACCTCGTCAAGATGCGCATCAACCTCGTCAAAGTAGTAGAAAGGGGAAGGTTTGTTCTCCTGTATAGCAAATATTAAAGATAGCGCTGCCAGCGTCTTTTCTCCACCCGATATAGCCTCTAAGTACTGAACTTCCTTCCCTCTTGGCTTTATGACTAAGTTTATACCACCAGAGAAAGGGTCCTTTTCCTTCTCTAACTCCATGTAAGCTCTACCACCGGGTGAAAGCTCCGAAAAAATTCTTCTTAGACTTCTGTTTATACTTTCAAAAGATTCCATGAAAACTTTCAGCTTTTTAGTTTCCACCTCCTGTATCATCTCTTTTATAGCCTTCTTTTCTTCCTCCATCTTTTTATATCTCTCTTGGTAATCTTTGTATCTGACTTCGTGCTCCTTATAATCCTCCTCTGCTTTGAAGTTCAAGGCTCCAAGCTGTTCGATCTCTCTTTGTATCTTACTTATCTCCTCTTTTATCTTTGTGTAGCTGTGCTTCACATCCTCCAGAGTTCCAGACCATTTTAGTCCTTCAAGCTTATTCATCAATTCTTTTAATTTCTCTTCCAACTTTGATCTTTCAAGCTCAAGCTTTTGAAGCTCCTCCCTGTTGCTATCTTCATATATCTTAAGTTTGCCAAGCTCTGACTGTATGTTCCTGCAAGCATCTTCTAATCTATCCCTTTGAGAGTATAGCTCGTAAGCTCTGCGCTCTAATTCCTTTATGTCTTCTTCTAAATTTCTTCTCTCGCTAAGAAGGCTTGCATACTCTTTTTGAATTCCTTCTAAAGTTTTTTGAGATTCATCAAGGAAGGCCATCTTTCTCCCGATCTCAGTGCGTAAAGCTTCTATCTCCCCATGTACGTCCTTTAGTTTCATGTTAAGGGAGAATGCCTCTTCTTTCAGTTTGTCAAGTAGGTTCTTTGACTTTTCGTATTCTGCCCTAACTTTGTCTATACCAGAATCCCTGTAGTAAGTTATTATAGACTGCTTTTTTATCATCAGATTGTTGAGCTTTTCTTCCAAGTACGAGAGATGGTTCGTAAGCTCATCCTTTTCCCTTTGAAGCCTCTTTTTTTCTTCTTCAAGCAGAAATTTGTACTCTTCCGCCTTTTTTAGTTTTTCTTCAGTTTCCTTTAACTTATCAAAGCCTTTTTTATCCAATTCTTCCACTTCCTTTAGCCTTCTTTCGAGTACTTTGAGTATCCCCTCCTTTTCTATTAGGCCCTCCCTCTCTGCTCTTATCAGCTTCTCCGTTTGTTCCTCTTCCTGAATAAGCTTCCTCTCTATTTCAGATAGTCTGTCTATCTCTTTTAAGTACATGCCTTTCCCCAAGCTAACCCTGCTGTCTGCATGGCCCCCGCTTATAACTCCAGACTTCTCAAAGACCTCTCCCTCAAGGGTCACTATCCTGTGGTTTCCTACACCAAGGTCCTTTGCTCTTTGAAAGCTTTCAACTAGAAGCGTATCCCCAAAGACAAACTTTACAGCCCTTTCAAACCTTTTGTCATATTCAACAAGGTTTACTGCAAAGTCTATAACCCCAACTCTTCTTGGGTATGGTGGTAGCCCAAAGGTTTTTATTCTGTTTAGGGGAATAAAGTTCATTCTTCCAGCTTTGAGCTCTACAAGCCTACGTATACATTTTTCGGTAACTTCTTCATTTTCAACTACTATGTAAGATAACCTTGCACCACCTGCCGCCTCTATGGCTTTGAGATATTCCAAATCCTTC
>JBKBPE010000032.1:0-1213 GCA_046293375.1 Aquificaceae bacterium
GCTCTTGCCTTTCTTACCTCCTCCGTTTGTGGGAAGGAGCCTATTGTTGTTGTTGGGAAAAGAGGGAGTCTTAGGACCTCCTGTTGAACTTTTATCCTTTCGGCGTAAGGAACGTCTCGCATAAAGTCCTTTTCTGAAAGACCTCCGAGCCTTTCCCTTACCTCTTGCTTTATGCCAAAGGGAGCCGAAAGGAGTTTTTGAAGCTCTTCCGCCCGCTTTAGAGCTTCACTCCTGCCATCAACCACTTCCTTTATCAGTTTCAGCTCAAAGAGCTTCTCCTTTGCAAAGGACAATCTTTCTTTTAAGCCTTCTGCCAAATTCTCTTCCGGTTCAACAGTTAAGGGAAGGTGAAAGAGAGGACAAGAGTTGGACACTATCAGACTGTCAGAAATTTTAAGAAGGTCCTCTATCAATTTTACCTTCTGTTTTATGTTGGCTTTCCAAACCTGCCTACCATTTACAATACCAGCTATGAGGGTTTTCCCTTCAGGGAAACCTAAGCTTAACAAGTTCTTAATGTTTTCTTCGTTGGATAAAAGATCAAACCCAAGTGCCTTTACTGGTAGCTCGACAAACCTTCTGTAGTCAGAGACACTATCGTAGTATGTAATGAGGTAGATGTCTGTTAACTTCCCAAGGCTTTTGTAGACCTTACCAACAACATCCCATTCCCATTCCTTAAGCTCGTAGCAGAGGGCTGGGTCTTCTACCATTATGCCTTTTACTTCTACTTGTTGCAACTGCTTTATAATCTCTTCGTAAACTTCAAGCAAAGCGTCCATGTACTTTTCCATATCTTCCTGGCATTCAATCCTGGAAAGTTCGTAGATAGGTATATGCGGTGCATCAACCCTTCTGAGAACCTTAGAGAGCTTTAGAAAGGTAAAGGGTGATATAAGCCTTGGAAGAGTTTCCACCCCTCTGCTTTCAAAGTAAAGATAATCTTCTAGGGGATAATTCTTCAGCAGCTTAAAGTTTGGACCTTCTAGCTCTGGCACCAAATAGTGGTAATTGGTGTTGAAGTATTTGGTCATCTCAAGGGCATACCTCCCCCTTGCCATCTGAAAATACGTCTCAAGCCCCTTGTACTCCCCAAACCTCGAAGGTATAGCTCCAACCATTACTGCCGTATCTAAGACAAAGTCATAGTAAGAAAGCTCACCAGATGGGAAAATATCCACGTTATCTCTATAATTATCTATCATCCAGTCTT
>JBKBPE010000032.1:1223-10723 GCA_046293375.1 Aquificaceae bacterium
TCAGAGCATCCATCCCAGCTTTAAAATCCCTATCAGAAACCTTCCCACTCCAAAAGCCTTCAAGAAGACTCTTAAATTCTCTTTTATTCCCCAACTTTGGGAATCCATAAGCCATTGTTTTCATATGCGCACCTCCACAACTTGAAATATTATAACCCGTGTTAAAAATCATACGATAAAATCTTATGAAAAGATAGCTGTAGGAAGGTAGCGCAGGCATTCCTGCATGTAGTAGTTTTCAATTTCTTACCCAGGGTGTGTTTTGGATTATTATAATAGTGTTTATGAGCGTTAGGCATAGGATAAGAGAGTATGTAGAAAAGCTCTTTGAACCCATAAGAGAGGCAGCCGAGAAAGGAGAAGAGTACACAGTTTACATCGTATACACCAAGGGTATGGAAGACCTGGAACTTATAGATACGAGGGTTGACCTTTCGGATTTGGATGATACAAAGAAGTTCTTAGAAAAAACAGCACGAGAAGCTTTGGAGAAAAAGGTTAGGGGTTTTGACCTCCTGGCCATGGTTCTCGATAAGGATGGTCTTTATATATTCTCTTCAGAAGAAACCCTTTCTGAGAGTTTAAAGGAGGATATTATCAGAAGGATAGAAGAGTTCAAAGAGGAATGATAAGCGTCATTTTGCTATCTGCTGGGGAAGGTAAGCGTTTTGGTGGAAAAAAGCAGTTTATAAAAGTAGCTGGCAAACCTTTGTACATGTATTCTTTGGAAAAGGTTGTAGAGAAGTTTGATGATATCCTTTTGGTACTGCCGGAGGAGGACATAGAAAGGATAAAGCTTCCATCGAGCGTAAGGAAAGTTAAAGGGGGAAAGGAAAGACAAGACTCAGTGCTTGAGGGACTTCTTCAGGCAAGGGGGGAGATAGTTATTATCCATGATTGTGCAAGACCCCTTGCATCCGAAGAGGTATTTGAAAAAGTTTCAGAGCTCGAAGGTCATCATGGAAAGATAACAGCAGTACCTGCAAGAGATACTCTCAAGGAAGTTGCCAACAGTATGGTTGTAAGAACCCTTGAGAGAAGAAACCTATGGCATGCGCAGACACCCCAAGCCTTTGAAAGAAAAGTTCTCCTTGAATGTCACTTTAGGGCCAGAAGTGAAGGTTTTTATTCTACGGACGACTCATCACTTTTGGAAAGGTATGGCTACAAAGTTGGAATAATTGAAGGTTCAATTTGGAATATAAAAGTTACCTATCCAGAGGACCTAAATTTGGTTAGACTGATATTAGAAAGTATGAACAGAGGAACAAGAGAGAGAAGCTGAGAAGACACAGAGAATATAATAAGATAGATAAGGGACACTTCATAAAGATAGCCCATAAAGCTGCTACCTAAAAACCAGAAAAGGCCATAAAAGAAGTGGAAAATTCCAAAAGCCTTTCCCCTTGCTTCTACTGGTGCGAGTTTAGCTATGGCTGCCCTCATTATAGACTCTTGAACTCCCATACCAAACCCCCAAAGGAGCAAACCAAAGAGGACAAAAAGCCCATTGTATGAAAAACAGAAGATAGAAAACAGAGAGGAGATGAAAGTGCCTAAAAGTAAGGTACTCAGACCGATCCTATCAAAAAGAAAGCCAAAAAGTAAGGCGGAGAGAGCATCTATTCCCATAGCAAAGGCGTAAAGCAAGGGTATCCATTCATCAGCAAATATTGTATTCTTCTTTACGTGAAAAGAAACAAGGGCAAAGTCTGCATAACCTATGGCTATCAAACAGCAGGCAAGTAAGTAAACCCAAAAGGGCATCCTTAAACTATCTGCGTGGTACCTTTCTTCCTTTTCAACGGGGTAAGTGTAGTTAAATTTAGTGTATATTAAAGTGATGAGTGCAAAGAGAGCTGGAATGGATAAGGAGGCTAAGGATATTCGATAGCTTCCAAAGCTTAGCATCAGTACGCTTACAAAAAGGGGACCCAGCAGGGCACCCATCTGATCTAACAGCTCATGAACTCCAAAACCGAGTCCATGACCAACTCTGCTGGTAACAAAAGAGAGAAGTACATCCCTAGATGGTGTTCTTACAGATTTTCCAAACCTTTCGAGCAATATAAGTAAGCACGCTATTTGCCATCCTGGTGCCAAAGAGAGCAAAGGAACGGAGAAGAGGTTTATTAAATAACCGAGTATAACAATAGGCCAATACTCTTTAGTTCTATCTGCAATATAACCAGATAGGAGCCTAGCGGCGTAACCTATAAACTCCCCAAAGCCAACTACAAAGCCAACTACAAAAGCAGAAGACCCAAGAAGGGACATGTATGGACCCAGAATACCCCTGGCCCCTTCATAGGTCATATCAGCAAGCAAACTGACTATCCCAAAGAGGATAATGAGTCTATATGCATGACCTTTCCTATTGGTCATCTAAGTTTATTATACAATTTAAGGATGGAATGGTTAAAGGTAGTTGAACCCCTTTTTATAAACAAGCTTGTGCAGTTTTTTGTTTGGATGGCTCTTTTGCAGGTCCTGGCACAGGTTTTTCTTGATAGGAAGTTGGCCTTTTGGGTTGCGTCTCTCTCAACCACTTATCTTTGGATAGAAAACTATGAAGCGATAACACCATTAAAAGCATGGAGTTTAATCCTTTTTATCTTTTTTGTTTATCTGACATTTAAGTCTCTGTTCCACATTAACCTTTTCCTATACCTTAAGGGAAAGAAAAGATGTCCTGCCTGCTTTAGCGAGGTTCATTGGAAAGCAAAGATATGCCCCTATTGTCATCACAGTTTGAAAAAAGTTGAGATAGCACAAGAGTCCTGATAAACGGTGGAAGATTGATTTTTGTGCATGGCGAGGCTTGGTTTGCCAAAATTTCAAAATCAGCTCCTTACAAAAGAAACTATAATATTACGGATAGAATGGAAACCATTGAAGAGTTAAAAGTTCATTACGTATGGACTAGTGAAGATGAAAAGAATCTAAGGTCCATCTCATGGATAGGGGAGAAGTATAAAGAAGAGTTCATTGAAGAATTCTACAGATATTTAGAGAACTTTGAAGACACAAGCAGGTATCTTCCAGACGAAAACACAAGAGCAAGACATAAGGAAAAAGTAAAAAACTGGTTTGTATCTTTTTTCAACCTTAGGTACGATGCTCAGTATCTGAGAAGGCTTCACAGGATCGGCGAGACTCACGTAAGAATAGGACTACCACCTCATTACGTGCAGGCTTCCATGAACTTTGTAAGGGACTATATAATCAGCAAGGTTATAAAAGAAGTGGGTTTAACTGAAGATGCTAAGCGTCTTATAATAACAATAGACAAGGCTTTGGATATGAACCTGGATGTGATGATAAACTCCTTCAGGGAGGAGGAGCTAAGGCTTTACCTTGCCACCGGGAAGTACCAAAGGCTGCTCATAGAGAATATAAGAAAGCTTTCTTGGTTTTTTGATACCTTTATAACACTCACACTAACTGTTGTGGCTATTTTTCTTATAATTTGGGTCTCTTACGAAGTTTTACTTGTGGTCTCTGGTCAGCTACCTTTGGAAAGGGGAGGCCTTAGCATACTTGGTTCTGTACTCATCCTTTATGCTATAACTGAGCTGCTCTCAGAGGAGATAAAGCATATAAGGGGCTCAGCCCTCAGCTTAAAGATCTTTGTAGGTGTAGCTTTGGCGGCAATAATAAGAAAAGTGCTAATAATATCCCTTGCACCGGAAAAGGTTCAAGAGCTTTTAACCTTGTCGCTGGTAACCATATCCTTAGGCTTGGTTTACTGGCTCATATACAGGGTTGAGTCAAAGAAGTAAGGATGAACTCAATGCTTCCTTCTACTCCAAGCTTTTCTGCATCTACCTGTGTCCACCCCTGCCTTCTGAACCATCTTATCTGTCTCTTCGCATACTCTTTTGTGTTTTTCATCACACTACTGATGGCTTCCTCCAGTGTTATAAATCCCTTAAGATAGGGTACGACCTCCTTGTAGCCTATAGCTTGTGATGAAGTCAGGAAGCTTTCAAACCCTAGAAGGTTCTCCACCTCTTTGACCAGCCCCCTTTCAAACATATGTAAAACTCTTTCCTCTATCCTTTTGGAAAGAGATGACCATTCCCATCTTATGTAAAAGCCTCTGAAGTCAAATCTTGGTTTTTCCCAACTATGAAAAGAGGAAAAAGCTCTTCCGCTTTGAATGAACACCTCTAAAGCTCTTACTATCCTCCTTTCATCCTTTGGATGTATTTTCCTTGCGTACTGAGGGTCCACAAGCCTTAGTTTACTGTAGAGGTGCTCGCTTCCCTTTTTTTCTATGACTGTGTAGAGCCTCTTTCTGAGATTCCAGTCCGGCTTTGGTGTTTCCTCTATTCCGTAAAGAAGTGCCTGTATGTAAAGGTACGTACCTCCACAGACTATGGGAAGTTTACCTCTGCCTTTTATGTCCTGCACTGCCTTGAGTGCTAAACTTTCAAATATCTTGGCGTCAAAGTACTCTCCTGGGTTCACTATATCTATAAGGTGGTGTTTAACCTTTCCTATGCATTCCATAGGTTTTGCTGTCCCAATGTCCATATGCTTGTACACGCTCATAGAATCTGCGCTTATTATCTCTGCATTTAATCTCCTTGCAAGTTCACAGGCTATTTCTGACTTTCCGCTTGCCGTTGCTCCTCCTAAAACTATCATCCAATGCGTTATTTTACTATCAGCCCCTTTGACCATGGCCCTTTCCTGTGCTGAAGGAACAGTAAATACCAGTATGCCACCAGGCTTTTTGTTGTAATGGTTAGACTAATAGCCCTTCTGCGTATCTCCTGCTAAGTTTGAAAAGTTTGCTTGCAAAGGCCCTAACTCTCTCTTTTTCTTGATAGTTTGGGTCATCTAATAGGAAGCTGTTCACTTTACCCCTTACATAGGCTCTGTAGCATTTGAAAAAGGGAAGGAAAACTTCAAACTCTTCATCCTGGGTTATTTCCTTGTAATGCTCTTCGTAAGCCTTGGCAAGGCCTTCTTTGCCATAAAGTTCAAGCTCCATAGAAAGAAAACACATATCGTTTAAAACATCCCCACACCTGAACCTTTCGTTAAACTCTATGCAATCAAAGATACAGACCTTACCATTAAGGAAGGCAACGTGCTCAAGCCTCATATCTCCGTGTCCATCCCTTATCCTGCCGTCTTTTATCCTTTTTTCAAAGAGATAACCGTATCTTTTGTAGAACCTTTCCGTCTTGCTCACTATGAGTTTGTAGTCTTCCTTTTCCACGGTTATGCCTATGTACTTTTCAGTCTGCATGAAGTTTTCGTCTGTGTTGAATCTCATAACCTCAATTCTTCCAAAATCATCCCTCCTTTCAGTTTCTAAATGGAAGCTGGCAATATGTTCTGCCAGCCTTTTTATATCATCTACACTAACCTTGTTCAGCATGTTGATGAGCAACCTCTCCTGTGGTATTCTTTTCATCTTAACGGCATACTCAATCACATTAGTAGAGTCCTCAATAGAGTACTCATCATCTACTAAGCTTATGGGGACAACTCCAAGGTAAATGCTATGACAGAGTCTTTTGTTTAGTATCACTTCTCTTTCGCAGTTTTCCTTCCTCTTTTCAAGGGTGGAGTAGTCCAGGAACCCAAAGTTTACTGGTTTCTTTATCTTATATACTATGCCTTCCAGAAGGATCACCCAGCTGGTATGAGTTTGAACCAACTGCCCCTTTAATTTCTCCGTGAGCTTATCTATCATCACACTTTAAACCGACTTTCGGCTTCAAAAATGGCTATGGGTTTTATTGGATTTGTTGGTACGTTAGAATAAAACCTTAACCATCCATCTGGAAGGACTTCCCAAAGCTTTCTCCAGTTTTCCACCCAAGTCTTTACAAACTCCCAAGGTGGTATGATGGGACACTTGAGGGATATTGAGATTATGAGATCTCCCTTCTCGTTTACAGAGGGTATTATCGGGAAGCTCCTGCAGTCTATGGGATGTTTTCCATGTATACTGCAAAAACCATCCACGTTGAAAGGACAGTCTTGCTCAGGTGCCAAAAACCCTATGCTGAAGCCATTTACGTTCACCTCAGGGAAATTTACAAAGTTGAGCTTCCTTATTATTTGATTCTCAGTAGGAAGAAGCACTACAGCTTCGTTCAATTTTTGGCACTCGGCGGACCTTTTTCCACCTTTGGCGCAGAGAAAACAGTTGAGCTGTGAACACCCAATATCAAAGTGCCTTGTAGAACTGTAGATGTCTTCAACGATACCTTCCAATCGCTCCCAATCTGTTTCTACATTTCCCATAATGCCTTTTATTTTATACATTAAAATTTTTTTTGCATGAGTTTCCCATGATCACAGACTATGATGTTTATCTTTTTAGAGAAGGAGGCCATTGCAAGCTTTACGATAAGCTTGGTTCTCATCTTAGGGAAGGTGGCGTTTACTTTGCTGTGTGGGCTCCAAACGCTGTCTATGTGTCTGTTGTTGGTAGCTTCAATGGCTGGAGTAGGGAGAGCAGTCCCATGAGCCTAAGAGAGGATGGTTCTGGCATATGGGAAGTTTTTTTGCCAGGGGCTAAGTTGGGGGACCTTTACAAATACTTTATAGTCTCAAAAACTGGCTATCAAATGGAGAAATCTGACCCTTTTGGCTTCTTCTTTGAAGTACCTCCAAAAGCTGCAAGCATAGTATGGAGCATGGATTATACATGGAACGATAGAGAATGGGTTGAAAAAAGACATACAAAAAACTCACTTAGCTCTCCCTGGCTCATATACGAGGTGCATGTAGGTTCATGGAAGAAGAGGGGATGGGAATCTTTAAGTTACAGAGAACTTGCTCACGAGCTTGTGAATTACGTAAAAGATATGGGTTTTACACATGTGGAGTTTTTGCCAATAATGGAGCATCCCTTTTATGGTTCCTGGGGCTACCAAACTATTGGTTACTTTGCACCTACTTCACGCTATGGTACACCACAAGACTTTATGTACTTAGTTGACAGATTGCATCAGGAAGGTATAGGTGTAGTGCTAGATTGGGTACCTTCTCACTTTCCTACAGATGGTCATGCTTTGGCTTACTTTGATGGGACTCATCTTTACGAATACGAAGATTACAGGAAGAGATATCATCCAGATTGGAACAGTTATATCTTTGACTATTCAAAGCCAGAGGTTAGGTCCTTTCTCCTGAGCTCTGCTCATTTCTGGTTTGAAAAGTATCACATAGATGCCATTAGAGTGGATGCTGTCGCTTCTATGCTTTACCTTGATTATTCAAGAAAGGATGGTCAATGGACACCAAACATGTACGGTGGAAAGGAGAACTTAGAAGCCATTGATTTTATAAAGAAGTTAAACGAATGCATATACAGGGACTTTCCCCATGTTCAAACTATAGCAGAAGAGTCCACGGCGTGGCCCACTGTGACAAAGCCAACCTACCTGGGTGGTCTTGGCTTTGGTATGAAATGGAATATGGGATGGATGCACGATACTCTTTATTACTTTTCTAAAGACCCAATTTATAGAAAATATCACCATGAAAGCTTAACATTTAGCATGTGGTACGCCTTCTCTGAAAACTTTCTTCTTCCCCTCTCCCACGATGAGGTGGTTCACGGTAAAGGCTCACTCATAAATAAGATGCCTAAGGACTGGTGGCAAAAGTTTGCAAACCTAAGGCTCCTTTTTACTTACATGTATGCCCATCCTGGTAAAAAGCTTATCTTCATGGGGGGAGAGTTTGGCCAATGGGAGGAATGGAATCATGACAGAGGCTTGGACTGGTTTTTGCTTGATTGGGATACACACAGAGGAGTCCAAAGACTTATAAAAGACCTCAACAGAGCTGTGAGAGAAAACCCAGCGCTTTATGAGATGGACTTCAGCTGGGATGGCTTTGAGTGGATAGACTTTTCTGACCACGAGCAGAGCGTAATAAGCTTTTTGAGAAAATCCAGGAATAACCTTATTCTTTGTGTCTTCAACTTTACGCCCATTCCACGGGAAAACTATAGGATGGGAGTACCAAAAAGAGGAAGCTGGAAAAGAGTAATAAACAGCGATGCCAAAGTTTACGGAGGTTCTGGCTTTGGAGATGTGGAGGATGTTTATACTGAGGATGTCCCCTTTCATGGGAGGCCATACTCGTTGACCCTAACACTCCCTCCTCTTGCTGGGATTTACTTCAGATATGAAGAGTAGCTTCTACTTTTTTAGGACAAAGAGCCTTTCACTCCTTAGAGTGATTATTGCAGACATTGATGGCTTTAGGGAGAGTTTTGAAAAGGCATAGTCTGGGAGTTTTATCTCCATTAATTTCTCTGAGCCTTCGGGGCTAAACACAACGATTGAGCTTGGGCCAGCGGTATAAACCTCCTTTATAATACCAGGGATTATATTCTCTTGTCTAAAGGGCAAGTCTTGCCTTAGAATCATAATATCCTCGCTTCTTATCCCAAAGGCAATGCTTCTATCCTCTGGTAAGTTATTCATACTTTCCACGGGGAGCAGGACTTCCCCATTCAACTCTTTACAATAAATCCGAAAGTGGCTTCCCTCTTTGCCTTGAATACCTCCAGTAAATATATTCTTTATGCCAAAAAACTTTGCCACTTCCAAGTTTGAAGGATAACGATAAACCACTTCCTTCCTATCTGACTGATGAATAGTTCCTCCTATCATAACACTTACATGGTCTGCTAAAAAGAAAGCCTCCTCTATATCATGAGTAACCATAAGGATGGTAAATTCATACTTCTCCTGCAATTCTTTAAGGAGGAACCAAAGCTCCTTCTTCATCCCTTCATGCAAGGCTGATAAAGGTTCATCAAGTAATAGATATTTATGCCCAGATGCAAGTGCTCTTGCAAGAGCGACTCTTTGTCTTTCACCACCACTTAAAGCATCAACTTTTCTTTTAAGAAGATGGGCAATACCAAGTAAGTGAACCAACCTAAGAGCCTCTTCTTCTCTTTCCTTTTTATTGGGGACATCTCCATGTTTTATCCCGTAGAGGATGTTTTCTTCTACTGTAAGATGAGGAAATAGAGCAAGGTCCTGCGGAACATAAGAAAATCCTCTTTTATGCAGAGGAAGATAGGTAATATCTTTTCCATCAAGAAGGATCCTCCCCTTTTGGACCTTTCTCAAACCAAGGATTGTCTCAAGAAGGGTTGTTTTACCACATCCTGTAGGACCTATTAAACAATGACATGAACCTGTCTCAACTTTTAAAGATATATTTTCTAATGAAAAATTTTTAACTTTTATATGTAGATCCACCACCTCAATCATCTACTTGGGGTACTCCTTGTCAAGAGTCTAACACTGTAAAGGGTAGTTATCCCAATGGTTATAAGTATCATTATTAAGACAACTGTGCCCTCAATGTCTGCCATAGAAAGCTTCATAAAGATGGCTATGGGGAGGGTTTCTGTTTTCATGGCCATAGTACCTGCCACCATAATAGTTGCTCCAAATTCTCCAATTGCCTTTGCCCAAGTAAGAATAGACGCAGCAATTATA
>JBKBPE010000032.1:10733-11527 GCA_046293375.1 Aquificaceae bacterium
TTTTCTACTTAGAGGTAAGGTTACGGTCAAAAAGGCTATAAAAGGAGAAGCCCCAAGTGAGCAGGCTACCTCTTCATATCTCTGTTGTATTTCATCCATAGCAGATTTTATCAGTCTTGTTGCAATTCCCGCGATGGTAATAAATTGAGCAAGAATAATGCCATATGGAGTAAAGATAAACTGTACAAAATTATTTTGAACCCACATACCGAAAGGAGTATTGAAAAAAATTAAAATCATTGCGCCAAGAGCAGCAGGAGATACTATCATGGGAAGCTCAAGAATAGTATCTATAAGATATTTACCTTTAAAATCAAACCTTGAGAGGGCATAGGCAGAGGGAAGGGCAACTAAAAGAGAAAGAAAAGTGGCAATAGTTGCAGAAAAAAGGCTTATCTTAATAGAAAAGAGCGTCCTTTCTGAAAGAAGGGTCTCCCAAAAAAGAGGTCCTTTAAAGAAATAAAGAAGTGAAAGCACAAGTCCTGCGTAAAGCGTAAAAACTAAGACTGAAAAAGTTATTACCACTCTTTTAAAAGTCATCTTGTAAGCCATTCCTTAGGTACTACGTATTCACCACCTATGGGTTTCTTTTGGCCTATCCAAGCAAAGGCCTCTTCAGGCGTCATAAAATAATGATATTTTCTGAAGATATCCTGTCCCTCTTTAGAAAGAACAAAGTCTATGAACTTCTGAGCAAGTTCTTTATTTTTGGTAAATTTTGAAATGGCAATAGGTATATAACCAATACGGCTGATCTCAGAAGGTTTAAGAGGTAATGCTTGTATCCTTTGTGG
>JBKBPE010000033.1:0-11163 GCA_046293375.1 Aquificaceae bacterium
GCTCTGATATGCTTTCTATGTGATAGGTCTGTGGAAAGTTATCTATCAGTTTTACACTCTTGAGACGATAACCCCCACTGACTAAAGCCTTTATATCTCTTGCTAAAGTAGTAGGGTTGCAAGACACATAAAGGACCTTTCTGGGTTTGTTCTGGAGAATCAGCCTTACTTCATCGGTGGTCATCCCCGTCC
Source organism: Aquificaceae bacterium (assembly GCA_046293375.1). Taxonomy (GTDB): domain Bacteria; phylum Aquificota; class Aquificia; order Aquificales; family Aquificaceae; genus Hydrogenobacter. The sequence continues at coordinate 193 of JBKBPE010000033.1, forward strand.
TTGGTGGGTCTATTAAAAGAAGGTCTATGATCTCTCCGGCATGGTTCTTCAAAGTTCGATAGGCGCTTTCATGGCTGAATACTATATTATGCCTTCTGTTTATCTTGGCACTGTAATCCGCATCCTTTATAGCTGATGGGTTTGTATCTGAAGCCAGAATAAAGCTTGATGTCTCTGATAGGGGTATGCTAAAAAAACCAGCACCGCAGTAAAGCTCAAGGACCTTTCCATAGCTTTCCTTTGCGACATTTCTTATAAACTCTTCCCAAAGCGTGTAATTAACTTGAAAGAAAGAGTCATTGCTTACTCTATACCTGTACCCACCGACCTGCATGTAGGTGAAGTTTCTACCTATGTGATACCTTTCGACGAGTTTTTCTCCTAACTTTGAGTAGTTGCCAATTCCTACAACTCTGTCAGGGAGATAAGACTGCTTAAGACCTCTTAGCTTTTCCTTGTCAAAAGGCGTTACCGTTATCAACTTTAAAAGAAGCTCATCTTCGCTCGGCGAGTAGAACACATGCACCTCTTGAAGGTCGTGTATCTTCCTGCAAAGTTCCTTTAAAGCTCCTATAGTTTGATTTATAGCTGGATGTACAACGAGGCATTCGCTTATACTTACGAGATTTTTAGTTCCCCATGCAAAGAACCCTAAATTATCCCCCTCCACTTTAAACTGAACCTTTATTCTGTAATTTAGTTCTTCCTTTGATACAATGCTGTCATCCAGTCTTTCTGTTTCCAATTTCCCTATGCGACTCAGACTTTCAAGCAGGATATCCCCCTTTAACTTTACCTGCTTGTCGTACTCAATATGCTGAAGCTGACATCCACCACAGTGGTAATAGTACTTACACGGTGGATCTTTTCTGAAGGGTGAGCTTACTGATACATCCCTTGTTATTACTTCCACGTAACCCTTCTTTTCTTTTATAGCTTCTGCAAGAACTGTCTCCCCAGGTATTGCATAACGCACAAGAAACTTTTTACCCCCATGCTCAGCAAGAGAGTAACCGCCGTAAACCATCTTCTTTATGGGGAGTTCAAGCAAAGAGCTCATTTTAAAGTAGTCAGTTTCTGAAAGTCTTCCTCAGACATCAGGTCTATGTACCATCCAGTTAATCTGTTTGCAAGTTTAACGTTAACACCGTGCTTCCCTATTGCAACAGAAAGCTTTTCTTTTGGAACTGCAACTTCAGCCCTCTTTTCTTTTGGTATTAGCCTTATCTGCTTGACTGTTGCAGGAGAAAGGCTCCTCTTTATAAGTTCTTCTATGTCATCAGTCCATCGTATTACATCTATCTTTTCACCAGATAGCTCCTCGGATATAGAAATTATGCGTGAGCCCTTTATACCAACGATCACGCCTACGGGGTCCATCTTCATATCCCTGGCATAAACAAGCACCTTTGCCCTCTCTCCTGGCTCTCTCACTATAGCCTTTATCTCAATGTCACCGCTTTTGATCTCTGGCACTTCAGCTTCAAGAAGCTTCCTTAAAAACTTTGGGTGGGTTCTGGAAAGTATTATCTCGTGCCTGCCTTTAAACTTCTTAACCTCAAGCAGGAGAGCCCTTATCCTATCACCTTGCTTGTAAGTCTCCTTTCTTATCTGTTCCCTCTTGGGAAGCATACCTGTGATCTTTCCCAAATCTAAGACGATGTCCCCATCTTCGAGTACCTTTCTAACTATGCCTACTACAACCTCACCCTCGTGCTCCGCCAGCTCGAGATAGCTCTTCTCCTCTTCAGCCCTTTCTAACTCTTTTAAAAATTCCTCCTTAGCAGCGTAAGCTGCTATTCTGTTCATGTCCTCCGTTGATATATCCAATGGAAACTTAATCGTTTCTGTATCACCCTTTTTTATTACGTAAACTTCTATCCCTTCATCTGAAAGGTCAACCTGTATGCTTTCCTTTAGCTTTCTTTCCTTTTTTACAGCAAGAGCTATAGAGTTTTTAAGGGCACCTTCCACTATCCACTCGGGCAGGTCTTTTTCTTTTGCAACCTGCTCTATAAGCTTTTTAAGGTTTTTTACCATTTTTCTATCTCCAAGTTAGCCCTTGCTATTGAGGAGATGGGAATATGAAGAACCTCGTTGCTGCCCCTATCTCTAAGTTTAATGACACCTTCCTTAGCGTCCTCTATATAGCCCCTGACCTCCATTTTTCCCAAAAAAGGTTCTTTTAGCACAACCCTTATGAACCTGCTTTTGAAGAATTCGTAATGCTCTGGCTTTGTTAGTTCTCTTGTGAGCCCTGGTGAGGAAACCTCAAGAACGTATGGTATAGGTATAATATCTTCAACATCAAGAAGGGCACTTACCCTTTTGCTCACTTCTTCGCAATCGTCTATGGTTATGCCACCATCCTTATCTAAGATGATCCTCAGAACCCATCCCCTTTCAGGCTTGAACTCTACGTCAAAGAGTTTGAACCCCATACCTTTAACTATGGGTTCCACAAGCTGTTTAACTCTCGAAACGACGTTTTTTTCTTCTATGCGCATGTTTAAAATTATAACATGCGGTTATAATTGTGGTTGGGAAGCATGGATATTAACAGCATAGTATCAGAGGTGGGTTCTGTTTTAAAGGGAAAGGATGATGTAATAACTTATTCTCTTGTATGCTTCCTATCTGGCGGTCATCTTATGCTTGAAGATGTGCCAGGTGTTGGGAAGACCACTCTCGCCCTTGCCCTTTCAAGGGTGTTAGGTCTTTCTTTTGGGAGGATACAGTTCACAAGCGACCTTTTGCCATCAGATATAGTGGGGGTAAGCATCTACGACCAGTCTAAGAAATCCTTTGTCTTCAGACAGGGTCCCATATTCCACAACATAGTATTAGCAGATGAGATAAACAGGGCAACACCTAAAACTCAGAGTGCTCTTCTTGAGGCAATGGCTGAAGGAAAGGTTAGCGTCGATGGTATAACTTACGAACTTCCCCATCCCTTCTTTGTGATGGCAACCCAGAATCCGGTGGAGCAGTACGGAACCTACCCTCTCCCCGAGTCTCAGCTAGATAGGTTTAGCATGAGGCTTTCCATAGGTTATCCAGACCATCAGACAGAAGTGCAGGTTATAAGAGGAGAAAACCCTTTTGAGAGGATAGAAAGGTTAAACACTATAGCAAAGGTACAGGATATAACGAGCACTATCCAACAGATAAAAAGATTCTATGTTTCCCCAGACGTTGGTAACTTTGTTATAGAGATAGTCAGTCAAGTAAGGAGTCATCCGGATGTTATATTGGGCATCTCGACAAGGGGGGCCATACATTTAATAAGCTGTGCAAAGGCACTTGCTTATACTAAAGGTAGAGACTTTGTTGTTCCAGATGATGTGATAGAACTTGTTCCATTGACACTATCCCATAGGATAATAACTAAGGATAATACAAACCCAAAGACTATAATAGAGGAGATCCTAAAAAAGGTTGAAGTACCTTAATTTGGTGGAGGCGGGCGGAATCGAACCGCCGTCCGGAAACAGCCCGGCCAAAAGGACCTCTACAAGCTTAGGGAGTAGTTTTGTTACGTGCCTCTGAGCGTTCTACTCCCAAACTCCCAAAGGCAGGTAGGGTTATAATCTCGAGAGCAAGCCACCCCACCAGCTTGCTTCCCACAGCCTTTGTCTATAAGCCCATCCTACAACCCAAAGGCAAAGCCATAGGCGAGCCGCTGCTAAAAGTTAAGCAGCGAGAGCGAACTGTGCTTCGGGAAGTGTTTGGTTTGGCTATTCAGGTTGCCACCCTACTTGCTATCCTTTGCCTACCGTCCCCGTCGAATCCATTCGCCCCCTACAAGGGGTCTATAAACCCCTCAATGGTATTAAATATATACAAGCTTGGGAATTATTCAATAGCCTCGGGTTATCTTATAAAGCTCATTCTAATATTTCAAGAACCACTCTTTTGTTTGTTCTCCTTCCCATAGCTGAAAGTATAGTCCTCAGCGACCTGGCTATCCTCCCCTGCTTACCTATAACTTTACCCAGGTCTTTCTGATTGACTCTCAGCTCAATAACGACTGTCTTTTCTCCTTCGATCTCAACCACGTTCACATTTTCTGGGTTGTCCACAAGAGACTTGGCAGTTATTTCCACAATATCCCTCAGTTGGCTCATCCTTTACCTCCTTTAGAGTATTTTTGCGCTTTTGAGAAGGCTCTTTGTGCGGTCCGTAAGCTCCGCACCCTTTGATATCCAGTCCTTTACTTTCTCTTCTTTAATACTCAGGTCTTTTCTTATAGGGTCGTATGTTCCGAGTATATCTATGTACTTTCCTTCTCTTGCAGAGTGTGCATCCATAACAACTATCCTGTATATGGGATGGTGTGCTCTCCCAAACCTTGCAAGCCTTATCCTCAAAGCCATATTTACCTCCTACTGCGTTGAGTTTATAAATTATAACATGAATTTTTATCTTCTGACAGAGTTCAGTACTACACTGAGAGAAGACAGCGCCATCATAAGACCCGCTATCTCTGGCTTTAGCACTATGCCATAAGTGGACAACAAACCCCCAGCTATGGGTAAACTGAGTAAGTTGTAGATCAAGGCCCAGAAGATGTTCTGTCTTATGCGCCTATAAGTTTTATCACCAAGCTCAAAGGCATCCTTCAGTCCTCCGCTGCCAGAGAGAAGAACAACATCGCACACTTTTTTAGTCACATCTGCACCAGAGCCAACTGCAAAAGAAACGTAAGCCTTAGCCATGCTTGGTGCATCGTTTATTCCATCTCCAACCATACCAACTTTATAACCCTCCTTTTGGTAAAGCTCGAGCAGTTCAAGCTTTCCCTCTGGACTTACCTTTGCATAAAAACTATCTATGCCCAATAGCTTTGCGACCTCTTTGGCTTTGTCTTCGCCGTCCCCAGTCACCATTACTATTTTTATGTTTCTTTTTTTCAAATACTTCACCGTCTGGGATATCTTCTCCGATATACCCCTATCCTGAATGTGAAAGGAAGCTAAGAGTTTTCCATCCTTTGCAAGAACCACTGTTGAGTTCGTAGAATCCATACCTATCTCCTTTGGATTACCCAAGAAGTACCCATCGCAGTAAACACCCTTTCCTGGAACCTCCTTACAAGAAGAGAGATATATTTCACTGGCTCCAAACTCTCTGCAGTACTCTTTTATGGCTTTAGCGTAGGGGTGGTTAGAGACCTTTGATAAAGAGTATGCTACGTTTATACACTCTTCTTTGTCGGCTTCAATTCTTGTGACTTCATATTTTCCTTCTGTCAGCGTTCCTGTCTTGTCGAAGATCATAAGGTTAAGCTCACTTAGTCTCTCAAAAACCTCAGGATTCTTTACCAGCAGACCCTTTCTGTAAGCTTTCAGAAGGCCTACCGTTACGGAGAGAGGAACGGCTATACCAAAGGCGCAAGGACATGACACAACAAGGACGGAAAGTCCAAAGCTGAAGCTCTTTTGAAAATCACCACTCTTGAGATACCATAGCGTAAAAACGGCAAAGGATAAGATCACTACAAACTGGACAAAGTGATGAGAAACTCTGTCGGCTAACCTTTGGACCTTTGGCTTTCTCTTTAGGGCGTCCTCCACAAGCCTCATAAGAAAAGATACGTAACTACTTCCAATTCTCTTCTCCACCTTTGCCTTTGCGTATCCACTTATTACAAAGCTCCCAGAAAGTACTTTCTCTCCTCTATCCTTCAAAACTGGAATGCTCTCACCAGTTATTAGAGATTCATCCACCTCCAACGTTCCTTCAAAAACAACAACATCCAAAGGGACAACTTCTCCAGTTTTAAGAACTATGATGTCTCCCACAAACACATCCTGAACAAACCTTTCAACCTCCTTATCCTTTTCTATAACCCTTACTTTGCTCGTTTGCAAACCAAAGAGTTCCTTCAGGGACCTTGTGGCTTTTTCTTTGGCTCTGTTCTCCAAATACTTACCTATCTTTACAAATGTTATAAGAAGGGCTGAAGTTTCAAAAAATGGGTGCACGTGCAGCAGTCCCAACATACCAAAAAGGCTATATAGATAGGCTGATGTGCTACCAATGGCCACAAGCATATCCATGTTACCAACGCCAGAGAGCAAGGACCAGTATGCTGACCTATAAAACCCGTATCCTCCAAAAATCTGAACAAAAGATGCTAGGACAAATTGAACATAAAGGCTCCACGGTTCATGGACCAACATCAAGGGTATGAGTGGTGCACTTAGTGCTATGTAAGTCAAAAGTAAAATAAGGTCTAATCTCTCTCTGTACATGCTTTGGGAGGCTCTATAACCAAGGGACTCTATGACCTCCTTTATTTGCTCCTTTCTTAGTATGTTCTCGTCGAATTCTATGTAAACGTAGCCGAGTTCAAAGGAGACTTGCACATCCTTTACACCTTTAAGCTTTCTAAGGTTTATGTCTATAGCCCTTACACAGTTTACGCATGTCATGCCTTCTACTTTTATGGACGTCCTCATACTTTTAGAATATCCACCGAAGCTGATCAATTCAATATCTTTATTTATCTAAGTTTTTGCAGGACTTTAACGATGATTTTAACTCAGCCACCTTACTTAGAAGCTTCTCCAATTTGCCTTCCTTGGCAAGTCCAACCAAGGCACTGCCAACTACAATACCATCTGAAAACTCTGCTATTTGGCTTGCTTGCTCTCCCGTTGAGATACCAAATCCGACAACCACAGGTTTTTCACAGTTTTTTTTGTATTTCTCCACATTCTTCCTCAATCTCCCTATGGGTAAGCTATCTCTTGCCCCAGTTGTCCCTGTTATGGATATAAAGTAGGTCATACAGTCAGTAGTCCTGCATATAAGGTTTAACCTTTTTTCATTGCTTGTAGGAGAAGCAAGCATCACAAGGGCGAGATCATACTTCTCTGTGTAAACTTTAAGCTCCCTTGCCTCTTCTGCTGGAAGGTCTGGAACGATAAATCCGTCTATACCGCTCTCCTTAGAGAGCTTACAAAACCTCTCCAACCCCATCCTGAACATTGGATTGTAGTAAGTCATGAGTAGGAAAGGAATATCTCTGAAATCCTCCCTTAGCTTAGAGGTTGTCTCAAAAACATCCTTTGACTTTGTTCCATTTTTCAACGCCACATAATGAGCTTCCTGTATGGCTTGTCCATCCGCTACTGGGTCCGAGAAGGGAAAACCTACCTCCAAAATATCTGTCCCACCTTCCAAGACCTTCCTAAAGGCCAAGAGAGATGTTTCCTTGTCTGGGTATCCAGCAAGGAGATAAGAAACTAAAGCTTTTCCCTTTCCCTTTCTGATATGATTTAGCTTAGCTGCTAGCCTTTCTCTTCCCATACATCCATCTCCACGTCTATATTAACAGCCTCTCTTAGCATAGTGTAAACACTACAGTACTTTTTAAGGGATAACCTCACAGCATCCTCAACAGCCTTCCTGCTTACATCCTCACCTATTACGATGTATTTGAGTTTTATGCTTTTATAAACTCTTGGGTGTTCTTCCCTTCTTTCTCCAACGACCTCTATCCTTATATCCTTTACCTTTTGTCTCTTTTTCTTTAGTATGTTTGACACATCAACGCCCGAACAACCACCGAGAGCAACGAGGACCAGCTCCACGGGGCTGAGGGCTCCTTCCCCTACTAGGATTTTTCCAGAGGATGTTTGGGCCTCGTAGGTGTTCTCAAGATGAGAGAGTCTAAGAGATACTTTCTTTTCTTCCATGGTTATAACTTGGTATCTATCAAAAAGAGAGGCTGTCCATACTCTACTGTTTGCCCGTTTTCTACAAGGACTCTTATGATCTTTCCCCTCACATCGCTCTCTATTTCGTTCATAACTTTTAAAGCTTCTATGATGCAAAGCACTTGACCAGGAGAAACTACATCTCCCACTTCAACGAATGGTGGCGCACCGGGCGATGGAGACCTGTAAAAAGTGCCAACCAACGGGCTTTTTATAACGTGTAGCTTCTCCTCTTCACTGACAGGCTCAGAGGTAGGCATAATTTCTATATGCTTAATTTCTCTGAGGGGTTCCACTTTTTGTACATACTCCTTTTGATGCGTTTTTATTAGAAGCTTTAGTCCTTCCGTTTCTATGCTCAAGCTTTTTATGTCAGACCCTTTTAAAAGAGCTATTATCTCTTTTATAAACTCTTTATCCATTATTTGACTCTCTCCACGTACATACCTTTCCTTGTATCCACCTTTATTATGTCTCCTTCTGACACAAAGAAGGGAACCTGCACTATCGCACCCGTTTCCAACCTGGCTGGCTTAGAACCACCAGCGGCCGTATCACCCTTAAAGGCTGGCTCAGTCTCTACAACTTTCAATTCTACATGCTTTGGAAGTTCAATACCAATTGGCTGCCCCCTGTAGAGGAACACAACTACCGTCATACCCTCCTTCAAAAACTTGCCCTCATCCTTTACGTTGTCTGCTGAGACTGGTATCATCTCGTATGTCTGTTGGCTTATAAAGTAATAGTCGCTCCCATCGTTGTAAGAGTATTCGGCAAAAACCTGTTCAAAGTCCGCAAGTTCAATAGCATCTGAGGACTTGTAGGTTATCTCTATCACGTTACCCGTAGCCATGTTTTTGGCTTTAACCCTCACGAAGGCTTGTCCCTTTCCAGGCTTAACATGTTCGTAATCTATGACTCTGTACGGTTGCCCATTGTACTCAATGAACATGTCTCTCTGTACGCTGTTTATATCTATCCTTACTGCCATGGTAAATTATTTTAACACCTTGCCGGTTTTTATGTAGAATATGTAAAGGTCAAGCTCAGCCTGTACTATTCCTAATGTACTGCAAACTTCCTCAAGTTTCTCCTCGGCCCTAAGGTAAACTTTTCTTGTAATTGTCTTTTGGTCTGACAGCATGCCCATTTCTTTCATGTATCTGAAAACATGTCTATCAATTATGGCAACATCTTGAAAACCTATGTTCCTTAAAAAGTGAGAAGCTTCCTTTAAACCGAAGCCTTCTACTTTGTACTTGGAACATGTATCGCTAAGAAGCTCCCTGACTTCTTTCCCGCTTTTCGCCCTCTTTATAAGGTCAAGGATATCACTAAAAAGGTTCCGAGCTTTCACTATCCTTCCTGCCCTTTGCAATACAAACCTGTGACCATGTTTTGAGAGAATGCGTCTTAACTCATCAGAGCTCAAACTCCTAAAACCATCAATGCCTATATCCTTTTGAATCCTTATGCCCATGCTTGCGGAAGAGTTTGCCGTTAGCAAGCAAAAGCAGAGCTCAGAAAAAGTATCTGCATAAAAGTCCACATCTAAAAAGGGTCTAAAGTCGTAATGAGTAATCCCTTTCTCTTTTAGACTTGAAAACTCTTCCATTCTTTTTTTTACATACTTCTCCACTTTATGCTTAGCTTTCAGTATGTCTTCAAACATTGCACACCTCTTTTATAAGCTCCCTTGCACCCTCTAATGTCCTTTCAGACACAACACCCATAAGCCTTGCTATTTCCCTTAGCCTCTCTTCACCATCCAGCTCCCTTATTCTTACAAAGGCCATGTTTCCAATAAATCCCTTACTTGTGACTATATGCCTGTCTGCAGCACTGGCTATGGCCGGGGAATGTGTAACCACTATAACCTGCATACTCTTAGAGAGCCTCTTGAGAAGCTTTGCAAGCTTTATGGATATCTCTCCGCTTATTCCAGTGTCTATCTCATCAAGCACGTAAGTCTCAGATGATGGAAAAAGGAAGAATAGTGCCAAGGCTAGCCTTGACATCTCGCCACCGGAGGCTATATGCTCTAATGGCTTTTCTTCCCCACCGTAGGATGAGAAGAGGAAGTTTATGCCTTCCTTCCCATACCTTCCTGCCTCCTCAAATAGGTCCACTTTAAAGGAGGCTCTTTCTAAACCTACTTCCTTTAGTATTCCTTTAACCTTTCCTTCAAAAGATTCCCTTGAAGCCCACCTACTTTTTGTTAGTGTTTCTTCTAAGCTCTTCAACACTTCTTCCAAGGCCTGGATCTCCCCATCTAAGAGTTCTCTGTTTGTTTGACCTTCCATAAGCATATTTATCTGTGCCTTTAGCTCCTCAGCATACTTCAAGATTTCTTTGTATTTCATGTTGTAGCGTCTTTCTAACCTTTGAGTCAGATAGATTTTCTCGTTAAGCCTGTTTAACTCTTCAAGGTCTACATCGAGAAGCCTGGATCTTAGGATGTTCTTTATGTACATCACCTCCTCCTTTATGCTTTCTACGTTTTTTAAGAGGTCCTCCACAGACTTGTCATATTGACAAAGTTGTTGTGTGGCCTTTTTTATTTCTCCAATCTTCGAAAGGACACCCTCATCATTTTCTATATGGCTTATGGCTTTACCAATGATGGAGTTTATCCTCTCTGCGTGAGAGAGCCTATCCAGCTTATCCTTTATCTCTTCATAATCCTCCCAGCTTAGACCTACGCTTTCTACATCCCTTAGCTCCTCCTGAAGCAGTTTCAACCTTATGCCCCTTTCCCTTTCCAATTGATGTAAGTTTTTTAGTTCTTCCTTTAAACTTTCAAGCTTAGAGTATAACTTCTCATACTCTCTTCTTTTGTCTAATACCCCACAGAACTTATCGTAAACATCCCTTTGAAAGTCCTTTCTTAGTACCTTTAATCTGTCATTTTGTCCCTGCAGAAGCACCATACGGGACACTATGTCCTTTACAACTTTTTGAACGCTACCTTTGCCATTTACATAATACTTGCTTTTTCCTTTACTGACCTCCCTTCTAACTACAAGTTCTTCACCTCCATCTAAAAAGGTAGCCTCAACGCATGTGCCATCTGGGTAATCTCTCTGCCGCCCCATAAGGAAGAGCATGGAAGAAACCGTGAGAGACTTCCCAGTACCCGATTCACCAGTAAGCGCATTAAGGCTTGGACCAAACTCTACCTCTTCCTCCTTTATCAAGAAAAAATCCTGCAAATTTATACGAATTAACATATAATTAGTATAAA
>JBKBPE010000034.1:0-11157 GCA_046293375.1 Aquificaceae bacterium
TTGATCTTTGGAAGCCTCTGGACAAGGGTTCACTTTGGAAAACATTGGATAAACGACCCCAAACTGCTGACAACGCTAATACTTTGGGTGTACTATGCTTTGGTAGTACATGCTAACCTTATAAGGGGATTAAAGCCAAGACAGCTTTCTTCCCTTATACTTTTTGGTGGGCTTCTTTCTCTCCTTAACCTTCTTTTTGTAAGGCATGAGATATAAAAGGGTATTCCTTGTAGGATTTATGGGCAGCGGTAAGACCACCGTGGGAGAGTATCTTTCCCAAAAGCTTGGCTGGGATTTTTATGATGTTGATAGGATGGTGGAAGGATATGAAGGCATGACCATAGAAGAAATTTTTGATAAAAAGGGGGAGGAGTACTTTAGAAGAAGAGAGGTGGAAGTCTTGAGAGAGGTAGTTAAAAAAGAGGAGGTGGTTGTGAGCACCGGTGGAGGGCTTGGAGCTAATGAAGAGGCCATAAAATTTATGAAAGAAATGGGTCTTGTTGTGTGGTTAAGCATACCCTTTGAAGAGTTTTTGAGAAGGTGTAAAAGTAAAGAAGAAAGGCCACTCCTCAGAAAGCCTCTTGAAAAACTCAAGGACCTCTACAACAGGAGGTCTATGATATATTCGCAAGCACACATGTACGTAGATGCAACTAGGGATCCAGATTATGTCTCTCATGAGATAATCAATGGCTTAAAATTTTAGTATGTATATACCCTTTGCAAGGAAATACAGGCCAAAGTTTTTCAAGGACCTTGTTGGACAGGAAGCAGTAAAGAAGGTTCTCTTGAATGCAGTTAAGCTGGGTAAGGTTTCGTCAGCATACATGTTTGCTGGTCCAAGGGGGACTGGAAAAACTACCGTAGCAAGGCTCTTAACCAAATCCCTCAACTGTTTAAACATCGGAGAAGATGGCGAGCCATGCGGGCTTTGTGAAAACTGTGTATCCATAGATAAAGGGAGCTTTCCAGACCTTATAGAGATAGATGCTGCATCAAGTCGTGGTATAGATGATATAAGAACTATAAAAGATGCAGTTTCCTATACGCCTATAAAGGGAAGGTACAAGGTTTACATCTTTGATGAGGCCCATATGCTTACCAAGGAAGCTTTTAACGCCCTTTTGAAAACCCTTGAAGAGCCACCTCCAAGGAGTGTGTTTGTTCTATGCACTACGGAGTATGAGAAGATCATACCAACTATACTTTCAAGATGCCAAAGGTTCATATTCTCAAAATTAAGGGAAGAGGAGATACTGCAATATCTAAAAAGCATATGTGAAAAGGAAGGAATAGAATATGAGGAGAGAAGCCTTTATACCATAACCAAGATGAGCGATGGAGCGATGAGGGATGCCGTTTCTATGCTTGACCAGATAAACACCTACGGAGAAGGTAAGGTAAAGGAGCATCATCTTGAAGAGTTTCTTGGTATACCATCGCAGGAAAAAGTCAGGGAATTCCTCAGAACATTGCTTAGGTCAGACGTTGACAATGCAATAGGGTCCATAAGAGAGATGGCCGAGAAAGGATTCAATCTGGTCAGGTTCTGGGATACCCTGGAAGAGGAGACAAGGTCTCTTATACTGATGCGAAGCTTAAAAAAGCCAGACAGAGTTATGAAAGTTGAAGAATTTCATAAAAGCATGGGGGATGTTCCCTTAGAAGCTTTGCTTTACCTGGAAAAGATCATAAACATGGTTAGGGTTGATGCCAAGACGAGGGATTTCTTAAGGGCCTGTGAGCTTGCTCTAGTAAAAACCCTTATAGTTAAAGATATCCTCCCCATAAGGTCACTCCTGAATGTTGAAAGCCTATCCTCTAAGCAAGAAGTAATCAAAATTTCTAAGGAAGGTCTTTTTAAGGAGATTGAATCTACCCTTGGCGTTCTCCAGGCTGAGGTACTAAAGAGACAAAGCAGTAGGGATGAAGGCGACAAAATAATCTTTAGCATTAGTGAGAGCGACCTTAAGTCTCTTGATGTAGATAAGATAAAAGCCAATTTTCCCATGGTGGAGTTTGAGGTAGTTGCATCTCCAAAGCCTGAAAAGGAAGACATGCCAGAGTTTTCCAAGAAAGTTAAAGACCTCTTTGGAGGTAAGGTTATAAGACATGAGAAGGGTAATAAGGGCAAGGGTGCTTCTGGTGAAAGTACCGCGTAAGTCTGTTGGGATTTTTACTGCTCTGATGGATGGCTCTGGTAGGAAGGCCATAGTGAGGTCAAAAGAAAGGGATAAAGATAAGGTATATCTGATTGCCACGCCAGATACTTACCAAGAGCTTTTTCAAATAGTGAAGAATATAAGCAAACACATACCAGGTGTGTGTATCCTTGAGGAAGTGAGTTCTGAGAATATGCAGATAGAGGATGGGCATCAATAAGTTTATACTTATATGTAATGTTTAGAAGTTATGCTTTCTTGATCTTCTCCTCTCTGCTTTTTGTTGGAACTGCTGTATACGGCCTTTTCTACCTTGAGGAAAGGGGATGGCCTTACTATACACTGCTTGGAGTAAGTGGAATTTTTTCTTTTCTTTCTATTGCAAGCTTTGTAACAACTGTAATAAAGAGCATAGGGGAGGATTACAGAAAGCATAAAGACCTGTTCTCCTTTCTTTATGATTTTTTTTCCTCTTTGAAGTTAGCCATATTCCTTATGCTTGCTCTGGGTGTGCTCTCCATGCTTGGCTCTACTTATATACAGCAAAACCAGCCCATAACTTTCTACCTTGACATGTACGGTGTTGACCTAGGTCTATGGTTTTGGAAGCTCTGGCTTACAGATGCATTTCACTCCTGGTATTACATAGCCCTTATAGTACTTCTTGCCATTAATCTGTCCGTATGTTCCATCAAAAGACTTCCAAAGGTCTGGGTGCATACGTTTACGCGTGAGAGGTTCCAAAAGCTTGATGAACATATGGAGAGGCACATAAAACCCTTAGCCATTGAAGTAAACCCTTCAAAGGAAAAGATTCTGGCCCTTCTCAAAAGGATGGGTTTTAGTACCTTTGTGGAGGAGGAAAGGAACAGGGTCTATTTCTATGCAGAAAAGGGAAGATACTCAAGGCTTGGTGTTTATATAGTGCATTTGGGACTCTTGGTTGTAATGGCTGGTGCTTTGATGGACGCGCTGTTGGGTGTGAGAGGGGTACTTATAGTACCAGAGGGTTCAAGAAGCGACGTACTCATCATACCATCAAAGGGAGAAGAGATTAAACTACCATTTCAAGTAAAGCTGGAGAATTTTAGGATAGTGACGTACGGGGAAGAGGCCAGAAGGAAAGGGGAAAACACCAAAGGACCCTTTGAGGATGCTACTGCAAGCTATGAAAGCAGTATAAAAGTTATAAAAAATGAAAAGGTCATATCTTCAGGAGTGGTGGCTGTAAACTCACCCTTCAACTTTGGTGTATACAGAGTCTTTCAAGCCAGCTATGGATTGACGGGTGAGGCTGGAGAGGTAAGACTAATTGTAATTGACAGAGAAAAGGCTACAAAAGACCCCAAAAAGGCTATTGTTGGAGAGACAAAGATAGAGGCTGGTAAGGTTACGGAGTTCCAAAATATGCTCCTATCTATTGAGAGGTCCACCTTGAACATCGAAGATGAACAAGCAGGTATGAAGGGAGACTTAAAACCAGCAGTGATGATTAAAGTACTCTTAGACAGGAAGCCTTACAATGTACCAGTTGTTTACTCTCCGGAGTTAACGCTTCTAGCCTACACTAAAATGAAAGAGCTTGAAAATTTCCCTTACGTTTTCTTCATGTCAGATTTCAAGCCAAGATTTTTTAGTGGCTTTCAGATATCAAAACAGCCAGGAACATCCGTAGTTTGGCTTGGTTCCTTGCTTATTGTTGTCGGTATGTTGTTGGCTTTCTATACAGTGCATAGGAAAGTTTGGATGAGATTAGAGGGGAGCACCCTTAAAGTAGCTTTCTGGTCTCACAAGTTCAAAGAAGAGTTCAGAAAGGATCTTTTTAAGGGCTTGGAAGAGCTGAGATAGGATGAACGGCTTGTAAAATAATACTCTATGATCTTTATATTACTCTTTCTTTTCAGCTATGCTTTTTCAGAGGAATTAAACCGTGCCCTTTTGCTAAAGTATAAAAATAGCCTGTCTAACTATGAAAAAGTAAAGGCTCTTTACGAATTTAGTGGTTTCCATCCCATATGGATAGGAGTCTCCTCCTTTTCATCTTTTGACCGAATTAAAAAGTTGATAGAAGGGTCAAGGTATGATGGATTGAACCCAGAAGACTATGACTTTACTGTATCTGGTGACCCCTTGAAGGATGAGCTAACCATCACAGACCATCTTATAAGCTTGTCCTACGACCTTTACTACGGAAAGATCGACCCAGCAAGGTTTTACAGAGGATGGAGCATACCAAAAAAAGAGGATAGAGTATTACAGACTTTGATGGAGATAATAAAAGAAAATAGGATAGAGGACCTATTTGATGAACTCAGGCCCAAGTACGAAGGTTACTCTAAGCTAAGGGACCATCTTAAGGAGTATTACAAGATAAAAGAGATGGGAGGGTGGCAAAGGATAAACTCTAAGAAGGTTCTCAGGCTTGGAGTAAGGGATGATACTGTGGTTTTTCTCAGAAAAAGGCTCTGCATTACGGGTGACCTAAAAAGCTGTGACGCTTCAGATGTTTTTGATAATAGTCTGGAAAATGCAGTTAGGACTTTTCAAGAGAGACATGGGTTAAAACAGGATGGTATAGTTGGAAGGGAAACGTTTAGGGAGCTCAACGTACCAATTGAAGACCGGATATTGCAGATAGAGTTAAACCTTGAAAAGTTCAGATGGCTACCGCAAAAAACTGAAGACCTTTTCATACTTGTGAACATACCATCCTTTGACCTTTATCTCATTAAAGATGGAAAGGTTATCATCCATTCACCAGTGATAGTTGGGAGGTTCTATGAAAAAGCATACAGACCAACACCTATGCTTTACAGTAAAATAGACCATATAACGCTTAACCCTTACTGGTACGTGCCAAGGATGATAGCCGTTGAAGACCTCCTTCCAAAGATAAAGGAAGATCCATATTACGTTAAAAAGGAGGACATGAAGGTCTACTTGGGGCATAAAGAAATAAACCCATTCACTGTAAACTGGAACTCTGTAACACCTGAGAGTTTCATTTTTAGACTGGTGCAGAATTCTGGAGAAAAGAATGCACTTGGTAGGATAAAATTTTCTTTCCCAAATCCTTTTGGCGTATATTTACATGACACACCGTACAGGGGACTTTTTAAATTCGAGAAAAGGGCTTTTAGCTCGGGATGTATAAGAGTTGAAAAGGCTTTTGAGCTTGCAGCTTACCTTTTGAATACAAACAATGAAGAACTAAAGTCTGCTATAGAGAGCGGTGAAACAAAACACATAAAGCTAAAAAGAGCAGTACCCATATATGTACTTTACTTTACAGCCTTTGTAAACAACTCCAGGCTCTATTTATGGGACGACCTGTACGGTTATGATAGAATTATTGCAAAATATTTCAAAAGGAGGAAGGCAAAATGATGAGCAGAAGAAAGTTTATGAGCTGTGCTGGAGTTTTAAGTTCCTTTTTTCTTTACTCCCCCATTACCTTTGCCGAATGGGCTTTATTCCTACCGCCTTTTACTGAAAGAAGTTTGAAGTTTTATAACATCCACACTGGAGAATCTCTTAGTACAACTTATTGGTTGGAAGGTAAGTATGTGGAATCTTCCATGAAGGAGATCTTTTACATACTCAGGGACTTTAGGACCAATGAAGTAAAACCTATAGACATAAATATTTTTGATATACTTTTTTTGATAACGAAAAAACTTGAAACCGATGAACCCGTTCATGTTATATCTGGATACAGGTCACCAGAAACCAACTACAAACTTAGAAGAGAGGGAAGGGGCGTTGCAAAGCACAGCCTTCATATAGAGGGAAGGGCTATTGACATAAGGATACCAAATGTACCACTCCCTTTACTCAGGGATACTGCATTATCACTAAAGGCCGGAGGTGTTGGATACTATCCTAACTCACAGTTTGTTCACATAGATACTGGAAGGGTGAGGCACTGGTAATGGAAGTAGAGATACCAGTCGACGGTGAGAACATTAAGGGAGATTTGAACATACCTAAGGACCCAAAGGCCATCATACTATTTGTACACGGTAGTGGAAGTAGTAGGCTAAGCCCAAGGAATAGGTTCGTGGCAGAGTACTTTAACAAAAATGGTTTTGCTAGTTTTCTCTTTGACCTTCTGACTTCCTCCGAGGAAAGGAAAGATACTTATACAGCTGAGTATAGGTTCAATATCCCCTTTCTCACGGAAAGGCTCCTTCTTTCTATAGACTGGATAAAGGAAGATGAAAGGATAAAGGGTCTTAAAGTAGGCTTATTCGGTGCAAGCACAGGAGCAGCCTCTGCTCTAATAGCTGCAGCAAAAAGAAAGAAGGATATATATGCTGTCGTTTCAAGGGGTGGTAGACCAGACCTTGCCAGGGATTATCTTCAGGATGTAGAAGCACCAACTCTACTGATCGTGGGAGAGCTCGACTACCAAATTATAAAACTCAATAGAGATGTTTATGCTCTCCTCAAATGCGAGAAAAAACTCGCTATAGTAAAAGGGGCAAGCCACCTTTTTGAGGAACCAGGGAAGCTTGAAGAAGTAGCAATGCTTGCCACAGATTGGTTTTTATCAAAGTTAAAAAAATCGTTCTAAATGTAGTGTGTAAGAAAAATCAAAGGGCTATTTTTAAAACCTTTTTATCTCTATCCCATACTTACGTATTCTGTAGTCAAGTTGTCTGAGCGTATACCCTAAGAGCTTGGCCGCTCTTGATTTTATATAACCCGTTCTTTCAAGCGCCTTTATTATCTCTTCTCTTTCTGTACTCTCTATGACTGCCAGCATGTTTTTAGGGTCTTCCTTAGGAAGGTCAGCAAAGAAGTAAGAGGGAAGGTCATTCTCTTTTATGATTCCTTCCTTGAGTATGACAAGCCTTTCTATAGTGTTCTCAAGCTCCCTTACATTGCCATACCAAGGATACTCATTCATCAACTCAATAGCCTTAAAGTCTATAGTAACCTTCTTACCGTATCTTTGCTTGAAGATGCCCAGAAAGTGCTCAATCAGAACTGGTATGTCCTCTTTTCTTTCTCTCAGGGGTGGTATATGTATGGGAAGGACACTTAGGCGGTAGTAAAGGTCTTCTCTAAACTCACCCTTCTGAACAAGGCCCTGTATACCCTTATTGGTTGCAGATATGATCCTAACATCAACCTTAACGCTTCTTTCGCTTCCTAATTTCTCCACTTCCTTCTCTTGAATAACTCTTAGTATCTTGGGTTGCAAAGACAAGGGCATGTCGCCTATTTCATCCAAGAACACAGTACCCCCGTTTGCCAGCTCAAACTTTCCCTTCTTTGATGAATAGGCACCAGTAAAGGCTCCTCTCTCGTAGCCAAAAAGCTCTGCCTCAAGCAAAGCCTCAGGTATGGCTGAACAGTTTATGGTTACAAAGGGTTTCCCCTTTCTATGGCTGAGAAAATGTATGGCCTTGGCAACAAGGCTTTTCCCTGTACCACTCTCTCCCGTTATCAAAACAGTTATGTCCGTCTGGGAGATCTTCTCTATTAACTCTATAAGGTTCTTTATGGCAACGCTCCTACCAATTATGCCTTCAAGGTTGTACTTTTCACCCAATGCTTGAGTGAGCAACCTCTTTTCCTCCTCCCACTCTTGTCTTTCTATGTTTATCTTCTCCTCTAACTTATAGAGCATTCCCACCATGGTGCCGAGTATTAGGAGCATCTCAACAGCCCTTTCCACGCTCTCCTTTCTATGAAAATTTTTGAAAAGGGAAAGTACGCCTATTATTTCACCCCCTATCTTGATGGGTACAGCTATGAAGGATGTATCATCTTTCAGTTTCTCCCTAAGGCCTGTCTTGTTCAGGTAAGAGCTCACGCCAAGGTCAGAAAGAACAGCAGGTATACCGCTTTTATAAACCTTCCCTATTATCCCTTCACCCCTTCTGAAAAAAACCTTCTCTGCTTCATCTTCTGTAAGACCAAAAGCTCTCACTATTTTGAGTAGTTTTATATCCCTTTGATAAAGGGCTATATAACTGTACTTTACATCCCAAAAGGAATACAGGATCTTAAGGAGTTCTGTTATACTATCTAGGAAGTTTGCCCCCTTGCTAAGTATCTTTGCAACCTCATTTATTATTGTGGTTTCTTTTGTGCTTAGCTGTTTCTTGCTATGCTCGTCCATGTAATTTAAAATATAATTTCAAAACTTATGAAGAAGGTATCCTTTTTTACCTTAGGCTGTAGGAGTAATTACTTTGATACAGAATTTATGGCTGATCAGTTTAGGGAAAAGGGATACTTTATTACTGATGATGCAGACATACACATAATAAACACGTGCACTGTTACTGCGGGTGCAGACAGGTCCTCTCGCCAAGCCATATACAGGGCAAAAAGGAAAAATCCAAACAGTATTGTTGTCGTCACCGGTTGCTACGCGCAAGTAAGTCCAATGGAACTCCTAAAGCTCAAAGAAGTTGACTTAGTGATCGGAAACACCCACAAAGGAGAAATAGTCAAACTCGTTGAGGAATTTCTGGAAGAGAAAGAAAGGAATATGTATGTAGGAAACATATTCAGAGAGTCTCACATAAGGAACTTTGGACTTTTAACTTACTTTGAAAAAACTAGACCCTTTTTAAAGATACAGGAAGGTTGTAACAACTTTTGCAGCTTCTGTATTATACCCTTTGCGAGGGGAAGGGTAAGGAGCATTCCAAAGGAGCAAGTGTTAGAGGAAGTAAGGCTTTTAGCACAGAGAGGTTTTAAGGAGATGGTTTTAACGGGGACACAGCTTACTCAGTACGGATGGGATATAAAAACCAATCTGTATGAGCTTTTGAAAGAGCTCCTAAGGATAGAAGGTTTAGAGATTATAAGGTTGTCATCTCTGTACCCTTTGGAGATTGACAAAAACTTGCTAGAAGTTATGACTTCTGAAGAGAAGATAGCACCGCATTTTCATATTTCACTACAAAGCGCCTCTGACAGGGTTTTGAAACTCATGGAAAGAGGTTACGAAACCAAAGACTACGTAAAATTAGTTGAATACATAATAGAGAAGAGGCCAATTTCAGCCATAGGAACAGACATCATAGTTGGGTTCCCTACAGAGAAAGAAGAGGATTTTAAGCTTTACTTGGATGTCTTAGAAAAGCTTCCAATAGCTTACATGCATATCTTTCCATACTCAGACAGGGAGGGAACAAAAGCTTACAGAATGGGAGGAAGGATAAGGGAGGATATAAAGAAAGAGCGAGTAGAAATTCTCAAGGAATTGGACAGTAAGAAAAGGAACGAATTTCTTGAGAAAAATAGAGGAAAGGAGCTAAGAGCCATCGTTATAGAAGAGAATAAGCTTCTAACAGAGAATTATATAAGCTTAGAAAGAAAAGGCTACAGCTCTGTGGGAGAACTTGTAAAAATTGTAGTCTAAAATATTATTTTAATAAGGAGGAGAGAATGACCCCCACTACAGAGACTAAGGATTTAAAGTTTGTGGAGTTTATTGTCAAAGCTGTTCAGTTTAACGCAAGCGACCTGCATATAACGGCAGGGGCGAGACCTTCTATCAGGGTAGATGGAAGGATAATGCCCCTTTCTGAGTATCCCATCTTGACACCTGAAGTAACGCAGAAACTTGTGTACTCTGTAATGTCCGAAAGGCACAGAAAGGAACTTGAAGAGAAGGGTCAAGTGGACTTCTCCTTTGGCGTAAAGGATGTGGGTAGGTTTAGGGCCAACGTTTTCTATCAAAGAGGTTCTTTGGCTGGTGCTTTCAGGAGACTCCCCTATAAAATAATGAAAGTCAACGAGCTTGGGCTTACAGAGAATGTTCTAGAGCTGTGTAAGAAGAGCATGGGTCTTGTTCTTGTAACTGGTCCCACTGGCTCGGGTAAAACTACCACGTTGGCCTCGCTCATCAACTTCATAAACGAGAATTTCCCATACCATATAATAACCATTGAAGACCCTATAGAGTATGTGTTTCAACATAGAAAAAGCATAGTAAACCAAAGGGAGATAGGAGAGGATGTGGACAACTTTGCAGATGCGCTTAGGTCTGCTCTGAGGGAGGACCCTGACGTTATACTGGTAGGAGAGCTTAGAGACCTGGAGACTATAGAGATAGCTTTAAGGGCGGCCGAAACTGGCCACTTGGTCTTTGGTACGCTTCATACTAACACGGCTATATCTACCATTACAAGAATTATAGACGTATTCCCTGTGAATCAACAGGAGCAGATAAGAATACAGCTATCCTTTGTACTTCAAGGTGTAATATCCCAAAGGCTGGTTCCAAAGATAGGAGGTGGAAGAGTCTTAGTATACGAACTTATGATTCCCAACGTTGCCATAAGAAACCTTATAAGGGAAAATAAGCTACAGCAGGTTTATGCAATGATGCAAAGCGGGCAAGCAGAGAGTGGTATGCAGACCATGAACCAGTCCATTGCTCAGCACTATAGGGTGGGGAGCATCACCCTTGAAGATGCCTTTAAATATTCACCCGATATAAAAGAGCTTGAGAGAATGATAGGGAGGAGTATTTAAGGATGCCTAAGTTTAAGTACAGAGCCTTTGGAGAGGATGGAGCTTACGTGGAACAAGAGGTAGTCTCTCCAAACTATGAGCTTTTAGTATCAGAGCTTCAGCAAAAGGGTCTGAGCGTAGTTGAGATAGAGGAGTTAGAGGTAAAAAAGCGAGAGCTAAAGCTAAAATTTCCATTCTTTGGTGGTGTAAAGGACAGAGATATATCCATATTCTGTAGACAGCTTGGAACCATGATAAATGCAGGCGTAAACATTGTGGATGCTATCAGTATACTATCGGAACAGCTTCCCAACAGAACCCTTTCCGACGCAGCAGGAAAAGTGGCAAGAATGGTAAGTGAGGGTGTATCTCTATCGGTTGCCATGAGTAGGTTTCCAAAAGCTTTTCCAGAACTTGTCATAAACCTAACTAAGGTGGGTGAGGAGACTGGTAATCTTGATGTTGCTCTTATAAGAGCTGCAGATTATTACGAGAAGATGGCAATGATAAA
>JBKBPE010000035.1:0-9716 GCA_046293375.1 Aquificaceae bacterium
GTGGTTGTGCTGGTTGCTCAGCTGGTGGTTGTGCTGGTTGCTCAGCTGGTGGTTGTGCTGGTTGCTCAGCTGGTGGTTGTGCTGGTTGCTCAGCTGGTGGTGCTTCTTCAGGCTTCTTTTGGCATGATGCCAGAAGTGCAAGGCTGACAACTCCGAGTGCTATAAACTTCCTCATCTTACTTACCTCCTATACCTGTTAATGAAATATATTATAAGTAAAATACATTTTAAAAGTCAATCCCTCCATGAGGCTGTATCAAGAATCCCAGAAGCAAATAACGACCTTTACTATCTATACACTACCACCCTGCCAATAACCTATCCCTTACTATGTATGAGTGGTTCATGGTATGATTTGGGTTTGCCTCTTTTAGATGTTTTTGTGGGTGGGTAAACAGTTTTGTGAGTTTGTAGATTAGGAAACATCGTTTGAAATACCCTCTCTGGTTTATGAACCTAATAGGCACGGGCGGACTTGAACCGCCGACCTCCGCCTTGTAAGGGCGGCGCTCTCCCAACTGAGCTACGCGCCTTAAAATACATTATACCACTTTTTTAATCTCTATAAACTCTCAGTATTTCCTCAAAGGTTGTTATACCGTCAACGGCTTTAAGAAGGCCATCCCTTAAAAGAGGTATCATTCCATCCTTCATGGCTTGATCCTTTATCTTGTTAGCATCTGACCTCTTCACGACAAGACCTCTTATGTTCTCCCCAACGTTTAGAACCTCACCTATGACAGTTCTGCCTGAGTATCCAGTACGGTTACATCTATCGCATCCTCTTCCCTTATAAAGCCTCTTGGGTATATCTATGCCGTTACTTTTAAAGAGTTCTTCCTCAATGAGCGTAGGCGTATACTCCTGCTTACAGTGATGGCATATCTTTCTTACGAGTCTTTGAGATATTACGCCGATAACTGCAGAAGCTAAAAGGAACTCCTCAACACCCATATCTATGAGTCTTGTAAAGGCACTGGCTGCATCGTTGGTATGCAATGTGGCAAGTACCAAATGACCTGTCAAGGATGCCTGTACAGCTATGGTTGCCGTTTCAATATCCCTTATTTCACCTATCATGATCACATCTGGGTCTTGTCTGAGTATGTTTCTCAAAGCATTGGCAAAGGTAAGACCTATCTTTGGCATAACTTGTATCTGGACAACCTCCTTGAGGTTATACTCAACGGGATCCTCAACGGTTATTATCTTCTTTTCTCCAGTGTTTATCTCTTTCATGCATGCGTAAAGGGTAGTTGTCTTACCAGACCCAGTGGGCCCAGTTACCAATAGCATACCGTACGGTTTTTTTATGAAAGACCTGAGAGCATCTATATCCTCATCTCTAAAACCTAAGGTATCAAGACTAAGGTTCACTTCCCCTCTCTTTAGTATTCTGAGGACAGCTCCTTCTCCATACACGGAGGGAACAGTAGACACTCTTATATCGTAATCCAGACCGTTCAGGGAATAGGAGAACTTTCCATCCTGGGGTAACCTTTTCTCTGCAATGTTAAGCCTTGATAGGATCTTTATTCTTGATATAACGGGTGGGGCTATGTATTTAGGATACTCTCTTATCTTGTAAAGTATCCCATCTATCCTATACCTTACGATTACAGCGTTTTCGAACTGTTCTATGTGTATGTCTGTTGCTGATTTAATAATGGCATCCTTAAGAACATCGTTGACAAACTTTACTATTGGTGCCTCTTCTGCGATGTTTTCAAGCTTTCTTTCATCCAGACTATCTTCAGAGAGAGCCTCAAGCTCAAGGCCTATGCTTATAGGGTCTTCCAGAAGGCTTTTTAACTTCTCTTCATCAACAAGCTCAAAAAAGACCCTCTTGCCTAAGGTCCTTTGCAATACTTCCTTAAGGTACTCGTCTTCTTCAATGCAGGCAAATTTGACAAAATCTTCCCCTTCCTCCAGCGGAGCTATGTTATTAGCATCCAAAAACTCGTGGTTTATGAAGCTCTTTACTGTGGTATCCATACTTTGTACACTTCTAACTCTATATAGTATGCACCAGGACTCGTTGGGTTGTCAACACCGAGTTTAAGATAGCTTATCATAACTCCCTTTGACTCTAAGGATTCTACAAACCTCAGAATGCTTTCTATGCTTGTAGATTCGTAATTTGCTTTTAACTTAACCTTCTTTACCTCTTGGAGATCCTCGGTTTGTGGTGGGAACTGAGATTTTGCAACAAGCCCATACCTTTCTGCCTCTTCTTCCATAAGAGCCTTAAGCTTTTCTGATATGGATGCCCCATCGCCTCCAAAATATGCCTTATCTTTGAGCCCTTCCAGGTTTTTGTTCAAGCTTTCGTCATCTTTTAATAGAGTTTTAAGCTCCTTTGCCTTTCTTTTGTAATCCTCCAAAACCTTCTTCCTTTCCTCGTATGTATTTTTTAGTTCTTTCTTTTTTTCTTTGTAGGGGGTGTAAACACCATAGATTACCAATACAGTCAAGCTAAACAGTACCACAAAAGGTAGGTACGAAAGAATCTTCTTTGCATAGGAAGTTTTAAGAAGATGTGTAAGCGGTCTCATTCTTCCTTTATCAGTTGCTTCAAGTGTTTTAACTTCCTCTCAAAAGAGTCCTTTATGTTTTCCGTTCCCTCAGGAGTTGTTACTACGCTTGCCTTCAAAAGCAGTATAAGCTCCGTATTAGATGAGGAGGTTTTTTCGTTGCTAAAGAGTATACCGATCCCTGGTATGTCTGAAAGTACTGGAACCCCGGATTTTTGCCTCTCTTCCCTGTTTTGGATTATTCCACCCAAAAGTCCTACCTGATCGTTTCTCAATATTAGGGTTGTGGTTGCAGACCTCTTAGTTATGACAGGTGATGTTAGCTCTGGCTGTACAGTATTCTTAACAGCATCGCTCACTTCCTGTGTTATCTTTAGGGTTACAGAGTTGTCAGCACTGACCGTAGGCTTTACTTTCAGTATAACACCCGTGGGTCTATACTGAACTGTGTTCTGAAGGTTTATTGTCCCACCTGTTACTGGGACAACCTGCTGTGTTAGTATGGGAACCTCTGCTCCAACTTCAATACTGGCCTCTTCGTTGTCCTTCACGAATATGTGCGGTGCAGAAAGTATCCTTAGAGATGTCTTTGATGCAAGGAAGTTGATTATACCTCTTATATCGTTGTTTTTGTTGAATATGATAGTCTTAAAACCCTGGAGAGTATCCGCCTGTGGTATGAGACCGAACGATGTTCCTACTGTAAAGCTTGTACTATCTAAGAACCCTTTAAGAAGTCCCTCAATACCATACTGCAGCCCTTTTCCAAGAGACACCTCGGCTATAACCATTTCTATGAGAACCTGCTTGGGAACTGTATCCAGCTCTCTTAGAAGAGACCTTATGATCTCAAACTCAATGGGTGTTGCCTTTACTATCAATGTATTGGTTGACTTGTCTGCAACTATATTCCCCACTTTTACTATTTTTTTCTCCTCCTTAGTCTTTTCTTTTGCCCTCTCTTCTACTACTGCAGGGGTTTCCTCTTTCTTCTGAGCTTTTTCGGCCGCCGACTCTTTATCTATCTGCTTTGGTTGAGAAGGTTCTGTGGCCTTTGGAGCCTCCCTAATGCTTATAGGTTCAGTTGCCTGTGTTTGAGTTTGTACTGGGAGCCCTATCCCAGCCTCAAAGATACCGAGAGCGTTTAAGAGTTGAGCAGTACTTTCGGCATCAAGGAAGTTAAGCTTGTATATGTAAAGTTCTCTCTTGGTCCCAGTAGCCGTTTCTTCGAGCACATCTATCCATCTTTTTATATCCTCAAAAAGAGTAATATCCTTTGAAACTACTACAACCATGCCTTCTTTCTCAAGACTATCTATGGCAGAGTCTGCGTCTGTTTTTCCAAGGAGATTGAGAATTTTCCTTATACTGTTCTTTATCTGGTCTGCATCAACCCTTGTTCTTATAAAAGCTATCCTCTTGTCTCTGTAAAAAGGTGTATCTATTTCAACGAGGAGCCTTTTTAATCTATCGAGCTTTTCCTTGTAATCTACAACCACAAGAAACTTCGGTTGAACTATAACCTTTCCAGATGGAGAAAGAAAAGCGGAAATAGCCTGAGAAAGGGCAGATGATGACGTATTCTCTGGAGAGTAAACAAGAGCTGATACGTTTTTTCCAAGTGGAGATTTACCGGTTGGTAGCACACGCACCAGGCTCTTATCTATGGATACACCGTAACCATAGTAGGACAGTATATCCTGCGTATAGTTTACAACTTCCTCTCTGGTCAGGTTGTTAACATGAATGGAAACTTTTTGATTTAAACCCTCTGGTGCTATATAAGATACGTTTAGAATCTTATAAAAAACCTCATTTAAAAGCTCAGATATAGTTATATCATCAAAATGTATGCTGATATTTCCCTTCTTTTCGTGGGTTTTTTCTTCATCTTTTTCTTTATACGCCTTTTCAAATAAGACATTATTCTCCTTTTTTACATCTAACATCTCCATATGTTCTCTATCTTTTATGGTTTTTTCTGGTTCTTTCTTGTTGGTGATTGTATATGTTTCTTCATAACCACTAACTGTTTGAGCACAGGAAGAAATCAAAATGGAGAATGATAGATAAAGCGTTATGCTCTTTATACCCCTTATTGCAAAGTGCATTTGAAAATTATACTATAACTTTGGGCTATAATCAGATATGGTGAAGAGGTTCCTCCTTTCTTTTGGGATGGCATTGCTTTTTCTCCTTATATTTTTGAAGTATATTCCCATAAGACAGGTACTTAATGAATTTAGGTCTTTATCACCTTTAGACATTATTTTGGCTTTTGCTTTTTACACAGTGAGCCAGATTGTGAGAAGTATGAGGTGGCTACCTTTGTTGAAAGGTTTTAATCTATACCAGGTTTACCTTATAAACAGTGCCAACATCTTCCTTAATAACTTACTTCCTGCAAGAACTGGGGAGCTAAGCTGGTTTTATTACGCCAACAGGTTTGGTGTTTCTTTTAGAACTTCCCTATGGGCATTTTTTGTTGGTAGGTTTTTTGACCTTGCTGCTATGCTTTTTATAACCATTTTTATATACTATCTTATGCATCCCACTTTGTGGCATCTCCTTTTTTTTATTCCATTACCTTTTTTACTTCATAAGACGTACCTGCTTGTACCACCCATTGGAAAGCTAAGGGGCATAAGGGATTATGCAGAGAAGAATGTTGATCTCCGGCTTTCCCTGTACCTATTTTCTTGTTCTGTTATGTCTGTTATTTTAAAATTCCTCGCCTTAATGTGGTTAGTGGGAGGGGCTTTTGGATTCTTAGAGTTTCTGTCCTATACTTTTGGTGAGCTTAGCAGTATTTTACCAGTTCACAGCTTTATGGGTTATGGCACTTATGAGCTTAGCTTTTCCGTACCTGCTCATCTTGCAAACGCTGACACAAAAACTTGGATATTGAAAGCTTTCCTCTTCCACAACTTTCTCCTCATATCCTCGGCCCTTTATGGAGTTATATCCCTATACATTCTACACAGAAGATGATGATCTTCTGACTTTGAGGGTCAACCCTTTTACCCCTTCAACGATAACTGTGTCCCCTCTTCTTATGTCTTTATCGCCCATTGCGTTCCACAGTTCACCGTGTATGAAAACCTTTCCTTTTCCCTTTTCAAAGCCTGTTAGGGCTTCTCCTTCTTCTCCTATGAGTTCTTCAATACCAAGCATCTTTTTTCTTTTCTGAGCTTTAAGACCAAGCCTTCCAGCAAAGAGGAAAAACCCCATGGTAAGAACTGCCATGGTTGCTATAACAGATAAGGGAATGCTTCCGTAAGGAGACCCAGGACTTATGAGTACAAAAGACCCAAGAGCTAAAGCTATGGCACCGGCTATGGCAAGACTACCAAAGGTGGGAGTGATCAATTCAAGAGCCAGCAGTAAAAAACCAGCAAGGATGAGTAAAAGTCCAAGCCAGTTTATACCGATGAGTCCAAGTCCGTATAAACCAAGTATAAGAGATATTACACCTATAGCACCCGGCAATACAGCACCAGGGTTATAAAGTTCAAAGAATATACCGTAAAAACCTAAGAGCATAAGCATATAAGCCACCGTTGGATTTGTAATTATACTTAGCAACTCTTCCCTTAGACTTTTAGAGATCTCCTCCACATCAACATCCTTTGTCCTTAGGGTTATCTCCTGTTCATGCTTTTTTATCTTTACGCCATCTATCTTTTTCAGAAGGTCTTCTCTGTCAAAGGCTATAAGGTCTATAACGCCTTCTTTCAGAGCCTCCTCTGGTGTTAGAGATATGCTTTCCTTTACCATTCTTTCAACAACCTTTACATTCCTGCCTTTTTCCTTTGCCACGCTTCTTGCAAAGGCCATGGCATCCTGCAAAACTTTCTCTTTCATAACATCATCCTGCCTTTCTCCCCCCACAGTAACAGGGTGAGCTGCCCCTATGTTTGTACCAGGTGCCATGGCTGCCACGTCAGCAGATATGGTAATTATGGCTCCCGCCGATGCTGCTCTACCACCTGATGGATAGACGAAAACAACAACAGCCACTGGTGTTCTTTGAAACTCTTGGATTAGATCCCTCATGGATGATTCAAGCCCTCCTGGAGTGTTAAGCTCAAGTAGAAAAAGGTTTCCTTTTTCCCTTTCAGCCTCTTTCAAGCCTCTCTTTATGTAATCTACTGTCAATGGAGTTATTGCGTCTTTCCACTGTGCAACCAACACCTTTGCAAATATAACGTTGAAAAACAGCAGTAAAAAGAGAAGTATTCTTACCATGTTAAGATTTTAATATAGGTGCAGAGCATAGTATCTTTTACGAGCTTCTCAGGGCACCTTTAATATTCCCATCAAGTACTTTAGGTCATTGTCTGTGAAGAGAAGTCCAACACCCCCAAAGGCGCCTCTTAATTTGGAGTTAAGAATATCATCCCCTCCAAAACGTACTTGGAGAGGTCCTTTAAACTTGTAGTTGACAGCCATTTGAAGGTTAGGCTTTAGGTTTTTGTCCTGCGGTCTGTCTCTTCTTCCAAAGTCCCAAAGGTCTGACGTGATGCTTATTCTGTCATTGTACATGATGTCAACTCCAACGCCACCAGTGGACTCCTTGAGCCCACCCCTAAAAACAATGTACTGGCCAAACCATGGAAATGGGAATATTCTCGCATACTGAAGAGTAAGCTCTGGCTTAAACTCTTTTTTTACAACTGTTTGGCTTGGCAAGATCTCTTCCCTGTAAACCCTTCCTCTCGAGTCTCCAACTACTTCTAACAGGTAATACTTTTCACTATCAGGCTGTAGCAATATGCTCATTATTCCCTTTGAGTCTCCACCCTTGTACAGTTCTCCTCTGAAACCTACATAAAGATTGCTTCTTTCTGTAATCTCTCCAGTCTTTGCAAAGGTTTTAGCTGCAGATGTAAAGTTCCTATATAGCTCCTCATCCCTCACAAGCTTCCCAAGCGTACCCTCACCCCTCTCTATCCTTGCGAGTATGTGACTGAGGTTTTCTGAGGATTCTTTCAAAGACCCTGTTAGATGTGTAAGGTTTGATGTTGTGGTTTTTATTCCCTCTCTGTTTTCAACAATTACGGCGTCAAGATTCTTTGAAAGATTGTTTAGGTTTTTTGCAAGCTCAGGAAGCGTGCTTCTAAGGTTATCTGAAAGGATCCTTAGATTCTTCACTGCTTCTTTGAGATCCTCTCTGTTCTCAACTGCTATTTTATCAACATCCGTTGTCAACTTATTTATGGAAGCTAAAGTATCGGGAATTGACCTATTTAGGTTACTGATCAAAATATTTAAGTTTGCTATTGTCTCCCTTAGGTTTTCCCTGTTCTCCATGGCCATCTTGTTCATACTCTCCGAAAGCATCTCAAGATTCTGCACTATTCTCCTTATGTCTTCCCTGTTTTCAGACAGTATGAGCTGAAAATTATCAACCATGAGTTTTAGGGAAGCCGAGGCATCCACCATCTCCTTTATAAGCTTGTCAGTATCAGCGTAGCCATACGTTTTCTTGATGGTCTGGCCTTCCTTGAGGACTCCAGAGATAGGACTTCCAGGGTCTACAGAAAGGTACTTGTCGCCCATAAGTCCAAGCGTGCCGATCTCTGCACTGGCGTCTTTGTAAAGGCTCACATCTTTGCTTACCTCAAAAACCACCTCAACTTTTCCATCTATCAACCTAACGCTTCTCACCTTTCCACTTTTTATACCAGCAACTCTGACCTCTGCACCTTCCGAGAGACCAGCTACGTTATCAAAGTAAACCTTGTAAACTTTTACGCCTGGCTTTAAAAAGGGTATCTCCCCAAAGGTTAGAATTATAAAAGCAAAAGCAAAAGAAACAGCAACAACAAACATTCCCAATTTAAGCTCTGTAGATATTTTCATAGATAAAATATTAATCTAGGAGGTAAAAGGTATGCAAGATTGTATTTTCTGTAAAATAGTTAGGAGAGAGATTCCATCAAGAGGTGTTTATGAAGATGATATGGTTTACGCCTTTCATGACATAAATCCAATTGCTCCAGTCCATGTTCTGATAATTTCTAAAAAGCATATACTCGGTATTCAAACTATAGAGGAGGAAGATAAAGGCCTCATAGGTCATATGTTCTATTCGGCAAAAAGAATAGCGCAAGATTTGGGGCTTGCACCAGATGAAAAGCTAAACAGGGGATACAGGCTTGTCTTCAACGTTGGAAAGGATGCTGGTCAGAGTGTTTTCCATCTCCATCTTCATCTGATAGGGGGAAGAAGCATGAGCTGGCCACCAGGATGAAGAGCTTCAGAGACTATATGAAGGAGAAGGTAAGCGAGTATTACAGAAGCTCTCATGTAGGAAAGGATTTTTTTACGTCCCCTGAGCTTGATCCTGTCTTTGGTTGGGCGCTGGCTGAAAGTATCTATGAGCTTATTAAAGATTTTAAACATCCAATGCTCCTTGAACTGGGTGGGGGTAACGGTAGCTTAGCTTACGATATGCTTAGCTACCTAAAGGGGAATAGAGAGGACTTTTATAGCAGGTTAACCTACCACATCTACGAGAACAGCCCGTACCTTAGAAAGATTCAGAGGGAAAGATTAAAAGCCTTTGAAAGTAAGGTCTTTTGGATACAAGAACTGATCCCTACTGAGGGCGTTATCTTCTCTAACGAGTTTTTTGACTGTTTACCTGTACATGTAATAAAAGAAGGAAAGGAGCTCTATGTGGAAGATGACAGAACAGTTTGGAAGGATATTGGGGATACGAGAATAATGGAGTTTATAGAAAGGATGGGATACGAACATCTTGAACAAACCATAGAGGTCTGTCTTGACTGCATAGATCTCCTTATTGAGGTATCCAAAAACCTTAGAAGAGGGTATCACATACTGATAGACTACGGTTATACGTCCAAAGATATACATAAGTACACCAACGGTACCCTTTTGGGCTACGGGTCTCACAGAGTTGTGAAGAATATTATTAAGGAAGGTGTTTTTGACCTATCCGCCTACGTAAACTTTTCAGCTCTCATAGAGTTTGGAGAGAGCTTGGGGTTCAAAACCGTCTCTCTGCAGACTCAGAGAGACTTTCTCCTATCCTGCCCCGTCTTCTGGGAAGAGTTGAAAAGGCTAAGTCTTTCGGAGATACCAGGAGACATAGAAAGGCTCTCAAGACTTAAAACTCTGCTCATCAGCATGGGGGATAGGTTTAAGGTTTTG
>JBKBPE010000035.1:9726-10867 GCA_046293375.1 Aquificaceae bacterium
AACCTTTATCTCGATTTTGTATAGCTCTCCCCTGTTTTGTACTGGCACGGTTCCCATTTTTCCAACCAACACAAATATCCTTCCATCTTTTGTAAAAACTACACTTTGAATAGCTTCTTCAAGGGCACCACCCATTAGCTGCTTTAAAAAGATAAGGTCTTTTTTTTGCTCACCCAGAAGGAAGAGCTCTCCTTTTGAATACTTTATTATGTCCAAGAACCTCTGGATCGGGTTGCTGTAGTTCTTTATTACAAAAGCTACCTTAAAGCCCAAAAACTCGCCCACAGTACCCTTTGGATTGAATACATGATTCATCTTAACTCCACCGACAGACATCTCTACATAAGAGTAAGAACCGCCAAAGCCATCATCCGAGGAGAACACCTCATCGTTTCCGTCAAAGACCCTCACTCTACCAGAGGAATCTGTGAATACAAGATAGTTTCCATAGTAGAAGGCGCTGTCTATTCTAAACCCCCTTGGTGCTGGGAACATTCCCTCCTCTTTGAGCTTATCACCATCCAAAGATAGTTTAAGTGTCTGCCCAAACCTGTTGTCAAAGTCAAACCTTTGTCCTACAAAGGTTTCTTTAGGTCTACTTTTGTCAAGAAGGCTCATTAAGTAGGGTATGTCTTTCTGTACTGGCAGAAGACTATCCCCTACCATCTTCAGTATAAGTGAGCTTGCTCTGTCTCCTGATATCATGTTAACTATTATGAGGTCTTTTCCTTCTTGTCCTATCCTACCAACAGATATAGAAACGGGTGTACCAGCTGGTAAAGAGTAACTTGCCCTTTTTACCACATCGTTCTTTAAAAGCTCGTAGACTTCCACTCTACCCCAATAAAGGACTACAAGATGATCTTTACCGTTGCCCATTAAATCTCCAACGTCTGCAGATATTGGTATAGAGGGAAGGGACTTTACAAACTTACTTCGAGCTAAGAGTTTAAGGTCCTGCACGCTGGCCTTTTGCAAAGATACACTTGTTTGGCTGGTTGGGTAAAAGGCTGCCGGTGAGTTCATGAACTCTATACCATAACCATCCTTGAACTCTTTGACTGTGTAAGGACAGCCCTTACCCTTTTTTAGCCCATCAACGACAGAGCTAACCTTAAAAAAGCCTTAATCGGAGCCCTCG
>JBKBPE010000036.1:0-10854 GCA_046293375.1 Aquificaceae bacterium
AGAACCGTGCTTGGATTATCACCTGGGATTATGCTGCGCCCCATGCTGTGGCTACATTTCAAAGAAGGAGTACAACCTTTCTGTAAGGTCTGCTATGTCTTTGCTGTCTGGAGATGTCTCGAGCATACTAGAGGAGCTCTATAGAGCTATAGAGGAATACTCGTCCAGCTTACAATTTGAAAGATGTGCACAGATAAGGGATCAGATATATGCTTTAGAGAACCTGGCAAAGGGTCAGAAGGTATCTGGCATACCTCTCAAGCATGGAGACATCTTTTACACCATTGGGAAAGTACTTGGCATTTTTCTTATAAGAACATCAAAACTTGTTGATAAACAGATAGTATACTTAGAAAGAGAAGAAGAAAGGGAAGAGGTGCTTCTTGGCTTCTACTATGCGAATCCTATAAGCGAAAAAGTTATAACCAACTTTGAACTCTCCCATGATGTAAAAGAGTGGTTAAAAAAAAGGGGCAATCCAAAGTTCCTAACCTACATAGATAAAGAGATCGAAGACATAATAAGAAAGAACTTAGGAAATCAAACAGACTTAAAAGCTTTAGAGGAAGAGTTTACGAGAACGCTCCATATACCCATGCCTAAGGTCATTGAAGGTTTTGATGTGTCTCACTTTTACGGAGAGTATACAGTTGGCTCGTGCGTAGTTTGGAAAGAAGGCATAATGGACAAAAGAAGATACAGAAGGTACAGAGTTAAAAGCTCAAAGGCCATGGATGATTACTCATCCCTTAGAGAGATCCTTATAAGGCGTGCCAAAAGGCTAAAGTGCAGAGATGAAGTCATGCCCGATGCATGGCTTGTTGACGGAGGTCACACTCAACTCAATGTAGCCATAAGCATAAAGAGAGAGTTTGGACTCCCCATCCATATCTTTGCCCTGGCAAAGGAGGAGGAGGTCCTTCTGAACGAAAGAGGGATGGGAGTGTCTTTAAAAGATAACCTACTTCTCTATAGGGTCTTTGGGTCCATAAGGGATGAAGCTCATAGGTTTGCCCTTTCTTATAACAGAAACCTCAGGCTCAAGGAAGGAATGAAAGATGTCCTTAGTTGTATAAAAGGTATAGGTGAAGTAAAAAGAAGGATAATATACAGAAACTTTGAAAATCTTTACGAACTTTTGAGTGCGGACGAGCAAAGGCTCAAAAGGTTAGGCATAAACCCAAGTTTAAAGCAGGAGGTCAAAAAGTACCTGTCTGAAACAGTCTAACATTTCCTTAGCACATTCTTTAATATCTTCTTCATCTTTGGAAAATGTGTTCCTTTCCAAAAAAGGGCATCACACTTAGAACATACTGTAAAGCCATCGGCAAACTCGTAAACGATAGGTGGTATTCTGTCCTTTACTTTTTCCTTGTCTACAGGTTCAAGCTCCCAATTGCAGTAGGGACATCTGTTGAGATTGAGTTTTGGCTCTATACTAAAGTGTTTTAGAAGTAAACAAAGTTGAACTTCCCAATCATCCTTAGGTATCAAAAAATAGTCTACACCCCATGCTTTCAAATGCTTTTCCCACTTCCTTGAAGTTGTTACAAAAATCCTGTTGGGATGCTTTAACACATCTCTTTTGTTTATTTGTCCTTCAAGAAGTTCTGCATCTTGTCCAAGGAACCTAAGCCACTTGGCCAGCTTTTCAAGGTCAGCCTCAAGTAAGAATTTCAACCTCTTCTATCTTTACTACTTCCTCTGGATGCGCTATCCTTCCCAGCAGAGCGCTTGCTGCTACTACAGCAGGGTTTGCAAGGTATGCTTCACTCTTGGGATGCCCCATCCTACCTGGAAAGTTCCTGTTAGATGTGGATATACACCTCTCACCCTCTGCAAGTATTCCCATATGTCCACCAAGGCATGGACCGCATGTTGAAACCGATACAACGCACCCTGATTCAATAAACACGTCTATTAATCCCTCATGCAGAGCTCTATGGTAGACTTCCTTAGAAGCTGGTATAACTATACATCTCACGTAAGGATGTACTTTTTTGCCCTTTAATATACCTGCTGCGATTCTTAAATCCTCAATTCTTCCGTTGGTGCAAGAGCCTATGAAGGCTTGGTCTATAGTTATGTGCGTGGATTCACTCACTGGATGTACGTTAGATGGTAGATAGGGCCATGCTACTAACGGTTCTATATCTTCCGCATCCCATTCGTAAACTTCCAAATAGCTTGCATCTTCATCGCTCTTGTAGGCCTTCCACGGCCTCTTAGCTCTTTTGGATACATAATCTATAGTCTTTTCATCTGGTGCAATTATCCCACTTTTGGCACCCGCTTCCGTAGCCATGTTGGCTATGGTTAACCTTTGTTCTACAGAAAGGTTTTCTATTGTTTCACCTTCAAACTCCATAGCTCGGTAAAGAGCCCCATCCACTCCTATTTTTCCAATTGTATAAAGGATAATGTCCTTTCCCATAACCCATGCTCTTGGTTTTCCATAAAAGATAAACTTCATTGATTCTGGAACTCTGAGCCATACCTCACCAGTTGCCATGGCATAGGCTAAGTCTGTGGAACCTACACCAGTGGCAAAGGCTCCTATTCCGCCATAGGTGCATGTGTGTGAATCCGCACCGACCACCAGGTCTCCCGGTACAACTATCCCTTGCTCCGGCAGTATGGCATGCTCTATGCCTTCACCTTCCTGGAAAAACCATTTGATGTTATGCCTTCTTGCAAAGGACCTTACTATCTTTGCCTGCTCTGCTGACTTTATATCCTTAGCTGGGACAAAATGGGACAGAACAAAGGCTATACGTTCTGAGTCAAAAACTGTGTCTATTCCATACTTTTCAAGGGTTTTGATGGCTAAAGGTGCAGTTACATCGTTCGCCATAGCAAGGTCTACCTTTGCAGTTATTAACTCTCCTGGGTGAACTTCCTTCTTTCCAGCATGCTCAGCAAGTATCTTTTCCGTTATAGTCATGCCCATTTGA
Organism: Aquificaceae bacterium; assembly: GCA_046293375.1. Lineage (GTDB taxonomy): Bacteria > Aquificota > Aquificia > Aquificales > Aquificaceae > Hydrogenobacter. Next base: position 2,955 of record JBKBPE010000036.1, read on the forward strand.
CACCTCCATTTTTTTATACGTTAACCTTCTTTTCCTCTTCCTTCTTTAAGGCCTCATCCTTCTTGCATTCGTTTTTTATATCCACGTCGTAAAGTCTCAATATTTCCACAAACTCCTCACAGGAAATGGTTTCTTTCTCAAGAAGTTTCTTTACAACAGCCTTCAGTGGTTCTTGGTATGTTTCTATAGTTTTCCTTGTCTCCTCGTAAGACCATGCGAGTATCTGTTTTACTTCTTCATCTATCTCCTTTCTAAGCTCCTCGCTTATATCAACGGATGTGCTTATACCTCCAAGAAAGGGGTTTGCAACCTTTCTAACCGCTAAGGGTCCAACCCTCTCACTCATACCCCACATGGAAACCATTCTATAGGATAGTTCTGTAGCCCTTTGAAGGTCGTTCTCAGCACCCGTAGTTATGCCATCCTTCCCATAAAAAACCTCCTCTGCAGCACGCCCACCCATTAGGATCAGTATTCTTCCTAAAAGGTCTTGCTTATCGTACATATGTTTGTCATCTATAGGAAGCTGTTGAGTAACACCAAGGGCCATACCCCTTGGTATTATGGAAACCTTATGCAGAGCATCCGAACCAGGAACCATTAAGCTCATTAAGGCGTGGCCCGCTTCATGGTAAGCTATCTTTTCCTTCTCCCTAGGGGATATGACCATACCCTTTCTTTCAAGACCCATGGTAACTCTATCTATAGCCTCTTCTATGTCTTCCATCTCTACGGCGTACTTACCCTTTCTTGCAGCCAGAAGAGCTGCTTCGTTTAGTACGTTTTCAAGGTCTGCTCCAGTAAAGCCCGGCGTTGCCCTTGCAATTATCTCTAAGTCTACGTTGGAAGAAAGCTTTTTATCCTTTGCATGTACCTTGAGTATCTCATACCTACCTCGTACGTCTGGCCTTGGTATGAAGACCTGCCTGTCAAACCTACCAGGTCTCAAAAGGGCTGGATCAAGTATGTCGGGCCTGTTTGTAGCAGCTATCACTATTATGCCTTCCGATGGATCAAAACCATCCATCTCAACCAGCAACTGGTTTAGAGTTTGTTCTCTTTCATCATGTCCACCACCAAGGTTTACAGCTCCCCTCGACCTTCCAACGGCATCTATCTCATCTACAAATATGATACACGGGGCATGTTTTTTAGCTGTATCAAAAAGGTCTCTTACTCTTGCTGCACCAACTCCCACAAACATCTCAACAAAATCTGACCCAGAGACTGATATAAAGGGTACGTGGGCTTCACCAGCTATGGCTCTTGCAAGAAGTGTCTTACCAACACCTGGCTCACCGTAAAAGAGAACACCTTTTGGTGGTCTACCACCCAACTTTTGAAATTTTACTGGGTCTTTAAGATAATCTATTATCTCTTTCACTTCCTCCTTTACCTCCTCCATACCTGCCACATGGTCAAGTGTTACCTTTGGCTTTTCGTCTATGTACACTTTTGCCCTGCTTTTGCCGAAGGTAAAAGCTCTAGAACCTGGGTTGCCTCCACCGCTCACCTGTCTCATCATGTATATCCATATTCCTATGAAGAGAAGGATGGGAAGCCAGGAGATTAAAAAGCTAACAAGCCATCCGTTATGTTCTGGTACAGAAACGTCAACCTTTACACCTTTATCCATGAGCTTTCCCACCACATCCGAGCCTGGTGGTATGCCAGTTTCTATCCTTTGCCCCTCTGTTGTGACCCCAACTATAAGATTATCTTTGACTTTAACCTCTTTGAGTTTGCCTTCGTCTGCAAGCTCAAGCACAGTGTTTACCGGTGTTGTTGTGGTCGTCTCTCTATTTCCTTCAAAGAGATTGAAAGCCAAAATCATAAACCCGAGTATAAATACCCAAAAAAAGATGTTCTTAATCCACTGCATCCAAAAACCTCCTAATATAGAATAAACATAATCAGGCCTGATTTCTTTTCAAGTGCAGATGGTTTCCTTCAGCTTCCAAAAGGAGACCCCCTCCTAAGTTTGCACTTCCTCCGTATCTTTGGACTCTCATAATTTGCTCAACCTTTTTCATGTTTTTTATTCCTAACCACTCTGAAAGAAGCTTTCTCTGAATTGCTGGATGTAAAGCCATCAGTTCTTCTCTGTCTGCTTTGTACCCCTTTACGCATCTGTCCATTGCTCTCTGCATCTCTTTCTTGAGAAAGTCTTCCTCATCTCTGAGAAGGCTAACAAGACGAAGCACAGATTCTTCCAACCTCGGGTTTATCTTTTTTAGTTCGGGTACAACCATGTGCCTTATCCTGTTTCTTGCATACCTAAGGTCATAGTTTGTAGAGTCTTCAATCCATGACTCATTCCTTGACTGTACAAACTCGACTATCTCCTCCCTTGTTGATGTATAGAGTGGTCTTATAAGGTCGTTCATCTTTTCGTCAAAGCCAGTAAGTCCTTCCAGTCCACTCCCCCTAACAAGCCAAAGAAGAACGGTTTCAAGAAGGTCGTTTAGATGATGGGCGGTAGCTAAAAGGTCAAAACCCTCCTTCTCTTTTATTTCCCTTAAAAGTTTGTACCTTACCTCCCTTGCTACGGCTTCTAAGTTCTCTCCCCTTTCCTTTGCCATTTTTTTTACATTTGCCCCTTCCACAAAGACTTCTAAACCCTTGCTATTCCCAAACTTCTTAGCGAACTCTTCATCCCTTTTGGATTCATCACCCCTTATACCGTGGTTTATGTGTGCCAATGCAAGCCTTCTTAGCTTCAAAAAGTTCTTGAGCTCCATCATGGCAAGGGCAAGTGCGACAGAATCCACACCGCCAGAAAAAGCCATCAGAAGGGCTTTTCCTTCGGGTATAAGTTTTCTCTGCCTTTGAAGCGTTATGATTTTTCTAAGTAGAGAAGAGCTTTTTTTCAATCCTTCTTTTTGTCTCATCATAAAAGGGTATTCCTCTCTCTTCCATGTAGGACAAAAGGTCCCATGCCTTCTTTATCTCCCACTTCCTTTCAAGGATGTAAAGGTATATATAAAAGGAGTTCAAGGGTGGAAGGATACCATTGTTTAGTTCTCTCAGCTTCTCCTCATACTCTGGAAAGAGCTCCACGTCAGCTTTTGAATACCTCTCCATCTTATCATAACTTTTTTGTTTTTGAGCAAGTATAACAAGGTCGTTTAGTATCATATGCGTTTCCAAAGCTTTTCCGCCCATCTTTAAAGCTTCTAAGTAAAGCCACTCAGCATCCCCTAAAGCATTTTCCAAAAGGGCCGTCTGAGCAAGCATACCCAAGAAAGTTTTATCCGTATATAGTGTAAATACCTCTCCGCTCTCTAAATCCTTAGGTTTGTAAGGAAACTTAAGGCTTTTTATACATTTCAAAGAGAAGTAATACTTTACTACTTTCTGCTCCTTTGGATGAAGTGCTTTGTACCACTCCCAAAGCCCAAGAGCCCTCAAAAGACCCCCTTCCTTCCTGAATATCTTGAACACTTTGCCCATCATAAGCCTGCTACAAGGTGTTCCATAGGCATAACTCTTCTTATCTCCGTTATACGGTTATCATTATCCACATAAACTAAGTAAGGGCTAAAATCCATTAGCTCTTTCTCCTCAATGATGGCATAAGAGGCAACTATTAAAATATCCCCAACCTCCCCAAGCCTCGCAGCAGCCCCATTTAGTTTCACTTCACCAAAACCGGGTTTGGCTGGTATAACATATGTAGAAAAACGGGCACCGTTGTTTACGTTGTACACCTCTATCTTTTCAAAGGGTATAAGCTTGGCGGCTTCCATGAGCAGAGCGTCTAAGGAAAGGCTCCCTTCGTAGTTTATATCCTTTTCCGTTATCCTCATCCTGTGTACCTTAGACTTTAGCATAAACCTTTGCATGTTCTCCTCCACACGTTTAGACTTTATAAGATAATGTGAAGATTGTTATAAGTCAAGGTTCTAAAATGGGCACGAGCTCCCGCTGCAGGGGGCGGTAGTCTGTAGGAAAGCATAGGCTATTCTTCAAACACCCTGAGGTTTGAAAGCAGTTCTTCAACTCTCTTTACAGGGTTCTCTGCCTGAAGGATAGCTCTTCCAACTACAACTATGTCTGCTCCGAGTTTTACGGCATCAAAAAGGTTAATGCTCCTTTTGTGGTCCCTGTCTTGATTGAATTTTATGCCTGGGACTACTGCTATGAAGTCTTCTTTTATCTTTCCCTTTAAAAGCTTTACCTCATGCCCAGAGCAGACTATTCCATCGAGCCCCTCCTCTATGCCCATACTCGCAAGCCTGAGGACAGTATCTTGAACGGATAACAAGATGCCCACTTCCTTCAGAAAGCTCTGGTTAAGGCTTGTAAGCAGTGTAACTCCCAAGAGCCTCATTTTACCCTTGACCTTAAGTCCTTCCCTCATTGCTTCCCTTCCGGAAAGAATGTGTATGGTAAGGTAATCTGCAGAGAGCTCCTCCGCTGCAATTACACCATTTCTAACAGTGTTTGGTATGTCGTTTAGCTTAAGATCAAGGAAGAGCTCAAAGCCTCTTTCCTTTATAAATTCCGTTACCCTTCTTCCATGTGGAATGAATAGTTTATAACCTACCTTGAAAATGATGGGATATCCCAAAAGAGCTTCAACAAGGTCTATGGCATTCCTGTAATCTGTATCCAAGGCAACGCACAGCTTAGCCATAAACCACCTTCTTAAAGTTTCCCAGAAGTTTTAGCCCAACCCTTTGACTCTTTTCTGGATGAAACTGTACTGCAAAGACACTTTCGTATTCTACAGAAGATACAAAGTCTACTCCATAGTCTGTTGTTGTAGCGATAATATCCTTTTTCCTTGGGAGTACATGGTAGGAATGTACAAAGTAAAAGTAATCTCCATCGTTTATGCTTTCAAAAAGCTTTGAATCTTTCTTTTTCCATACTTGGTTCCAGCCTATGTGTGGAATTTTGACTTTTTTGGGAAGCAAAACTACGTCACCCTCAAACACACCAAAGCCTTTTTCCTCACCAAACTCATAGCTCCTCTCAAACAAAAGTTGAAGGCCAAGGCATATGCCCAAAAAAGGCTTCCCACTCTCTATGTACTTGACTATAGGAGTATAAAGACCAAGTCTTTTAAGGTTCGTTATGGCATCCTTGAAGGCCCCAACTCCAGGCAACGCTAAAGCTTCACCCCTGTTTATAAGGTCTGGTTGGGAAGTTACCATCACGTCGAAACCTACCTTCTCAAGGGCCTTTGACACGCTTCTTATGTTTCCCATACCATAGTCTACTACAACTAACATGCTTTATATACCAAACAATACGGAGATCCCACTAAGATTACCGGTTACCAAGAGAATACCAAGGATCACAAGAAGCACACCACCTACAAATTCAACTACACCAAAAAACCTGCCAAAACCCTTGATGAATCTAAGAAATGCAGATAAAAGTGCACCTGCAAGTATGAAAGGGAGACCAAGCCCCATAGAAAAAACAAACAGAAGCATAGCCCCCCTTACCAGAGTTTCCTGCTGAGAAGCATAAAGGAGTATAGAACCTAACACAGGTCCTATACAAGGGCTCCAACCAAAGGCAAAAAAAACACCTACCATGAAAGCTCCAAACATAGGAAGATTACTCTTTGCTTCCTTCCTGGTTTGCCTGTAAAGCATTTCATGAAATCCAAGAAGGTAAAGAAATGCAACCATAAAGAGCATTCCAGCTAAGTCGTAAAAGAGTTTTTGTTTTATAACGCCCAAGAAGTATAAGGATGTTAAAAGGGAGCCAAAGCTCAAGATCTCTTTAGTAAAGTTTTTTCTAAGAAAAACTCCAGCAAAGTGAAGGCCAAAGAAGACGACAATGGCCCCTCCAACTTTGGCTATAATTGCCTGATAATCTCTCAAAACTTGGCCTATGGCACTTGCAGTTGCACCAAGCATAGTAAAAACAAGGGAAAAGCCTAACACGAAAAGGATAGAAGCAACAACTAACCTCAGGCTGAAACTTCTATTCCCTTTCATCTCTTGTGCTCCCATACCAGATATATAGGACAGATAGCCAGGTATTATTGGGAGCACACAGGGAGAAAGAAAGGCTAACAAACCTCCAGTAAAAGCCAATAGAAAGGAGACATCAAGCATCCAAAACCCCGCTACAGTTTTAGCATTCGATACCCAAGAGTTTTTTTAGGTCTTCCTTCAAGTTGCTATAAACGCCCAAATGCATTCTGTAAACCCTGCCACCCTTGTCAATTAAGTAGGATGTGGGGAGTCCAATAAGCTTAACTTGGTCGTTTCCCTCAAGCACGAGGAAATTAGGTCTTAGCTCTTTGAGGTATCTGTCCCTTGCTTCTGCGTTGGTATCCATGCTTACCGCTAGTATGACAAAGTTACGGTTTTTACAGTCTTCGTATACTTTTTTAAAAATGGGCATCTCTTCTCTGCATGGGGGACACCAGCTTGCCCAAAAATTCAGAAGAACCACTTTACCCGCAAAGTCAGAGAGTTGGTATACCTTCCCATCTAATCCAGTAAAGGTAAAGTTTGGAAGCGTTTGATCTGAGTCAGGTTTAGCACTGTAACCAGCCCTATCTTCCCTTTCATGCATGAGGGCAAAGAGCACTAACCCACCTATCAAGGCCAAACCTAAGATGTAGGCTAATGTCTTTCTCATAGTTAATAATTGTAGGTCTATTTAGTAAATTGTCAATTAGAAGTGTGTTCTTGATGAGAATCATTGAAAGCATAGAAAACTGGAAAACCCTTTATACATGAGGAGGTCATGGAATGGAAAAGGTTTATGCAAAAGAAGAGCTTAAGTGTAAAAACATATACATGCATGGTACAAAAGAATCACCTGACAGCATAGAGTTGAAAGAGGACCGTATATTGGTCAAAAAAGATACAAAGAGCATAGAAATACCTATCAACTCTATGCGCGGTAAAGCACTACTTGACAGGCTATACTATGATGGTGAACTAGTACAAGAGATATATCTATAGAATACACATCTGTGGGGAATCTATTTATAATACTACGTTAGAACTACATTTAGATACAATGAACTCAAAAAAGTTAGATAAGATAAAAAGAAGGTTAAAAGTAAGAAAAAAGAGGGAAAAGCTTCTCATCGAGATATACCAAACCAGGCTTGTAGAAGCCTTAAGAGAATTGAGAATACCCTTACTTCTTCTACACTTTTCCCTCAGCTTTGGAATCTTAGGATACATGCTACTTTCTAATGGAGATTTTATAGATTCCATTTATATGACTGTTATTACTATTAGTACCATAGGCTTTGGAGAAATAGCAAAAGGAACAGACACACCAATTGGTAGAATCTTTACTACCTTTCTTTCCCTTATGGGTATTGGAATTTTTACCACTTCCATTACGGTTATCATAAGGATATTTTTTGTAGGAGACATTATAAACCTTTTAAAATACATAAGAATGCTTAGTAACATAGAAAAGTTAAAAAATCACGCCATCATATGTGGATACAACAAAACTTCCGCATGGCTTGTAGAAGCTCTAAGGAGAAGAAAAATAGACTTTGTAATAATAGATGCAAGAGAGGAAGCTCTCAAATACATCCAGCTACACAACATCAAATACTTCATAAGGGAAGAGCCCTTTAGGAAGACCGCTCTTCTCTCTTCTGGTATACAAAGAGCAAAGTACCTTATAGCCAATATGGAGGATGAGGCTAAGAACATAGCGATTATAGTTACTGCAAGGCTTTTGGAGCCAGATAGGGAAAGACTCTTTATATACTCTACCGCTCCTACTGACGGCACAGCCCAAAAGCTTGAAGAACTGGGCGCCAATAAGGTTATAGTGCCCGACAAGCTTATAGCCAATCGACTTTTCTCATACATGCTCCACGAAACGGGAGGTTATGTTTCCGACCTCTTTGATAGGCTTGCCTACGGAGAGGAGGTAGATTTAGAGATCGTGG